>JBDGSA010000172.1:0-28829 GCA_042217755.1 Haloglomus sp. | reverse complement strand
TTCGATCGGAAGGGCATCGACGCCCCTCTAAGTGACGGTCAACCGGAGACCCCCCGCACGCGACGGGGCCATCAATCGTGGGGGACAACGCGGTGCTTCAGGATTGTATTCACCGATTCGAACCCTCTATCGCCGATTCTTCGGGAAGCAGGTCGCTTCCAACCTCGTGTCGGGGCACGCACGGGAAACATCGCTCCGATGCACCGGGAGCTGGCAATACACGCAGCTGTCGATTCCAATGAGGGACCGATTCCGGCCGTTTACTTCCCGAAACTCGACACTCGTGTAGATCAGATGGTACGAGCGGCCGGTCGCGCTCGTCCCCACGCACAGATCATCGCCGGGCCACAGTCACGGCAGTCGCATCACGTCTCTCGCTCCGGAAGGACCTGGAACAAGATTTTATTTCATATTATATTTTCAAAATATATCAATCGGTAACAGTTTTCAATGTATATAAGAAATATGTTTTATTGGCCGAGACTGAACGTGATCATCACTCGCAGGCGACGAACCGAACGAGGCTCGACGGGTCAGGCGAGAAGACCGACGCCGACGCGACACGCTCTACATATCGACCGGAAGTGACGACCTCAGACGCACTGGATCACGCATGTGGCACGGATTCGAGTTTACTGATACCAACATCTGCCAACCACAATTTCTCGAATATAGCGTTAGAAATTACTGAAATACTGCCCCAAATTTTCAATATTAAGATTTTATAATTTTAACGTATAAAAATTCAGTTGTAGAATTAATTTCCACCCTCTCGAACAGTCGCCACGTCACGTGAATAGAGGCAGCAGAGACGGTTCGGTCGTAGGAATCTGCGCCATCTCGCTGGTCCACGTAGCGATCGCCGACGGAGAATCCGAAAGACAGGACCGCCGAGCTGAGAGGAATACGACCTCACGTCCCGGCAACGCGGGGAACACAGGCCCGATCAACCGGCAATTTTCCCTACATTTTAAGTAAGAGGATAATAATGACAGAACGCAGAGGGACGCATGTCAGACAGTGACACCTTATTCGTCAGGGAAGCAACGGGTCTCGTACGGGACTGGTCCTCGTACGACGCATGGATCTACGCGTTCTTGTCGGTGAACATCGTCACGTTGGGCTTCTACATCTGGACCTTCAACGCGTTCATCCCACAGGGGAGCCCGATCCTCGCGACGATCATCGCGATGGTCGTCCTAACGCTCCAGAACGTCGTCTACGCGACGCTGGTGTCCTCGATGCCGCGGGTCGGTGGGGACTACGTCTGGCAGAGCCGGTTGTTGAGCGGCTTCTGGGGCTATCTGTTGTCGTGGCCCGGCTGGGTATTCATCCTGTGGCTGTGGGTCCCGATCTACGGGTCGATCCTCTCGTGGCTCGTGCTCGGGCCGATCTCGGCGCTGTTCGGGTTCGTCGAACTGGCCAACTTCTGGAACTCCAGCATCGGCCTGTTCGTCTCCTCGATGATCGTCGTCGCGTTCGTGTTCGTGTACGTGAGCCTGGGGATGAAGTGGTACGCCCGCATCCAGAAGTACCTGTTCTACGTCGGCGTGCTCGGGTTCGTCCTGTTCGTCGGCGGGCTGCTGACGACCTCACCGTCACAGTTCCAGTCGGCGTTCAGCGCACAGATGAACACCTGGGGCATCGAGGCAAGCTACCAGGGCATTCTCCAGGGGACCGAGGTGAACTTCGCGCCGATGTTCAACCTCAACTGGGGGGCGTCGTACAAGCTGTTCCCGATGCTCCTGTTCTGGATCATGTGGCCCGTCTGGGGGTCGACACTGTTCGGCGAGGTGCGTGAGGCAGGCGAGTGGAAGAAGATGTTCGGTGTGTTTGAGGGCGCGCTAATCGCCGCGGGACTGGTCGCGATCGTCCTGTGGCCCCTGTTCGACGCGGCCATCGGCTACGAGTTCTACCAGGCGCTCAACTACAACTACTTCGTCGGCTCCGGTCAGCAGCAGTGGCTCTCCTCGCCGACGACGATCGCCGCCATCGCGATGGGTAACGGCATCCTCGCGAAGCTCATGGCCATCCTGATGGGCGGCTGGTTCTTCGCGTGGTCCGGGACGGTGTTCCTCTCGTCGACCCGCGTCATCTTCGCGACGGCGTTCGACCGGACGATTCCCGAAGTGTTCGCCGAGGTGAAGACCCGGTACAACACGCCGATCTACGCCATCCTGATGATGGCGATTCCGGCGACGATCCTGACGGTCATCTACTTCTTCGCACCGGGGTTCCAGACGCTGACGCTGGCGGCGACGTTCGCCATCGCGCTCACCTTCCTCGGCTCGACGGTCGCCTGTATGCTGTTCCCGTGGCGACGGCCAGAGCTGTTCTCGAAGAACCCGGTCTCGAAGTACGAGGTCGCCGGCATCCCGCTGGTCTCCATCGTCGCGGGAGCCTACGCGCTCATCCTGTTGTCCGTGTTCTACCTCTGGGCGACTGAGAGCGTCTACGGGATTAACAACCTCAAGTCGATCGGCTTCCTCGCGTTCCTGTACGTGCTCTCGGCGGTCATCTACCTCGGGATGAAGCAGTACCGCCAGAGCCAGGGGGTCGAACTCGGGGAGATCCACTCGGAGATCCCGAAGGACTGACCCGCCCTGCTCCTCCGGATTTCTCGTCGTTCTGCCGGCATTCGTCGCGGAGCCGACGGGCCGGCCACTCACTCCCCGTCGGTCGATAGAACGAACGTTCTCCGTCGGTCAATACGAACGGTCCCCGTCGGCGTCACGGTCCGACGCCCGCTCTAGCCGAGTTCGGGCTGGTTGTACCACTGCTTGCGTTCCCCGACCAGCGACCGGAGTTTCCACCGCAGGCTCTTCGACGCCTCTTCGATGCTGGTCCGGAGGGCGTCGTTTCGGTCTGCAATCTCGGCCTCGTCGAGTGGCAGGTCGTTGCTGGCGACGTACTCGTCGACTCGGTCGAGACTCATCGTGACAGTCTTGTACAGTCCCCAGTCCCCGCTGCAGAGTCCGGCGATGTACTCCGGGTCGATTGCCTCCGTATCGTCGGTCGCCTCGACGGGGTGGTCGGCCAGCATCGCGATCATGTCCCGGACGTCCCGGTCGCTGACCTCGACGATCTGGAGCTTCGAGAGCAGCAGATCCTCGATGGGGATGGTGGGGTAGTCTCGCTCGATCCGGTCGCGCAGGCTCCAGGAGTGACAGAAGTCGAACCGGTCGATGATGTAGTCGGCCTTCCGCTCGTTGACCGGGTCGGAAAACTCCAGGCGGAACCGCCGCATCGTGTTGAACCGCTCGTTCGCCTCGTAGCCGAGGTCGAGCATCAGGTCGGTGACCTCGTCTTCCTCCTCCCGGCGGGCGACGAAGTCGACGTCCCGATACCCGCGCTTGAACGGCGGCTCCCTGGCCGTCGCGGCGTGGTGGTAGATGGCCGTCCCCCCGATGAGACGGACGGTCAGACCGCGCTCGTCGGCGGCCTCGACGACGCGTATGGCTTCCTCCGGGGCGTCCGCCAGCAGCTGCGTTTCAGACATGCCGTGACACCGTGATACCCGTCACCTGTCGGGTACAGAACATAAAACTATCCCCGGACGAGGCCGATCACCTCGACCTCCGGCGTGAGGTCGATGACCGCGCCCTGCAACGACCCCTCCGAGTAGACGCTGCCCGGGTTAATCGCGACCGTATCTCCGATCGTCGTCTGGCCGCGCGACTCGTGGATGTGGCCGTGCAGTGAGAGGGGTGGCTGGTACTTCTCGATCACCTCCCGGACCGCCTGGCTCCCGACCGGCTCGGTCGACCGGGCGCCGAACTTCGGGCGGAGGTCCTCGTCCAGTTCCGGCGCCTCGTCCAGCTGTGAGTCGTAGGGAGGCTCGTGGAAGTTGAAGATCGCCCGGTCCGTGTCGTCGAGTTCGGCGATGACCCGCTCGAGGCGGTCGCGGAGTTCCTCCTCGGGCTCCTCCCGGTCGGTGTCCCACGGGGTGGGCTCCGTCCAGCCCGTGGTCGCCATCTGGTAGTCGTCGTCGATGTCGACCACCTCGCCCTCGACCAGCTGGACCGTGTCCGAGGCCGCCCACACCTCGTCGATCTCGAACGGATCGTCGTTGCCCGGGGAGGCGTACACGGGCGTGTCGTCCAGCCGCTCGTCGGCGAGCTCGACCCACTTCTCGATCCGGGCCTTCATCTCGGAGAGGAAGATCTCGTCCTGGCGCTCCTGGGCGTCGTCGCCATTCTGGAGCGCCTCGTACTCCGCCTCGTCCATCACGTACGGGTAGTAGCCCGTGTTCTCCAGCGAGTCCAGCAGTTCCTCCAGTTCCGACTCCTCGTGAATCTCGTGGTCGTCGCCCTGCCTGGTGTAGGTGTAGCGGTCGCCCTCGTCGACGATCGGGAAGATGGCCTTGCCGGTCGTGTCCCCCCCGAGGACGAGCACGTCCGCGTTGTAGAAGTCGGCGCTGTTGATGAACTTCCGCCAGCAGACGGTCGAGCCGTGGATGTCGGTGGCGAAGAACAGCCGGGTGACGCCCGGCGGCTTGTCCATCCCGTCGCCCTCGTGGTCGGTTTGCTCCTGGTTCAACCGCTCTTTGAGGTCCGAGAGGATGCCCATGAGTGAATCTGACATACCATTCCAAACCGGGGCGCAAAAGCGTTGCGGCGCTCACAGCGCCGGTTCGTCGAGGTTCACGTAGACGGTCTTGGTCTGCCGGTAGTGGTCCAGCGCCTCCTCGCCGAGGTCGCGGCCGATTCCGGACTCCTTGAATCCGCCGTAGGGGCCCTCCGACCGGATGGGGCCGTACGCGTTGACGTAGACGAGGCCCGCCTCCAGGTCGGCGGCGGCGCGGTGGACGAGGTCGGTCGACTCGGTCCCGATTCCCGCCGCCAGCCCGAAGTCTGTGTCGTTGGCCAGTTCGATCGCCTCCTCGTAGGTCGCGAACGACTGGATCGTCTGGACGGGCCCGAAGATCTCCTCCTGGGCGATGCGCATGTCGTTGTCAACGTCGGTGAACACGGTTGGTTCGAGATAGTGGCCGTCGGCCAACGCCGGATCGTCCGGAGCCTCACCGCCGGTCGCGAGGGTCGCGCCCTCCCGTTGCCCCACCTCGATGTAGTCGGTGACGGTCTCGAACTGGTCGGCGTTGGTGAGTGGCCCCATCGTCGTGGCCTCGTCAAGTGGGTCGCCGAGCACGTAGGACTCCGACCGCTCGATGAAGCGGTTCACGAACTCCTCGTAGACGTCCTCGTGGACGAGCGCCCGCGAGAGCGCGTCACAGATCTCACCCGTGCTGTAGTAGATCCCGTCCGCCACAGCCTCGACGACCGTCTCGAGGTCCGCGTCCGGGAACACGATGAACGGGGATTTCCCGCCGAGTTCCAGCGTCACCGGCGCGATGCGGGTCGCGGCGGCCTGCATCACCTCGGTTCCGATCGCCCCGCTGCCGGTGAACGACACCTTCCGGACATCCTCGTGCTCGACGAGTGCGTTCCCCGTCTCCGAGCCCGGGCCGGTGACGACGTTACAGACGCCGTCCGGCAGCACGTCCTTCGAGAGCTGTGCCATCCGGATGGTTGTCAGTGGCGCGTGCGCAGAGGGTTTGAGGACGGCACAGTTGCCGGCGGCCAGGGCGGGCCCGAGCTTCCAGGCGGCGGCCCACGCCGGGAAGTTCCACGGCGTGACCTGACCGACGACGCCGAACGGCTCCGTCCGGGTGTACATGTGCAGGTCCTCCCCGACCGGGATCTGGTCGCCGGTCTGGGCGCGGACGATCGACGCGTAGTACTCGAGCGTGTCGATGGCGCCGTCGACCTCGCCGCGGGCGTCCCCCCGCGGCTTGCCGGTGTCGAGCGACTCCAGCAACGCCAGTTCCTCGGCGTTCGCCCGGAGGACGTCGACCCACTCGAAGAGCCGGCGCGAACGCTCGGTGGGCGTGGTATCGGCCCACTCGCGGTCGAACGCGTCCCACGCGGCTTCGACGGCGTGGCCGACGGTAGCGGCGTCACAGACGGGAACCGAGGCGATCGGCTCGTCGATCGCGGGATCGCGCGTCTCGACCGTCTTGGACCCGTCGGCAGCCGCCTCATCGGCCCCATCGATCCACGGCGCGACCGTCACGCCGTCGAGCGCCCGCTCGCGGGCCCGCTGGTGTCGCTGTCGGATCGCGTCCCGCTGTTCGCTGTCGACCATCGGTCAGGCGAACTCGCTGACGACGGGAATCCCGACCGTCTGGTAGTCCGTCATCGCCTCCAGCTCGTCGCTGACGTCCTCGAGAGCGATCTCATCGGTGACGACGGCTCCGGGGTCGAGCTTGCCGTTCTCGACCATCCGGAACATCTCCCCGTACTTCGCCGGGGGCAGACCGCTGGATCCGTTGATCTCGATTTCGTTCATGACGATCGTGTCGGTCGGCAGCGGATTGTACCCCTGCTGTTCCATGGTCGTCAGCCCGATCTGGACGTGCCGGCCGCGGGTGCGCAGCGACTCGACGGCGTTCTGGCAGGTCTCCTCGATGCCGAGCGCGTCCAGCGAGACGTGGGCGCCGCCGTCCGTGATGTCCTTTACCTCCTGAACGGGGTCGTCGACCTCGGCGGCGTTGACGGTCGCAATCGCCCCCAGTTCCTCGGCCATCTCCAGTTTCTCGTCCATGAGGTCGACGCCGATGACGTTGCCGCCGAGCGCGTCGGCGATGTGGACCGCCGAGAGACCGATCCCGCCGAGACCGTGGACGACGACGTACTCCCCGCGGCTGACGTCGGCCTTGTGTGCCATCCCGCGATAGGAGGTCATGAACCGACAGCCCATTCCGGCAACGTCGACCTGGTCGACGCCATCCGGTAGCTGGACGGCGTTGATGTCGGCATGCGGGATCGGCACCTCCTCGGCGAACGCGCCTGGGGCGCCCTCCTGGAAGCCGAGGCCGAGGTGGTTCTCACAGAGATTCTCGTAGCCGACCCGGCACTCGTGACAGTGCCCGCAGGCGAAGTTGAACGGGATCGCGACCTCGTCGCCCTCCTGGACGGACTCGACTTCCTCCCCGACCTCGATGACGGTCCCGGACGGCTCGTGGCCGAGAATGTGCCCGAGCGGCGGCTTGTAGTCGAACCACTCCCAGTTTCCGACCCACCCGTGCCAGTCGCTCCGACAGACGCCACAGGCGTCGACTTCCGCGACGACACCGTCGGGATCGGCTGTCGGACGGTCGACGTCCCTGATAGCTAACGGCTCTTCGTACTCTTCCAGGACTGCTGCGCGCATACACGAACGGTTTGTCAGAGCCAGCACAAAAGGTTTCTCCCGGGGTGTAGATTCGCTGGGAAACAACGGGTGAGGCCGCGGAAATTCTGGTGCCGGCGCGTCAGGACGACCAGCGGGCCGTCAGGTCTGCCTCCAGCGACGCGACGACCTCCTGTAGGGCGGTCGGGATTTCTCGCTCCAGGACGGCCCCGTCGAGTCGGTAGGTCGGCCCGGAGACGCTGAACGCACCGAGCACGGTGCCGTCGGGCGCCTCGACTGCCTTGCCGAGACTCCGCATCCCCTCGGTGTACCCCTGGTCGTTGACCGCGTAACCGCGCTCGCGAACGCGGTCGAGCACCTCGAATAGGGTCGCCTGTTCCGTGATAGTGTGTTCGGTCCGTGCCGGCAACCCCCATCGGTTGATGATCTCGCGCACCCGGTCGGTGGAGTGCTCCGCGAGGATCGCCAGCCCGGCAGCGGTCGAGTGCATGTGGTAGTAGTCGCCGATGTTGGCGCGATACCCGTCCGAGGGGGCCTCCTCCGAGCGGTCGTCGTACTTTACCCACGGGTGGTACGACTCCTCGATCGTCGTGATCCGGCCGTGGTCCTCGACCACGAAGTCGATGTCCTCCTCGGTGCGTTCCGCAAGTTCGGCCACCGCGTCCTTGATGTGGCTGAACCCGGGCCACCGCTTGCGGGCGTATTCCCCGTAGTGCAGGAACTTGAGCCCGATGTGGTACGTCTCGCCATTCTTGCGAAGGTAGCCGTTCCGCTCCAGCGTCGTGAGATGCTTGTACGCGGTGCTCTTCGCCACTCCGACCTGGTCTGCGACCTCTCGGAGCCGCGCGCCGTCGCGGTCGCGGATGGCCATCAGGATGTCCAGGGAGGTCTGGGTCGTCTGGACCGTCCCCTCCGTGTCAGGAAGCGACATGCCACTAGACTCAGTCAGATAGTGTATAAAAGTTCGGCTGATAGAAACAGTTATACCGCCGCCATGGCCCCCAGGCTCGGGGAGCCTGGCCCCGCTTGCGGACACGTTCCGCCGACGACGGTCGATTCTTCACCGATGGTTGTTAGGTGCTAACGTGAGAGTTGACCTCGGCGGCGGGGCGACAATTTGTGATGAAATGCAATTATATAAAATATATTTCCCTCTGTTTCCGACAATTGTATCTATATTCAGGATTTCTCCTCCATTCCCAAATCATCGCGTGTCACTTATAATAGATCGGTTCGAGCATACGAAACGGAGCGTCCGCGAGTGAGTCGACCCGGTGGCGAAGCACCGCCGCCTGGGCGTGCTCGCGACCGGGACGGTGCCTGGCCGGCCGCCAGAGAGAAATGCTGTTCGAAGGAACGAAACCGACGCGCGCGAGTAGCGGGACCGAGCCAGTCGGCCGACGAGAGCCGTCCTCGAGCGCGCGTCCCCCCGGAGGAGGCCAACCACGAGGGGCTCGCCGCTGAATCCGAGTGCCCGCGGAAATTGCGGGTTGCAGAGCGTTTACACGGAGACAGAGCGTACCGGAAACACCGAGAAGACGAACACCCCCAGACAATGATCGCACAGACCAGACAGGACTCGTATCTCCTCGCGGACGGCTCCGAGATCGAGTTCACCATTCGAACGGACCGGCCATCAATCGCGCGGATCTTCACGGCGGACATAGGCAAACGAATGCGCGACGTCCAGCTTGTCGATACCGAGAACGACACCTCGCTGGCGGCGTTTCGATCCGCCGTCCCCGAAAAGCGGACGGACGACCGGCGATCCACCACGACGCATTCCCTGCCGGCGGGGGACGTCACGATCTCGATCGACGCCAGCGGAAAGGCGGTTCACGGCTACCTGTACCACCTCGCGACGGCCGCAGTCGCCTACACCCACACTGTCGACATCCACGTCGAGAAGGCGAGCCTCCTCGCGGTGGCGTTGCTCGGGAGCGCGCTCGCGCTCTTCGCTGCCGGGCGGGGACTGCTCGGTCTCCCTCTGGTAGCCGCGGGCGTCCCGATCTTCCTCCACGTCATCGTATACTGCCTCTCTGCGCGCGGCTTTGTGCCGAGCCTCTCGCGCACGCCCAGGCCGACCGAACCATCCATCTGACTGGCCAGGCGTGCCGTGGTCGGTCCGCTCGCCGATCCGGGGGACGGGACTTTCCCGCGGTTCACCGACGTCGAGTGGTTCGACCGGAATCGGTCACCGGTAGCGGAACTGGGGGACGTAATCTGTTTTATCTCCCATCTACTGTATACTCCTGCTGTCAGAGCTCGGGGTCACTCGGAGATGCTGATCCACTCGGGGCTCTCCCAGCCGCAGTTCGGGCACGCGAGGCGTCGCGGACCGCTCGAGAGGAATCCGTCGCCCCCCTTGAGAGCCACGGTCCCCCGCTCGCAGGCAGGACAGCGGCCGCGCCTGACCTCGTCTCCGACGTACTCAACGTCGGGTGCCTGGGGGTCGCGGTCGGACTCCGCGGCGTCGTCTGCAACGTCGACTCTGAGATTCCAGGGGTTGTCGAGGTGGTCGACCGGGGTCGTGTCGTGTGGGCCGTGGCTCTCGTCATCCCGCAATCGGACGTGGTCGGCCAGTTGGGTGATGTCGACTCGCTCCCGACAGTACGGACAGTGTACCTCCACAGTTCCTACATAGTCCATCGACAGTTATGTGTTGCCCCGGCCGGCGGGTGGTGTGGAGAGGTCCTGTTCGATATGATGAGGATGTGAGGGCCGCTGCCCGGTGGGAGAGAGCGAGATCGAGCCCGCGGAGGGTACATTCACTCTCGCACTCGGGAGGTACATTCGCTCTCGCACTCGTGAAGCCGAGATTCGAACGACGGATGGACAGTTCGGACTCGAGTGGTCGCTCCGTCGGATTCCGCCCACGAGTAAAATCGTAGGCTTCCTCCTTGTATCTCTGTGATGACACGAGAAACGGGCAGTGCGGCCCACTTCAGATCTCAGTGACACGCTCGTACTCGTCGCTGAGGCCCTGTGCGTCCTCGGTCAGGAGTGCAACGACGAGATAGTCGCTGTAGTCACGGAGGTAGTCGACCAGCACCGCGAGTCGGTCCGCATCGATGGCCTCCAGCGAGTCGAGCAGCATGAACGGCACCCGCTCGTGGAGGTCGTGGGCGAGATAGCCCGCGAGCGCGAAGATCAGCCCCGTGACCTCGCGCTCGCTCTCCGAGAGGTTGGAGACGGTGTCCTCGTAGGTCGTGTTCGAGGGCGTGCTCCGGATGATGTGGAGTTCGAAGACGGGCTGGTGGACCTCGCGGCGATCCTGCCGGACCTCCTGTTCCTTGCGCTCCAGCCAGATCCGCTCGAGGTTCTCGTAGCCGAGGAGGTCGAGCATGGCGTCCATGTGGTCGTTGAATCCCTCGATAGCCTGCTGTTCGATCCGGTCGATCTTCGTCCGCAGCGACTCGATCTCCTCTGTGATCCCCTCGAGTTCCGCCTCGATCGCATCCTGCTCGTCGAGGCGGTCCTCGATGCGTTCGATCTCGTCGTCGACCCGGTCGCGGTCGTTCTCCAGCCGCCCGAGTTCGTACTCGAGCTGGTTCGCCTCCTTGTGGAGGTCGAGCACATCCCCGTAGGACTTGCCCTCGAGTTCCTCGACCGCCGCCTCGATCTCGGCGATCTCGTCGGTGAGTTCCTCGCGCCGGTTCTGGAGGCGCTCGATCTCGTCCCGGCTCTCTTGCAGTTCGGTCTCCAGGCGGTCGAGGCGGTTCTCGAGGCGTTCGCGCTCGCGTTGTGTCTCCTCGAGTTCGCGTCGCTGCTCGGTGAGCTCGTCGAGTTCGGCCTCGATGTCGCTGATCTCCTGGAACTGCTCCTGGCTCAGCGACCGGAGCTGCTCGATGGTGCGTTCGATCTGGGCCTTCTCTACGTCGCTGCCGCACGTCCAGCAGGTGGTGGTATCATCGTCCAGGAGCTGCTCTGTGAGTGCCTCCTCGTCGTCCTCCTGGAACGCCGCGAGGAGCTCGTCCGCGGTGTCCTCGAGCATCTCCTCGTTGAAACTGATGATACTCTGGAGTTCGTCAAGGTCGCTCTCCAGCGACTGCTTCTCGGCGCGGAGACGATCGATGCGGGAATCCAGCTCGTCTACCTCCCCCATCGGGGCCTCGGGAAGGTCCTCCAGTTCGGCCTCGAGGTCCTCGCGCTGGGATTTCAGGGACGAGATCGTCTCGCGCTCCGTATCGAGTTGGTACCGGACGTCCTCGAGGTCAGATCGCTTCGTCGAGAGCGTCGAGAGCCGATCCTCCAGTTCCTCTTTCTCCTCGCGCGTCTCCTCGACGTCGGCGTCGGCCTCCTCGAGCTCTGCCTCCTTTGCCTCGAGTTCCTCGCGCTTTGCCTCGATGTCGTCCTGGATGCTGGCTCGCTGTTCTTCGAGCGTCGGAAGTTCCCCCTTGAGCGACTCGATCTCCTCGAGTTCCGCCTCGAGTTGATTGCGTTCCTCGACGAGCCGGTCGATCTCGCTCTGGATCTCCTCCGTGTCGATCGGACGCATGATGATATCACGGAGGTCCCGGCCCTCCCGGACCGCACGCCGAGCTTCGTTGGACTCCAGCAGGAACGCGAACAGGTCAGCGACCGTCGAATCCTCCAGGTACGGTTCACCGTCGGAGACGACCGTGCCGTCGCGACGGATGAACCGTCGCGTGTAGGTCTGGTCGTCGATCTCGAGTTCGACTGTCGCCTCGTCCGCGCCGCCCTTGATCGAGACGTCGTCGCTGCCCAGGCCGGCCATCAACGCCCGGAGGAGCGAGGTCCGGTTGGTCGCATTCCGGCCTGCGAGAATGGTGACCCCGGGCGAGAAGGCCACGTCCGTCTCGTCGATACCACCCACGTTCTCGACGTGGATTCTGGCCTGCTCTTCGGAAACCCGTTGTGCCATGATGCTGGTTCCTACTGTGGGACGATAGTTAAACCTTCAGTATTCGCCGCTCGCCCTCACAGCGGGTATTCTTCCGGGAGCGGGACGTCCCGACGGCACGGTACCGTTTCGGCAGCAGTATCCAGAGACACGACAGCACTCCAGTAGCAGTATCACGAGATACGACAGCACTCCGGCAGCGCACGTTTCGGTCACGGCTCGCAGTCACAGCCGCGCTCCTCGATGAGCGTCGTGAGGTCCGTCTGCGTCCCGCAGTCCTCACAGATGACGCGGAGCGTGACAATGAGTCGGAACTCTCCGAGCGTCAGTTCACCGGCCGATCGAAGCGACTCCAACCGCTGTTCGGCGATCGTGACGAGTCTGCTCCGGAGTCGTTGGACCGTCTCGATCGCCTTCTGACGGGGTGATTCGGCGCTTTTCGAGTGCTCGGCGTCACGATACTCCTTGAGGTACGTGCGGATGGCCTGATAGGAGACGAAATCGGATGTCAGCTCATCCACATCGATGCCTTCGCGCTCGAGTCGCCGACGGATCCGCGTTCGGTCCCGGGCGCTCACCTCGTCGTCGGTGAGGAGCCGGTACGTGTTCGCCACCTCGCCCTCGAGCACGTCCGCGCCGGCGTCGACGAGGGCCGCCTCGAGCAGCCGTCGGTTGAACAGCGTGGCGAGGTCGCGCAGACTCCGTCGTTCGTCCGGGTCCTCCGCGGTCCAGTAGCGCTCCAGTTCGTCGCCCAGTCCCTCCAGATCGTACTCCTCGAGGAGGCGCTCGACCTTGCTCCGTCGGCCTCGTGGCTCCGCGCTGTCGTCGGTGGCCATAGTCGTGGCTTGTTCGCCGGAGTAATAAAGATTCGAGTGATATCCGCCAACACTCGAGGATGGTAAAGCCGACGCACCGAGGGCGACTGAGGGAGAAGCCGGCGGAGGCGTAACATCGGTATGTCTGTTATCAATCCGTCACTCGAGCACGACAGGACCGACGGAGTCGCCCGCCAGGAACTGTTCCTGGTGCCACGAGGAGTACCGAACGGGCTCCGAAGAGCGCCGAGACCTCCCGAGAGTGCCGACGAGACGGTCCACGACGGGAGGAGGTCCCTCGCCAGGGACGAACGGCCGGAGGAGCCGAAGGAACGACCGGGCGACAAGAGCCGAACGAACGACCGGGCGACAAGAGCCGAACGAACGGGATTGGAGCTGAGGGAGTTACTCGCCGATCCCCTCGCGCTCCTCCAGCGACGTGCGGCGAACCTTCCCGGAACTGGTCTTCGGGAGTTCGTCGATGAACGCGATCTCGCGGGGGTACTCGTACTCGGCGAGCCGGTCCCGGACGTCCCGGCGGAGCCGTTCCCGGAGGTCGTCGCTCGGCTCGTAGCCCGCGGCGAGCACGACGAACGCCTTCGGGACCTCGCCGCGTTCGTCGTCGGGGACGCCGATGACGCCGGCGTCGGCGACCGCCTCGTGTCGCGCCAGTGCCTCCTCGATCTCCACGGGGCCGATGCGGTAGCCCGCCGAAATGATGACGGTGTCCTTCCGGCTGTGGAACTCGACGTACCCGTCCTCGTCCATCGAGCCGAGGTCCTCGGTGAGCAGCCAGCCGTTCTGGACCTTGTCGGCGGTCTCGTCCGGCTTGTTCCAGTACTCCTTGAAGCAGACCGGGTCGCCGTCGTAGCGGACGGCGATCTCACCGATCTCGCCCCGCTCGACGGTCGCCTCGGCCGTCTGTGGGTCGACGATCTGGACGTCGTGGCCGGGCGCACGCGGACCGATCTTCCCCTCGCGGGACTCGAGGAGCCGCGTGCAGTCGCCAACGAGCATGTTCGCCTCCGTCTGGCCGTATCCCTCGTGGACGGCCGCACCCTCGAACACTGTCTCAGCCCAGTCGACGAGACTCTGGCCGAGCGACTCACCGCCACTGGGGATACAGCGGACGCTGGAGACGTCCCACCGCCCGGGGTCCTCGAGCTGCTCCATCATCCGCAGCGCCGTCGGCGGCGCGAAGTAGTTCGTCACGTCGTACCGCTCGATGATCTCCATCGCGGTCCCGGGGTCGAACTCCTCGTCGGCGGTGTAGGCGACGAGCGGGCGCCCGTAGAACAGCGCGGGGAATACGACGTCGAACAGCGTCGCCACCCAGGCCCACTCGGACGGCGTCCAGAACACGTCCGTGTCCTGGAGTTCGAGGTTGCAGAAGCCGGTGACGACCAGCGGGAGATTCCCGAGCAGGACGCGGTGGGCGTGGAGGACGCCCTTCGGGTCACCCGTCGTCCCGGAGGTGTAGATGATGATGGCGTCGTCCTCGGCGTCGGTCGCGACGGTCTCGAACGTCGACGGGTTCGCGGCGACCACCTCCTCGAACGCTGCCTCGTCGGCTTCGGTGGCCACGTCGCCGACGGCCACGAGCGTGTCGAGCGAGGCCACGTCGTCGGCCACCTCGCGAACGGTGTCGGCGTTGGAGCCGTCAACGAAGCACGCGACTGCGCCCGCGTCGTCGAGCCGGTACCGGACGGCGTCTGTCCCGAACAACGTGCTCAGCGGGACCGAGACGGCCCCGAGTTTCCAGGCCGCGAGGTGAGCGACGACAGTGTCCGGGCGTTGGCGCGTGTTGATGCCGACGCGGTCGCCGCGCGCCACCCCCTGGTCGCGGAGGTAGTTCGCGACCGCGTTGGCGCGCTCCTGGAGGTCGGTGAACGTGTACGTCGCTCGTTCGTCCGTCGCGTGTTCGGCGTAGATCGCGTCCCGCTCGCCGGATGTGTCAGCCCAGCGGTCGCAGATGTACCGGGCCATGTTGAACTCGTCGGGTACCGACCACTCGAAGGCGTCGAGCAGTTCGTCGTAGTTGCTCCAGTCCTCCTCGTAGAAGTGATACGCGTCGAGTCGGGGGACGTCCGACATGCGACAGTCATTGACAACCGGGGGTATACAATTTGTGGTGCTGGGTCCCCAGTCGGTCGCGTCCACCGCGAGTGTGCATCATCCGCGAGTGCACGCCCACCGCGAGTGTGCATCATCCGCGAGTGCACGCCCACCGCGAGTGCGCATCATCCGCGGAGACGCTACCGGCACTATTGACCGCCGATCGACGGCGGGCGACACGGCGAATCCACTGCTGGCATCGACCGCGCGGCGCGCGAGCGAGAGACGGACGAACGTCCGCTGACGTCCGTCTGTGCCGAAGTGTTTTGTATAAATAGTTGTAACTTTTCGTGGAACGTTCGAACGCGGAATCGCCTCGTCTCACGCGAGAACCCGAGAATGTTAGGCAGGCCGACGCCACAGACCGCCAAATCGATATTCGACCGTAATTTTTCATATATTTTATTTATTTCTGCAGAATAAGTCGTATAGTTTCTTTATTTTCGCATTACCTCATTAAAACCTATCTGTAAGCACGTCGCTGACGAATCCGACGTCAAGTCACCCGTCGCGTGCCTCAGCTGGAGCCGAGACCTCGACTCCATCTATACAATTATATCCATCAATTTTGCTTCTGATCCCCCGTCGGTTCTCGGAGTCGAGGCGGTCGTCCCCATCTCTCTCGAGTCGAAAGGCCACGGGAGGCTGCCGCGTACGGTATCGGTACGCGCTATCGCTTCGGGAGCACGGCGAGCGAGCGCGAGCGTCTGAATCGCGTCACCACTCACCGCGCACCGACAATTCTCGACTATCAACTACTAATTTCGATATAAGATAATCATACATGCATATTATTGACCTATAGAAGTTGGTTCGAATATCTTTTACGGCTTCAGAGTCATGTTCGTGTTGTAATGTCCGCCGGACCCGCCCCCGCCAAGGCGACCCTGTTCTGCCCCGAGTGCCCGCACCGAGATCACGCCGCCGGCGACTGGCGTCGCGTGGAACATCTCGACGGCACTCGCCTCGTCTGCCCGAACTGCGAGACGACGGTCGTGACCCGGCCGATGCCGCCCTCGCCACCTACTCCGGGCCGCCGGTAGCCAAGTCGACCAACGACGAATCGCGTCGCCTGAGGGGAACGCGAGCGATACAGCGCTCCGGTAGCGGACAGAAATATCTGGTAAATGAGCAGTATTTTTCTCTTACTTTCGATATTATCTATTTATCCGCATTTTTATGTCAATATTCGAAAATTAGCGGCATTCGACCGGCGGAGCGGCGTCCCGGGATGCGTCACGGCCCCTTGTACCACCTGTGGAACACGGCACGTTCCGCCCGTGTCAGGCGCCAGTCCAGCGAGACGGGAAGCGACAGCGACTGTCAGCGGGTGCCGCGCCCGGCGGGTCAGCGGGCCAACGGGCCAACAGCGTCCGGAGACTCAGCCGAGGCGAGCCTCCCACTCGTCGGCCGTCATCGACTCGCCGGAGACGCCGTCCGGCCCCTGCTCGGCCAGCAGGACCGCCGCCTCGTTCATCACGTCCGGGTCCAGAATCTCGGCCTGCTCCGCGTCGGGCAGGTGGCTCCAGAACCCGGTCGCGACGCGGCCGCCGGGGTCGACGCAGTTCGAGTTGACGCCCGCGTCCTCGTAGTCGAGCGCGAGCGTCTTGTTCAGCCCCTCCAGCCCGTGTTTCGAGGTGACGTACGGCGAGTACCCTGACGAGGCGTGGCGACCCCAGCCCGAGGAGACGTTCACGAGGTTGCCCCGGCCCTGCTCGAGCATGTGCGGGACGACGGCCTTCGTGCAGTGGAAGACGCCATGGAGGTTCACGTCGAGGATCTGCTTCCAGTCCTCCTCTGTGATCTCGTGCAGCGCCTTCCCCTCGTCGTAGAGCGTGAGAAGGCCGATTCCGGCGTTGTTGACGAGCGTGTCCACGCCACCCCAGGCGTCGACGACTGCCGCGACGGCGTCGGCAACCTGCGCCGCGTCGGTGACGTCCGCCGGGCAGACGAGCGTCTCACCGGCTGTCTCGCCGGCCGCCTCAGCGGTGACGGCCTCGAGATCCGCCTCGCTCCGCGAGAGCAGTCCGACCCGTGCGCCCTCGTCGGCGTAGCGCAACGCCATCTCCTCGCCGAGTCCCGTGCTCGCGCCCGTCACGATGATCCGTTCGCCGTCCAGTCGGGTCATGGTCCCGCTTTACCCACCGAGGGAATGAGTGTGGCGGGTGGGAACAGCGGGCGAGCAGGCGAGAGTGACGCAGACCGACATCCGCACAGCCCCGCCAATCGTCGAGTGGGACTCACAGCGGAACGAGAGAACGACAGGACAGTGCCACGGACGGCGTCAGTCGCTACCGGGTCGCCGCATTACGCGGTCGGGGTCGCCGTCGGGGTCGGCGTCGACGTAGCGGTCGGCGTCGACGTGGCCGTCTCGGTCGACTCGTCGTCCTGGTCGGCCGTGTCGTCGGTGCTGGTCTGCTCGTCGCTGGTCTGCTCGTCGCTGCTCTCCTCGGTCTCCTCACCGCCCGGCGTCACGCCGGCGAGCACCTCACCGAGGTTGTCGATGCTCCCGTCGAGGAAGCTGTTGATTTTCTCGTGGATCTTGCTCACGTGGTTCGGGACCTGCTCGGGGAGTTCGGTCGGCGGGCCGCGCTCGCCGGCCGAGTCGGTCGCGGCCGACGCGTTGTCGTCGGCGCGGTCAGCGGCGGCCGGCGGCCCCCGACGCTCGTCCGGGGCGGCCTCCGCATCCGACTCGTTCAGTTCATCGGCAGCCGCATCCGACTCGTTCAGCTCGTCGGCAGCCGTCTCCGCCTCGTCGTCATCGTCGTGATCGTTCGCGTGTTCGTTCTGTGTGCCCGCGTCGTCGGGCGCGTTACCGTTTCCGGGTGCGGCGGCGACGGCGCCGGCCGCACCAGCCGCCAGGAGTGTGACCGCGAGCAGTGTCGCGGTGAGCTGTTTCAGGTTCATCGCAGTCACCACTACCGGGACGGAGACACTTAGATGGGTGATTCAGTTCTGCCGAATTCAGGCGTTTGAACGGCTGTAAACGGAATTTGAACGAAATGAAGAGTCGGGGCGACGCGGCCAGGTCACTTGCCGAGATACAGGTCGCGGATGCGGTCGGAGTCACGGATGGTCTCGGTGTCGCCCTCGAACCGGTTCTCTCCCATCTCCAGGACGTATCCGCGGTCCGCGATCTCGAGTGCGGCCTTCACGTTCTGTTCGATCATCAGGACGGCGGTCCCGCGGTCGCGGACGTCAGCGATGTGTTCGAACGTCCGCTCGATGAGCTGGGGCGCCAGCCCGGCGGACGGCTCGTCGACGAGCAGGAGGTCGGGGTCCGGCAACAGCGCCCGCGCCATCGCGAGCATCTGCCGCTCGCCCCCCGAAAGCGTCGACGCGTTCTGGTCCCGCCGGTCGTCGAGACGGGGGAAGAGATCGAACATCGCCGCCCGGCGTTCGCCCGGGTTCTCGACGTGGATCGAGCCGATGTCGAGGTTCTCCGCGACGGTGAGGTTCGGGAACACGTTGTCGGACTGGGGGACGTACGCGACCCCCCGTTCGACCATCTCGTTGGATTCGAGACCGGAGAGGTCCTCGCCCTCCAGTTCGACGCGGCCCGACCAGAGCGGGAGCAGATTGTACAGAGCACGCACGAACGTCGACTTGCCGGCCCCGTTCGGCCCGAACACCAGCACGATCTCGTCCTCGTGAACGTCGACGTCGACCCCGTACAGCACCTGGAGATCGCCGTACCCGGTCTCGACGCCGCGGGCGGAGAACATCGCGTCGTCGTGGCGCGGAACCGTCTCGATGTCGGCCGCCGCCTCGGGGTCGGCTGGGGGCGCGGTCTCGGACCGGGACGCGGATTCGGGCGCAGATTCGGATTCAAATCCGGACCCGGACTCCGAATCGGACTCGGACTCGGACCTGGGGTCGGACTCCGACATCACTCGTACCCCCCGAGGTAGGCCTCGATCACGCGCTCGTCCTCCTGGACGAGCGACGGGGGACCCGACGCGAGCGTCTCGCCGTTGTGGAGCACGACGACGCGGTCGCAGTGGTTCATCACGAGGTCCATGTCGTGCTCGATGAGGAGTATCGTCCGCCCCCGGTCGTTCAGTTCGTGGAGGTGGTCGAGGAGGTCGTCCGTGAGCGACGGGTTCACCCCCGCGACCGGTTCGTCCAGCATCAGGAGGTCCGGGTCCAGCATCAGGACGCGGCCGAGTTCGAGGAGTTTCCGCTGACCGCCCGAGAGGCCACTCGCGTACGCGTCGGCGTGCTCCTCGAGAGAGAGGAACGCGAGCACATCGTCGACCTCGGACTGGACGGCCGTCTCCTCGTCTGCGACGGCGCCGGGACGACCAAGCGCATTCATCATCAACTCGCCGGACTGGCCCGTCGCGGCGAATGCGAGGTTCTCGCGCACCGTCATCCCGCCGAAGACCTGGGGCGTCTGGAACGTCCGCCCGACGCCCCGGTGAGCCACCTCGTTCGGCGGCAACCCCTGTATTTCCTCGCCGTTGAGCCGTATCTCGCCGCTGTCGGGCGCATACATGCCCGTGATGCAGTTGAAGAGCGTGGACTTCCCGGCGCCGTTCGGACCGATGAGACCCGTGATCGACCCCGCCTCGACAGCGAAGGAGACGCCGTCAACCGCAACGAGTCCTCCGAACGTCTTCCTGACGTCGTCGACCTCCAGAAGGGCCGCGTCGTCCTTCGTCGCCGCGTCGGCACTCGCGACCGCGTCCGCATTCGCACCCGCGTTCGTTTCCGTGTCCGTATTCGTGTTCGCGTTCATCGTTCCTCCCCGATCGATTCGATCTCGCTCGGATCGCCGAACACGCCCTCGGGCCGATACCGGATCACGAGCACGAGCAGAAGGCCGATGACCGCAAAGCGGATGCTGGGAATGAACGACGGGTGATCCGGGAGCGGGGCGACAGCCGCGCGGACGAGGGCCGCCGCCACCCCCGGCAGTACGTCCAGCAGCCCGTCGTACAGCCAGAGGAGGAACCGCGTCGATTCCCGGAACCCGACCAGGAGCGCCGCGCCGAAGATGGCGCCCTCGCTGGACGCGGCCCCACCGAGGAGCATCGCCGTCCACACGGTGAAGGTGATCTCGGGGACGAACTGCTGGGGAACGACGGCCCCGACGTAGTGGGCGTAGACGCCACCGGCCAGCCCGGCGATGGCGCCGCCGAGAGCGAACGACTTCAACTTGACCCGGTTCGTGTCCTTGCCGAGCGTCCTGGCAGCGTCTTCGTTCTCTCGAATACCCTTCAGCAGCCGCCCGAACGGCGATCCGACGAGGCGCGTCACGACCGCCAGGGTCCCAAGCAGGATGAGCACCGACAGCCCGAGATACGACAGTTGCCACAGGTCGGGCCCGAGCGCCGCCTGTCCCGGTTTCGGGACGCTGTTGAGACCGAACGGCCCGTTCGTGAGCCACGCCTCGTTCACGACGACGTCCTTGAAGATGCCCGCGAGCGCGAACGTCACGATGGCGAGGTAGTGACCGCCGAGGCGAATGCTCGTCAGGCCGAGCAGCGCGGCCAGCAATCCGCCGGCCACCGCTGCCAGCGCCAGGCTGACCGCGAACCCCGCCGGCATCGGCAGATTGAGCCCGAACGTGTACTTCACGCCGGTCATCTGGGTCGGCGGCGGCATCGTGAGAATGGCCGAGACGTACGCTCCGATCGTGAAGAACGCCACGTGACCGAAGTTGATGAGGCCGGTGTATCCGAAGTGGACGTTCAGCCCGATCGTCAGCAGCGCGTAGATGACCGCGAGGGTGAGGATGGTGACGATGAACGCGGCCCAGCCGGTGAGCAGCGCCATCAGATCTCACCCCCCGCGATCCCCTCCGGCTTGAACAGCAACACGAGGACGAGGATGACGAACGCGTACGCGGCGGAGTAGTCGGCCGAGAAGTACGTCGTGCCCAGGTTCGTCGCGAGGCCGACGACGAGAGCCCCGAGCATGGCGCCGTAGGGCCGCCCGATCCCACCCAACAGCGTCGCGGCGAACACGACGATGAGGTAATGAAAGCCGAACGTGGGACGGAACGGTGCAAACAGCACCGCATAGAGGACCCCGGCGAGTCCGCCGGCGGCCGCCGAGATGAACCACGTCCGGCGAACGATCGAGGTGGTGTCGATGCCGGCGATCTCGGCGAGGTCCCGGTTCCCACTCGTCGCGCGCATCATCTTGCCCAGCATCGTGCGCGTGAGAAGGACGTGGATGACGAGCATGGTCGCGACGGCGATGCCCACGACCGCGGCCTCGACGGGCGTCGCTCCGATCCCGAACACGTCGACCGACCGCATCAGTGGGACCGGGAGTAACTTTGCGTTCACGCCGACCGACGCGGTCAGCGTGTACCGGAGGAAGAACGCGACGCCGATAGAGGTGATGAGAAGCGGGATCGGGCCGCGGTCAGAGAGTGGCTCGAAGAAGACCCGCGAGACGCCCACTCCCACGACGCCGACGACGAGCGTCGCGATCACGCCCGCGGCGGGGAGTGGCAGCGACAGGCCGAATCCCGCGCCCGACAGGAACAGGGCGACGTACGCGCCGTACGTCAGGAACTCGCCGAACGCGAAGTTGATGAACCGGGTGACGCCGTACGAGAGCGTCAACCCCACGGCCCCGACCGCGATGACACTCCCCTCGATAACGCCGAACACCACCGTCTGCACGAACTGCGTGAGGCTACCGGCCATGCTTGCGAATCGATCGAGAGGCGATCACTTGAGGGCGGACGGCTGAATCGTCGCGACCGTCTGCCACGTATCGCCACTCGCCTGGAGGATGTTGAACGGCGCGCCGATGTCGCCGTCCTCGTCGAAGTTGATCGGCCCGACGAGTCCCTGGTAGTCGACGTCGGCGCCGTTCGCCAGCGCGTCGGCCCCCGCGGTGTAGTCAGTCACCGTCTTCTGGGGGGGTTTCGCCACCGTCGGAATGTTGGCTGCGATGTTCTGGCCCGTCAGGTCGTTCCCCGCGACGGCAGTCGCCTTCATCGCGAGGCCCAGCACGTTCATCGCGTCGTACGTGTTCCGGGCGAACAGTTTCGGCTCCGAACCAGCGTACTCCGTGAACCGCTGTTTGAACGCCTCGAGACGGCCAGCCTCCTGGGCGGCCTGGTACGGCGCCGACTCGATGCCGAACATGCCGTCGGTGAGCTTGTCTGACGCGTCCTTGAGGAAGGCCGACGTGCTCTGGTCCTGGGTTGCGAACCAGTTGCCCTCGTAGCCGGCCTGGAAGGCGGCCTGCATGATCTTGATCGAGTCGTCCTTCGACCCGACGAGCGTCGTGATATCGGGATCCGAGTTCAGCATCTTCTGGACCTCCGACTGGTAGGAGGCCTTGCCCGTCTTGAAGTCGATGGTCGTCGTGATCGTCCCGCCGAACTCCTTGAACGACTCCGTGATGGGGGCCTCGAACGACTGGAACACCTCCTTGTTGCCGACCATCAGTGCCATCCGCGAGTAGCTCTGCGCCGTGTTGTACTTCTTCCGGCGCGCGGCGAGCGCCAGCGCGCGACCGCCCAGAGCGTCGGAGGGTACGGTCCGGAACACGTACTCCCCCCCGCGGTCGTCCAGGGAGGTCGTTCCGGCCGTCGGCGTCACGATCGGCACCTTGTTCTGCGTGAACAGATCGAAGACGGCGGACATCGTGATCGAGGTCGGCCCGATGATCCCGGACACCCCCTCGACGTTGATCAGCCGCTTCGCCGCGGAGAGCGACGCGGAGGGCGAGCCCTCGGTGTCGCCCTGCACGACCTGGACGTTCCGACCGCCGATGCCGCCCTGGGCGTTGATCTCCTCCGCGATCATCTTCACCACGGGAAGCACGTTGCTGCCGACCCACGCGTAGTCGCCCGAGAACGGGAGCAGGACCCCGACCTTGATGGCGTTGCTCTGACCGCCGTCGCCGCCACCGCCGCCGTCTCCGCCATCGCCGCCACCGCCACCATCACCACCGCCGCCGTCACCGCCATCGCCGCCACCGCCGCCGCCACCGCCGCCGTCACCGCCGTCGCCGGTACATCCGGCCAGCGCCGCGGCGAGGGCCGAACCGGAGGTCGCCAGGAACGTTCGCCTGCTAGCTATGGA
The DNA here is from genome assembly GCA_042217755.1 of Haloglomus sp. Lineage (GTDB taxonomy): Archaea > Halobacteriota > Halobacteria > Halobacteriales > Haloarculaceae > Haloglomus. The sequence goes on along the minus strand of JBDGSA010000172.1, from coordinate 5,787 downwards.
ATCTCTTGTCATTGTACCCGACGACAGCGCGGCCGAGTATAAAAGTGACTTTATTCCAGTAGCGGCGTCCGAACGGGGTATCAGCACGGGAACGGCGGGGCGTCCGGGGCCGCGAACAAGGGCACGCGGGCGCGACCAGAACCGACCGGTGGGTCAGATATCCCGGCCGCCGTCGACCTCTAGGGCGGTGCCCGTGATCATGTCGGCCTTCTCGCTCGCGAGGAAGACGGCGGCGTCGGCGATGTCCTGTGGCTCGGCCAGGCGACCGAGCGGAATTGTCTCGGCCATGCCGTCCACTGAGAGCTGGTCCGACGCGAACTGCGGGAGCATGTCCGTGTCGGTGGCCACGGGACAGATGGCGTTGACGCGGATGCGCGCCTCGGCGAGTTCGTGCGCGAGCTGCCTCGTGAGCGTTAGCATCCCGCCCTTCGAGGCAGCGTAGGCCGACAGCCCGGTCCGCGGTCGGATCGCCGCTGTCGAGGCGGTGTTGAGGATGACGCCCCCGCCCTGTTCGCGCATGTGCGGGACGGCGTACTTCGAGCCCAGGAAGGCGCTCTTCAGATTGACGTCCTGGATCCGGTCCCAGGTCGCCTCGGAGACATCCTCGACCGGCGTCGACTCCTGTGGGATTCCGGCGTTGTTGTGGAGGACGTCGATCGATCCGAACGCCTCGACGGTCTGGTCGACGAACGCGGCCACGTCGTCCGCGTCCGAGACGTCGGCGGTCACAGAGCGGGCCCGCGCGTCCGTCTCGCTCTCGATGACCTCGGCCGTCGAGGCGGCCGCCTCGCCGTCGACATCGACGACTGTGACGTCCGCCCCGCGGTCGGCGAACTCGAGCGCGGTCCGTTCACCCATTCCGGCTCCGGCTCCGGTGACGACCACCGCCTTGCTATCGAAGCGCATGGTTACCGGGACACCGGCGGGGAACGAACCTCTTTCGGGGTTCCTCGAAGTCCCCTCTCCCGGAACCGTCCCCCGGGTCCGCCTCTCGGAACCGCCTCTCGGCCATCCGGTCCGGAACCGTCCCTCGAAGCCATCTCTCGCGGACCCGTCACCTCGGACTCCTCCCTCTCGGAACCACTCCCCTCGGACTCCTCCCTCTCGGAACCACTCCCCTCGGATTCCTCCCTCTCGGAATCACTCCTCCGGGCGGCGTGCTCAGGAGCCCGGGAGGTCCGCGCCTCCGTCGGCGAGATTGACGGCGACGTTCTTGGTCTGCAGGTACGAGTCGAGGGCTTCGAGTCCCTTCTCGCGGCCGATGCCGCTCTGCTTGTAGCCGCCGAACGGCGTCTGGTTCGTGTCGCCGAACCACTTGTTGACGTAGACGTTCCCGGCCTCGAGGTCGCGAGCGAACCGATGTGCCCGCCTCACGTCGTTCGTGAACACGCCCGCGACCAGCCCGTACTCGGTATCGTTGGCCATGTCGAGTGCCGCTGCCGCCGTGTCGAACGAGAGTACCGAGAGGACGGGACCGAAGATCTCCTCGCGCGCGATCTCCATTTCCTGCGTGACGTCGGTGAAGACGGTCGGCTCGACGAAGTACCCGTCGCGGTCGAGCGTGTCACCGCCCGTGGCGAGGGTCGCCCCCGCCTGCCGTCCGGCGTCGATATACCCGGTAACCCGGTCGAGGTGCGCCGCCGAATTGAGCGGTCCCATGTCCGCGTCCTCTAGCCCCGGCGCGAGTTCGTAGTCCTCTGCCCGCTCGACGAGGCGGTCGACGAGGTCGTCGTGTACCGACTCGTGGACGAGCACGCGGTCGGCCGCCGAACACACCTGTCCGGCGTTGGTGAAAATCGCCGTCGCGATCCAGTCCGCCGCCTCGTCGAGGTCCGCGTCCGGGAACACGATGGCCGGGTTCTTGCCGCCGAGTTCGAGCGTGACCTCCGTGATGTCGTCGGCCGACTGCCGGACGATCTCCCGGCCGGTCGGAACGCTCCCGGTGAAGGTGATAGTGTCGACGTTCTCGTGCCCCGCGAGTGCCGCGCCGGCCGGCTCGCCCTCGCCGGTGACGACGTTGACCACGCCGTCGGGGACGCCCGCCTCGGCACAGAGTTCGGCGAGCCGAAGCGTCGAGAGCGGCGTCTGGGGAGCGGGCTTGACGACCACCGCGTTCCCGGCGACGAGCGCGGGCGCGACGCCGCGCGCGAAGAGGTTGGCGGGGAAGTTCCACGGCGTGATCTGTGCACTGACGCCGTAGGGTTCCCGGACGGTGTAGTCGACCTGGTCCTGCCCCACGGGAACGGTGCGGCCCTCGATCTTGTCGGCGGCGCCGGCGTAGTACTCGAAGTATCGGGCCGCCCCGCCGATGTCGCTCTCGGCCTGTGACTCCGGCTTGCCCTGGTCGAGGCTCTCGATGGTCGCGAGTTCGTCCTGGTGGTCCCGGATGAGCTGGCCGACGCGGTGGACGATGCGGCCCCGCTCGTCGGGCGGGGTCCGCCGCCACTCCTCGAACGCTCGCCGGGCGGCGCCGACCGCGGCGTCGACATCGCGCTCGGTCGCTGCCGCGACTTCGGCCAGCGGGTCGCCGGTGGCCGGATCGGCCGTCGTCAGCGTGCCGCCGTCGCCGGCAGCGCGCCACTCGCCGTCGATGTAGAGGCGGTACTCCTCCTCGATGAGCGCCTCCTCGCTCTGTTCCATGTGGGAGTGTGGACCCAGTAGCGGGTTAGTCCTTTTTGTCGTTGCTACCCATAGCGAGTGGACGACCCGCATCAGGCACACCGCCAAGCCTCGCAGATCGACTGGAGGCGGCAGGTAGGGGGGTTAACCGCCGACGGCCCGCGTCCCTGCATGGTCGGTCCTGTCCCCGTCCGGGAAGTGATGGTCCACGACGTCGTGACCCTGTCGTCGGAAGCAGGTGTAACCGAGGCCGTCGAACGGATTCGTACGCACGGCATCGGCTCGGTCGTCGTCGAGGCGGCGGGCGAGATCGTCGTCGAGACGACGGGCGAGGCGTCGAACCGAACGGAGCCGACGGAGACTGCCACCCCGGACGGGACCTGATCGGGGAGTTCGCGTTCAGGACACCGCCATCGACTACAATAACTGGACCTTTTTCTGTATTACTTCGGAAATAAATTAGTAATTTTCCATTTCTGCTGTTTATAATGGCAATTTTCTGATTAGTTGCGCCGCAGGCGTTCGGACGGCAGACGCTCGGCCGCGCCGATGGCAACCGGCATCGACGCGAGCGCGGTCGAGTCGTCGTGTCCCATCTCAGACGACCGTCGAGCCGCGGTTAGGTCGCCCTCTTAACGGCGCGTGGACCAGACGCCGGGGCACGGAGCCACCGCTCGATGGCAGGACTCGACCCGCTCGACGGCCCGACCGACGACCCACGGACAGACACCGGACAGGTGCTCGTCGTCGGTGCCGTGCTCTTCGCGCTCGCGCTGCTGGCGCTGGCGACGACTCTCAACGCGGCCATCTTCACCGGCGAGCTCGCGACCCGGCAGAGTTCCGTCGGCGAGGACCGCGTCGTCGGGTATCAGCGCGCGGCCGTGCGAGCCATCGGCGGGAGCGTCTACTACGCGAACTACTTCGACTACGCGAGCCGGGAGCAACTCGCCGACGCGCTCGCGGGACGCGTCGGGAACTGGAGCGGGTGGGCAAGCACCCACTACGCCGCGAACCGCGTCCTGGCCACGACGACGCGCACGGACATGACGAACGGCTCGTACGTCTTTCAGGCCGGGGATGGGCAGTTCAGAGACGCGAACAACGACACGGACTGGACGCTGGTCCACGACCTCGACGGGGCGCGGCGGTTCTCGATGAACGTCACGCGGGGGTCGCTTGTCGAGCCGATATCCGCGGACACGCTGTCGGACCTCACCGCCGCCGAGACGTTCCACGTCGTGGCCGACAACGGTTCGGCGACGGCAGAGGTGTTCGTCTACCGGCAGGACGACGCGGTCGTCGTCCGGGTCGCGCCGCCGGACGAGGGGCTGCTGGACGAGCGCTGCTCGGCCACCGGCGACCACGTCACGGTCGCCGTCACGGCCGGGCGGGTCGGCGGCGAGCCGTGTTCGATTCTCGACTTCCCCCTCGTGAACGGCACGTACGACCTCTCGTACGAGAACGGCGACGCTGTCTCGGGCCGGTACGGGCTCGTGACCGACGTGACGCCCCCGAACCTCCACAACGACCCGTATACGGTGGGGACGACGGGCGCGACGCCACACGCCGTCCCCGCGGTGTACGCGGTGACACTCGAAATCACCTACACGACCGACGAACTCCGCTACACCACGACCGAGCGCGTGACGCCCGAGGCCCCGCCCCAGAACCGGGTCTACGGCGTCGCCGCTGGGCTGCGCGAGATCGTCTTCGTCGATCCGTCGGACAACGGCCTGCGCACGATCGACCCCGAGACCGGCGCCGTCACGGCCTACGACGCGACAGGCGTGCAGGCCATCGGACCGAAGAAGGCGAACTTCGACGGCGACGACGCACTCGAAATCCCGTACGTGGACAGTTCCGGCGTCCTGAAGGTCATCGACGCGGCGAACGAGACACGGACGGTCGCGACGGGCGCCGCACAGTCGAAGACGCTGCTCGGCGTCGGCACCTGGGGGAACGGCACGTTCACACAGCGGACCGCGGTCTTCTACGTCAACACCACCGACGGCACGCTGTACCGCGCCTGGTACAACGAGAGCGCGGACGACTACGAGCGGCAACTCGTTCGCAAGAAGGACGGCGACGGGGACGGCATCGGCGCCGTCGCCGGCATCGCCGACTACAACGGCGACGGCGACACGGACATCGTCTTCACCGACGGGTCGGCCCACGTCACCTACGTCGACGGCGGGACGACCCACGAGACCGACGAGGGCGTCGGGCAGAACAACGGCATCGGCGTCGGTGAGCCACAGGACTTCGACGGCGACGGCACACCGCGAGCGCCGATCGTCGACGGGAGCAACAACGTCGCGCTCCTCCCGGATTCGGGTGTGAGCGAGGATCTCACCAGCAGCGGCCCGGCGACGAAGTCGCCGGTCGCCGGCGTCGAGTGGGCCAGCGGCGCCGGCGGTCTGGAGGTGGTCTTCGTCGGAACCAGTAGCGGCAAACTCCACTACGTGACCCAGTCGGGCACGATCGTCGAGATCGAGAACGCCGCCGGCGAGCCGGTCGAGGCGAACGACGACCAGGGGGTGGCCTGATGCGCGGTCGCGAGCCCACGCGGGCTGGAGCGACCGCGTCCTCGTCGCCCCACGACGGCGCACGCGCACAGACGACCATCGACTTCACAGCCGGGACCGTCGTGTTCTTGCTGGCGGCCGGTAGCGTGCTGGCCGCGGTTCCCTCGATGATCGACCCGGCGGTGAGTCGGGGGCCCGCGAAGGCGGTCGTGGCCGACCGGACCGCAGACCGCCTCGTCCACGACGTGTTCGCGGCGCCCGGCGAGCCGTACGTGCTGAACGAGTCCGCCACGCGGGCGCGCTTCGAGAACGAGGCGGTGCGAGAGCGACTCTCGCTCCCCGACGACGTGCAACTCAACGTCACGCTCACGGGTGGTGGAGAGCGGCTGACCGTCGGCCCGGCCCCGCCCGAGCGCCGCGGCAGCGTCTATCCCGCGCGGCGGGTGGTTACGATGGACGGCGAACACCGAGTGCTTCGGGTGAGAGTCTGGTGACCGGGACCGAGTCGCCTCCCGGCTCGGCATGGAAGCGCGGGGAGACGCACGCCCCGCGTCGACGGGACTGCTCGCTGTTCGCTCGGGCACGTGGCACCGATGGTGAGGCACGTACTCGCGACACCGATGGTGAGGCACGTACTCGCGAC
>JBDGSA010000111.1:0-31099 GCA_042217755.1 Haloglomus sp. | reverse complement strand
TCGTAATGTTCATCGAGCACATCTGAGCTCACGTTACATCTGTCACTGACGACCGTCTCGGGAACATCTTCACGGAGGTGCCGAGTGATCGCCCCGCGACGGACAGGATGTCCTGAGACAGTGCTCGGGCAGTCCCTTGCGTCCCGCTGGCGGGTAGCAGCATCACAGGTGTCGGGATCACGATCATGGGGACAGTCTCCCCAGTTGCACGGACGAGTCGCTACCTCGAACCACCGACGAAGGGTCTTGACAAGCGCTCGGCCGTTCTCGGTGGTAAACAGTGGCCGACGGCCGTGTTTCTCACGGACGTAACGCGATTGTGCTCGATGTAGTCCGCCAGCACGTCCATCACCTCCGCCGAGACGGCGACGTACCGCTTCGCACTGTCGCCGTTCTTCAGGGGCGTGTCGCTCTCGGGTCGATGGCGGATACGCAGTCGGTCGTGGCTCTCCTGTACGTCGCTCACGTCCAATCCCCGAAGCGTCCCCGACCGAAGTGCCGTATGCCAGCAGAGCGCCAGCAGCGCGTGCTCACGGCTGGCATAAGCAAACCGTCGGAGTTGGGTGAGTGCCGCGTCGGCGTGGTCGGAGTCGAGCCGCTCGTCTCGTGACTCGGTTGTACGAGCGGGCACGTCAATGCGCTCGGGGACCGATGGATCAACGCCGTCGATGGAGGCGCAAAATCGGAGGAACCGCTGAACTGTGCTGATGCGTTGACTCAGAGTACTCTGTGCAAGGCCGTCCGCGATGTCCAGACGGAAGCGGTGGACCGTGCGGGCCGTCACGTCACGCATGTCGTCGACACTCATATCAGCCAACCACTCGGTAAACTGCCCGATGTGATGGCCCTGTAGTTCAAGCGTCGCATCCGCGAGTTCATTCCTGCGGGATTCGACCCACAACTGTTTGGCTTCGGAGGGTGACAGTGGTTGTAGATCGGTGCCGTCGTGGGGTCGTTGATTCGCGCACATTGGTTGGTCCGAATCACCAGACGGCACAGCAGCGCTCCACGAGACAGCCCCGAGAGTGAGGCCGACGCCGTCGCCGCGACGGAGGCCTACGAGACGGACTCGGGCGTGGTTCGGGGTTCGCGGAGCGAAGCCCGACACATCGACTTCATCGAGTCGATGTGCTCTACGACGCCCAGAACCCGCTGGCGTGGATCCAGGCGGATAACGCCCGCGTACTCAAGGAGATGGCCTGAGCCACACCGAGAAACGCTTTTGCGGCCGCCCTCCCTCTCACCGCCCGTGAGCGACGGCGACTCGTGGCCGGACGAACCCGACGACCCCCCCAATCCCGGTGACGAGTATCTCCACCGGTTCGACCCAGAGACCGACCCCGAGACAGACCTGGTGCCCGACATCCCCGACGAGGGAAACGCCTCGGGGGAACTGTTCCGGGCGTTCTGGGGGCTCGTGGCCACCATCAACCTCGGCCTGTTAGCCGCCAGCCTCGGAGCGATGCTTCTCGTCTTCCGCGGACAGCTCCGAGAGGGCGGTGCCGCCCTCCTCGTCGGCGTCGCCGCGTTGGCGTATGCGGGCTACAAGTACCGGCAGGTCCAGAATACCGACTACGACGACGACGCTGCCGAGGATACCGACGAGAATGCCGACGAGGTCGATGACGGCCAAGATACCGAGGAGAGCCACGACGATGTCGACGATGCCGAGGGGGTCGATGTCGACGATGCCGAGGGGGTCGATGTCGACGGTGCTGAGGAGGTCGATGACGATGCCGGCGGTGCCGACGAGGTCAACGGCGAGGAGACTGACGCCGATGCCGAAGACGCCGACGGCCGGGCGGCCCGAGACGAGTCGACCGAAGACCGTCCCGCTGCCGACGACTGAGCGGGTCTGCGCCGTCATCGCCCGGCTCCGACGCCGACAGCAGCACCGCAATCCTCACACCCACTCGGATGGTAGGGGCGTACGTGCAGCCAGTCGAGGACGCCGACGGTCGGCGCTACCTGCTCGTGAAGCGCTCCGGCGAGTCGAGTCTGGTCCGCGACCCCGCCACCGGGCGCGAGGAGTACCACCCGAACGACGACCTCACGCCCGTCGAAGCGTCTGGGCTGGAACTCGCCGCCGAGGCCGTCTCCGCGCCAGTCCGGCGCGTCCTCACCGCTGTCCACGACGACCGGTCGCTGGGACTCCTGTTCGCGCTCGACGCCCGCGGCCCGACCGCAGTCCGAACGCTGCTCGACCGGACCGAACTCTGTGAATCGGACCTCCACGGCCTCCTCGGTGAGTTCCGCGCCGCCGGCCTCGTCACCGAGACCGACGTGGCGGGCGAGCGGGGCTACCGGACCACCGACCGCGCGAGCGAGGCGCTCGACCAGTTGCGAACGCCCGACGACGAAGAGACGTGATTTTATCGACAATCAGAAAATATTCGATTTATTCGAGATATTTTGGATTTAATCCCAGAATATTTCACATAAATTGCCTGTGCGTAGCTAATCGTCGCTCTCGACGGGCGGCGACTCGAGCGTTCCCGGCTCGACCGCGTTCGTCCGCTCGACCCGCGAGCGGTTGCTGGTGGGGTCTTTCGTCACGCGGACGAGGTCGTCGGCCGCGCCGACGAGTTCCTCGTCGTGGCTCACGACGAGGATCTGCTCGACGCCGAGTTCTCGCATCGACTCGACGAGGTCGACCAGCTTCGAGACGTGACCGGAGTCGAGGAAGACGGTGGGCTCGTCGAGGATGAGCGGCGGCATCGGCGCGGCGCCCTCGATGCCCTCCGCGAGCAGCCGGTAGATGGCACACCGCAGCGAGAGGTTGAACAGCGCCCGCTCGCCGCCCGACAGTTGCTCGGGGTCGAGCGGCTCGTCGTCCTTCTGGTAGACGGTCAGTTCGTAGGAGCCGTCGAGTTCGAGGTGCGAGTAGGCGTCGTTCGTGTAGACCAGCTCGAACGTCTCGTTGAGGAGCTGTTCGAGCTTCTCGACGTTCTGCTGGCGGAGTTCGGCGCGCAGGTCGGCGTACATCGACTCCAGTTGCTCGGCCTCCTCGTACAGCGAGTCGAGGGCGTCGACGGTCGCGGCGAGGGCGTCGCGCCGGTCGCGCAGCTCCTCCAGCGCCTCGATCTCGTTTTCGGTCGCGCCGATGGCGCCCTGCAACTCGTCGCGCCGGTCGCGCAGCTCCTCCAGGCGTCCGTCGACCTGCTCGATGTACTCCTCGGCGCGCTCGAGTTCGTCTGCCGCGTGCTCGACGCGTTCCTCGTCGAACTCCGCCTCGAGCTCGGCCTTCCGGTCACGCTTCTCCGCGAGCGACTCGCGCCGGAGGTCGTTCTCGCTCTCGAGCGACGCGCGGCGCTCGCGCAGCCGCTCGATCTCGCTCTCGATGTCGGCCGCCTCCTCGAGCGCCTCGGTCGCTTTCTCCAGCAGGTTCCGCCGCTGCTTCAGTGTCTCCTTCTCGCGGTTCAGTTCACCGATGGCGGCTTTCGCCGTTTCGGCTCGCTCCTCGGCCGCTTTGGCCGCCTCGCGTTTCGTCGCGGCCTCGTCTGCCAGTTCCCGGGCGCGCTCCCGGAGTTCGGCGACGCGCGCCTCGTCGTCGTCCAGGCCCTGTTCGCGCTCGGCGAGGAGTTCCCGCGCGCTCTCGCGCTCGCCTCGCAGCCGTTCCAGGTCGTCGGCTCGCTCGGCGAGCGTCTCCGCCCGTTCGAGCGCTGTCTCACCCTCGTCGACCCGCTCTCGGGCCGCCTCGAGTTCGTCCGCCAGTTCCGTGACCCGCTCGCGGTCCTCGTCGAGTCGCTCGACGTGGGGCGAGTCCTCGACGGGCTGGCCGCACTCCGGGCACTTTCCCGCCGCCAGCAGCTCCTCGGCCTCCGCAACGCGCTCGCGTGCGTGTTCCAGGTCGCCCTCCAGTTCCGTGACGCGTTCGCGGGCGTCGGCGAGCGTCTCGCGGCGCGCCGCGATCAGTTCGTCTACCTCGTCGGGTGAACAGGGCGCGTCCGCGAACCTCTGTGTCAGGTCGTCGATACGCTCGTCCAGATCGTCGATGCGCTCGCGCTGCTCGGCGACGGCCTCGCGAGCGGACGCGAGCTCCGACGCCAGTTCGTCGGCCTCCTCGCGCTTCGCTTCGCTCTCCTCTTCGAGCTCCTGGGCGCGCTCGCGGGCGGTCTCGGCGTCGCTCGCGTGCTCCTGGCGCTCCAGCAGCCGCTCCTGGATGCGGTCGTCTACGGCCTCGATGCGCGACTCGAGGTCGTCGACGGCGGCCGCGAGCGCCTCGGGATCCGGGTCCGCGGGCGAGACGTCGAGGCGGACCTCCTCGTCGGGTTCGTCGGGTTCGTCGGGCTCGGTGCCGCGTTCGCTGCCGGGCGTCTGCCCTGTCTCGTTGCCCGTCCCATTGCCCGCCTCGACGGCCTCGCGGACGGACTCACGGGCGGTCTCGCGGTGCTCCTCGGCGGCCGCGGTCAGCTCTCGGATGCGTGTGGCCGCCTCCTCTCGCTCCTGTTCGGCCGCGGCGATTTCCGCCTCGAGGTCCTCGATGTCGGCGGCCAGGTCGGCGATCTCCTCGCGCTTTTGCTCGTGGCTCTCGAGGATCTCTCTGGCCTGGTCGCGGGTCTGGACGGCGTTCTCGCGCTGGGCCTCAAGTTCCTCGATCTCGTCGTTCACCTCGGCGAGGTCGCTCTTCAGCCCGTTCAGCCGCTCGTGGAGGCCCTGTTCTTCCTTCTGCTCTACCTGCTCTTCGACGTCTGCGAGCACCTCGCGTTTCCCGTCGCGGACGCGCTTGACCCCTACGCGGGCGTCCGAGGCCCGCTCGCGGTACTCCTCCAGTGTCCCCAGCTGGAGGAGGTCGTCGATCATGTCCTGGCGCGTCGACGGGTCGGCGTTGATGAGCTTGTTCACCTCGCCCTGGCGGACGTACGCGCAGTTGACGAACGCGTCCGTGTCCATCCGCAGCAGGTCGGTCACGTACGCCCGGACGTCCGTGACGCCCTCGACGGGACCGTCCGGCGTCTCCAGCACGCACGTGTCGTTGGTGGCGCTGTCCCCCCGGAGCGTGATCCGGCGCTCGATGTGGTACTCGGCGCCGCCGTGTGCGAACCAGAGTTCGACGCGCGACGCTTCGGCGCCGGTGGTCACCACCTCGTCGAGGGTCGCGTCCAGCGCGCGGTGACCGTACAGCGCGAAGAAGCAGGCCTCGAGCAGCGAGGACTTCCCGCTCCCGTTCACGCCGTGGACGACCGTCACGCCGGGGTCGAACGAGAGTTCGACCGACTCGTAGCACTTGAAGTTCTCCAGCGCGATGCGGCGGAACCTCACGCGAAATCACCCAGCGAGCCCTGGCCGTCGCCGGGCGCCTCGGTCGCGTCCGTCTCGCCCGAATCACTCTCGGCAGCGTCGGCCGCTGCCGCGTCCGGTTCGGTCACCTCGGTCGCGGTGTCCGTGTCGGCATCCGTGTCCGGGTCGGTCGCGTCCGTCGTGGTGTTCGTGTCCGTATCCTTGTCCGTGTCTGTCCCCTCGGTGGCGGCGTCTGACTCCGTCGATTCGGTCGCCGTGTCGGTGTCGGTGTCGGTGTCGGTGTCGGGGGTCGTCTCCGCCTCTCCGCTCTCGGCATCGCCGCCGTCGCCCGCCAGTTTCTCGGCGGCCGTCTCGGTCCCCGCCGCGGTCGTCTCCGAGACGTCCGGCGCGGATCGGAACGCCGACGCGTCGCCGTCCTCAACGAGGGTCCGGACCCGCTCCTCTACGGCGTCGGCGACTCGCGAATCCGGCGTCTTGCTCGCGCGGACCGTCTCGTCGAGCGCCCGGGCGGCGTCGCTCAGACCGAGTTCGCGGACCCGCTCGCGCACGGCTTCGTCGGGGTCCGCGAAGGACACCTCGGCCGCCTCGTCCGGCGTGTCGAACTCGCGGCGGTCGTTGACCCGGGCCACGAGCGCCCCCTGCTCGGTCATGCGCTCCTCGACCCGCGCCGGCGCGACGCGGTCGCCCTCGCCCGTGATGGTCACGACGGCGACCGCCCCCGAGAGGTCGTACTGGCTCACCTGCTCGTTCACGCGCTCGACGCCCTCGCCCGCCTGCAGTTCGACGTCGATGAACTGGAACTCGCGCGTCGGGAGCGACCGCCGCGTGATGTGGACGCCGGCGGCGCCGCCCTCGCCGTCGAAGGAGACGAGGTTGTAGCCGCGGTCCTCGCGCTCGTCCGCGCTCGCGCGCTCGGTCGACCCACAGTAGGTGACCCACGCGTCCACGTCGTCGCTCGCGGCGTCCGCGTCGGCGCCCTGGGGTTCGAGCCGCTCGCGCCCGGGCGCGTGGTTGTCGCCGAGCAGCATCGCGTCGAAGTCGACCGACGCTTCGGCCAGCACCTGGCGTGCGTCCCAGTCCCCGTGGTCGAACGGCTGGAACAGGCCGTGGGTCACGAGCGCGGCGTGGGCGGCGTCGTGGTCGGCGAAGTCGTACTCGAGGTCGTCGCGGCGGGCTCGCGGCACGAAATCGAGTCCGTACACCGCGACGTCTGCCACCACGCGGGGCTCATCGCCGAGCCGTTCTGCGTATCCGAGCGACGCGAACAGGTCGAGCCACTGGGCGTCGCGTTTCGTCTCGTGGTTCCCGACCACCGCGAGAAACGGGATGCCCGCCGCGTCGAGGTCCCGGAGCACGTCGACGGTCCCCATCAGGTCGACCAGTTCTGGCCGGCGGTCGTGAAAGAGGTCGCCCGCGTGGACCACCGCGTCGACGTCCTCGTCGATGGCGTCCTGCACGACCTGGCGGAAGGCGTCGAGGAAGTCCTGCCGGCGCGCCGGCTCGTTGTACTGCCGGTAGCCGAGATGGGTGTCCCCCGTGTGGAGCAACCGCGTCATGGGAACGGGTTGGTCGGGTCCGCGTAAGAACGTGTCGCGGGCTCGGTGGAAGTAAAGCGGGTCGGCGACGGAACCCCCACGGTTACGGCCACGCCCGTCCCAGGCCCATCCATGATCACCCTGAGTTCCGACTTCGGAGCGCCGTACCCGGCGGCGATGAAGGGCGTCATCCTGCAGCGGGTAGCCACCCGACTGGTGGACGTGAGCCACGAGTTCCCCCGCCAGGACGTCCGGGCGGCCGCGTTCTGGCTGCGCGAGGTGCTCCCCTGGTTCCCGCCGGCGGTTCATCTCGTCGTGGTCGATCCCGGCGTGGGGACTGACCGCCGTGCACTCGTGGTGCGGGCGGGCGAACACGCACTCGTCGGCCCCGACAACGGCGTCCTGCTCCCGGCCGCACGGGCGCTCGCGACCGCCTCGAACGCCGCGAACGGCGGCGGCGACAGCCAGGTCGAGGTGTTCGACTACGCGTACAGCGACCCCGCGAGCGCGACCTTCCACGGCCGGGACGTGTTCGCGCCGGCGGCCGCTGCCGTCCACGAGATCGGCGTCGACGACATCGGCGCCGCGGACCGCCTCACCCGCACCGACGACTACGAGGCCGTCAGCTTCCCGGACCCCTCTGTCGACGAGACGGTCGCCGAGGGGGAGGTACTCGTCGTCGACGACTTCGGCAACGCCGTCACTAACCTCCCCGGCGAGGCGCTGGCCGAACGCGTCGGCGACACCATCGACGTGAACGGGATGACGGCACCCGTCGTGCGGGCCTACGCCGAGTGCGACCCCGGGGAGCGCCTCGTCACGGTCGGCAGCCACGGCAACGTCGAACTGGCAGTCAACCAGGGCCGCGGCGACGAGGCATTTGCCGTCAGCCCCGGCCAGTCGGTCCGGTTGTCGTGGTAGGCGACGCGTCGTTCGCTCGTTCTCGGGTTGTTTTCGCCACAACTCGGAATGTACGCCCCGAAACGGCGTAATATGTGTGAAACGTCCACAGCGCGATATACACTTCAGTCTCAATCTCGAACCGCCGGGCACGCATGGCCTCCGAAGACCTTGGACTGACCGAGGCGGTATCGATGGCACTCGGGGGGATGATCGGCGGCGGTATCTACGCCGTCATGGGAGTCGTCGCGGGAATCACGCAGTTCGCCACCTGGGTCGCGTTCATCGCCGCCGGCCTCGTGGCACTCTGTGCGGGCTACTCGTACAACAAACTCAATTCGATGACCGACAACCGCGGCGGGTCGGTCACGTTCGTCCAGTGCTACGTCGGCAGTTCCGACCTCGCCGGGATGGTCGGCTGGACGCTGCTCTTTGGCTACATCGGCTCGATGGCGATGTACGCCTTCGCGTTCGCCGAGTTCACCGTCTCCTTCGCCGTCGTGCCCGCGTCGGTTGCGGGTCTCCCCGTCCGCCCGCTCGTCTCGCCGTCGCCGGCTTCGTCGGTCTCAACCTCGCCGGCGCCCGAACCACCGGCAGCGCCGAGAACGTCCTCGTCGCGCTCAAGGTGTTCATCCTCCTCGCGTTCGGCGTCCTCGGGCTGGTCTACGCCCTCGGCTTCAGTCCCCGGACGTCGCTCCGATTCGGCTTCGGTTCGCTGGTCGGCTTCGGCCCGATCGTCGCGGCCGCAATCTCTTTTGTCGCCTTCCAGGGCTGGCAGCTCCTGTTCTACGACCAGGAATCCATCTCGAACCCGGTCGAGACGCTCCGGAAGGCCGTCTACATCTCCATCCCGGCCGCGGTCGTCATCTACGTGCTCGTCGGCGTCGTCACAGTGAACCTCGCGCCGCAGGCGCTCCAGCAGCACCCACACGTCGCGCTCAAGGACGCCGCCCGGACGATGATGTCGCCGTACGGCCTCGCGACAGTCGGTGGCGTCCTCCTGGCGCTGTCGGCGCTGTTCTCCACCGGGAGCGCCATCAACGCCACCATGTTCTCGACGGCACACTTCGCGAAGGGGATGCTCGCTGACGACCTGCTCCCCGACGATATCGGGGACGCCGACGCCGAGGGCGTCCCCGAACGGACCCTGCTCGTCATCGGTGGCGTGACTGCCGTGTTCACCGCGCTCGGGACACTCAGCGCAATCACTTCCTTCGCGTCGCTGGCGTTCATCCTCATCTTCGGATCGATGAGCTATCTCGCTCTTCGCGAGCGCGACCACGACGCGGTCAGTCCGGTGCCGCCGGTGGTCGGCTTCGTCGGTGCCATGGGCTTTCTGCCCCTGATGGCGTACAACCTCTACACCCGTGAACCGGGGACCTTCTACATGGTCGTCGCCATCGCCGTGCTCGTGGTGCTCGTCGAACTGCTCTACTTCGAGCGGGAAGTCCTCGAAGAGAAGATCATCCCCATCGAGGAGGAGCGAATCGACGGCGCCATCGACGGCGTCGAGGACGCCATCTCAAGCGCCGACTGACGACGCGCTCGCCGCGACCAGTTCCGCCCCACCTGCGGATAGCTCGGCGCAGCCACGCGGGCCCTTCCCCTCAGGTCCATCCCACCCGGGAAGACGAACGGGCTGGCGCACAAGCGCGTAGGACTAAGTTCTCGCCGCCCTTCGGACCGATATGCTCGACCGCTATCCCGAAGCTGCCGACCTCGACCCCGACGAGGGCGAGACGCGCACTGCAGAACTCGTCGTCACCGACGACGTGCTGGTGAAGGCGTTCGCACTCGGTCCCGACGCCCGCATCGAACCACACGAACACGACGACGCCACGAACGTCTTTCACGTCCTGTCCGGCACCGTCACCGTCGTCCGCGACGACGAGGAGGAGCGCGTCACCGCGCCGGGCGTCGTCTACAACGAGCGGGGCGCCGTCCACGGTGCCCGCAACGAGACCGAGGAGGTCGCGATCCTCACCGCGAGCCTCTGCCCGTTGCCGGGCGGTGGTTGATTTAAGTACCCCCGGGTCGCCGCTCGCCACTCGCTCGGCCGCCCCGACATCCACGAAACCGCAAGCCAGAGGCACGACAGGCGTCGGACGGCCGCTGCCGGTCACACGGCTGTCTGACGCGGATTTATGTTCCTCCCGGCGGTGGCTGTCGGTGGGCGCGCACTGACGGCCTCAACACATCCCCATCCTCCCCACCGCGCGCCCAGACCTATCTCCTTCCGGGGATGCAGAGGCCACATACACTCTCTGCCGCATCCGATTTCGAGCCATCGAGCGCGACGGTCTCGTGGTCGCGACGCCGACACTATTGATGAGTGAGAGGTAGACAGGCCGCCTCAGGCGCTGGCTTCCGCGTCGGCGTCGGGGTCGTCGCCCCGGACCATGGCCCGGACGGCCGAGAGGGCGTCTTCATCAGCGATGACGGCCAGCCGGTCGCCGGCCTCGATCGTCGCCTGCGGGAGCGGAATCGTCATCGGTTCGTTCACCCGTCCGTGGGCGTACACGCGGGACCCGTCCGGGAAGTCTATCTCGACGATTCGGCTGTCGACGAGCGGCGAGTCCACGGGGACGTCGACCGTCGCCACGGTGAGTGACTCGGTCAGGTCCGCGAGGACGTTCAGGTCGCCGCCGAGGAGCGCTGTCTTGGCCCCCGCGGCCCCGACCCGCTCCGGATAGACGATCTCGTCGACGTCGGCGGCGTACTTCTCGTAGATCTCCTGGCGGTAGTCCTCGTCGATGCGCATCACGGTCCGGATGTCGCGGGCCTTGCCGGCCATGCAGGCCGCGAAGTTGGCGTTCAGGTCCCCCGTGAGCGCGGCGATGGCGTCAGCTTCGGCGATGCCGGCCTCCTCGAGGACCCGGTCGTCCTGTCCGTCGCCCTCGTGGGCCTCGAACCCGTCGTCGGACGCCTTCGCGACCTTCTCGGGGTCCTCGTCGACGATGGTGACCTCGTGGCCCTCGGAGGCGAGGATCTGCGCGGTCCGCAGTCCGACCCGGCCGTACCCGACGATGAGGAATCGCATACCGGACCTTCTGTCGCCCCCATCAAGTAGGTTTCCCGCGACGACTCGCCGCTCGTTCCGAACGACGGGTCGCGAGCGGCCAGCCGACGGTCAGTCGACCCGCCCGGTGACCCGGGACTGGGTGTGCTCGGGGAACAGCGCGTCGACTCGCTCCGGCCCGTGTTCGCGCCGAATGACGGCGCGGATGGCCGTCTCGTAGTCTGCCTTCGCAACCTCGTCGCTCGGGCCCGTCGTGACCGCCAGTTGAGCCCCGACGAGGCGGTCGACCGCGGCCCGCCCGTGTCCGCGCAGCGGGACGACGTAATCGACGCCGTTGCGGTCCTCGAGGCTCTGTGCAGCCGACCTGTCGAGCCGGGGGACGCGGTCATCGCGGCGGGTTCCGTCGGCGACGGTCGGACGCTCGACTTCGGTCGTCTCGCGCGCCGTCGTCGCGACCGCCTCCAGCGCCCGCTCGTGGACCGACTGGATGGCCTCGTTGGGGTGTCCGTCCGCGAGCACCTGCTCGGCCGCCTCGTGAGCGACCGAAACCGGGAGGGAGACGACCCGAAACGGCAGCCCGAGCGACGCGGCGGCCGCGGCCGCATGCTCGGTCCCGTCGGTGAGGCCGGAGCCGGCGTCGGGGGCCGACTCGACGCCGAAGCCGACGGTCACGAGCGTCACGTCGAAGAACGGTTCGAGGCAGAGCGCGGCGAGCGCGGAGTCCTTTCCGGCGCTGAACAGGACCCACGCCGGCGGGGCATCAGTCGGTGAGGGCGGTCGCGCCTCGGTCGGAGCCACGCTATCGCCGCTTGATGTCGAAGCTCTGACTCTCGGGTTTCAGCTCCTGCAGCAGCTCTTTCATCTGCTCCTCGTCGATGCGGCCCTGGAGTCGGCCGGAGCGGTGGAGCGCGATGACCTGCTGTTCGACCTTCTCGGCGAAGTCGGGCTTGCTCATCCGGATGGTGTTGAGCCGCTTTCGGGCGCCGTCGGTGAGCGCCTTGCGGAGCATGGCCTTCTTCTGGGCCTCCGCCTGTTCCCGCTGGGCCTCGGCGGCCTCCTCGTCGAGTCCGCCCTCTCCCTGCTGGCGCTCGCGCAGCTCTTCCATCTTTTTCTCTCGAAGCTCCTCGATGTCCTCTTCGTTCCCACTCATGGGCGTGCGTTGTGTCGTTCGCAGGAAAACCGTTTCGCCGCGTGCTCGCGACGGGCGAGTCAGCGGCATCAGTTCGACCCGGTTCCACGGTGCTTGCTCGTTCCTCGCGGCAGTGCGGTCCCGCGGTGCTTGCTCGCTCCTCGCGGTGCTGGTGCTGGCGCTCGCGCATGCTCTCTCACTCCTCGCGGTGCTGGCGCTCGCGCATGCTCTGCCGGGTGAACTGCAGCCGCGCACTGGTGCCGCGGGACCGCCAGAACGACCAGGCAGTCGCCGCCAGCAACCCGGCCGTTCCCGCGGCCGCCAGCGCGAGGACCGTCGTCCCGATCTCGGCCCGGAAGCCGTAGGCGAGCGCGGTCATCACGACGCCGGCCGTCGCGAGCCCCCCGAGCACGAGCCGGCGGCCGAGTCGCTGCAGGACGCGCCTGTCGTCGTGAACGGTCGCCTGCATTCCGACGTTGCCGCGTCGGACACGATCCAGTGCGCGCTCGGCGCCCGTCGGCGTCCGGAGGGTGGCAAGTGCGACCCGACCCAGTTCGTCGACGCCGGCTTCGAGGAGCCGCTGGGCCGACTCCCGACCCTGTTCCTCGCGGACGTAATCGGTGACCACCGCGATGAAGTCGAACTCGTCGTCGAGCGTGTAGCAGACACCCTCGAGAATGGTCGAAGTGCGGACGATGAGCGCGAGGTCGCGGGGGAGCCGCATCGGGAACTCACGAAGCGTCCCCTGGAACCCCTCGATGAGGTCACGAACCTCGCTCACGTCGACCTCGCCGCCGCGCAGGTTGTCGAACGCGAGTTCCATCCCGGCGCGCATGAACTCGCGGTCGGCGTCCGGGTCCAGCGCACCCATCGCCTCGAAGGCGTCCAGCACGCCCTCGATGTCCTCGCTCGCGACCGCGACGTAGAACTCGAACAGTTCGTCGCGTCGGCGCTCGCTCAGTGTCCCCGTCAATCCGAAGTCGTAGAACACGAGCGTCCCGTCCGGCTGGACGGCCAGGTTGCCGGGATGCGGGTCGGCGTGGAAGACGCCGTCCTCGACGATCATCTGGATGTACGCCCGCAGGAGCCGCTCTGCCAGGTCGGTCGTGTCGACGCCCATCGATCGGAGCGTCGAGACGTTCGAGATCTTCGTCCCCTCGACGTACTCCGAGACGATGACCCGGTCGGTCGTCAGGTCGGGAACGACGGGCGGAATGCGGACCGTCGAGTCGTCGGCGTAGTTCGCCCGGATGAGTTCCTGGCGGCGCGCCTCGTGGGCGTAGTCCATCTCCTGCCGGATGGTCGCGGCGTACTCGTCGGCGAGGTTCTGGAGCGTGAACCGCTGCCCCGGCGGCGCGAGCCGGGTCACGAACGGCAGGAGCGTCCGGATGACTCGCAGGTCCGCCTCGACGCGCCGCCGGACGCCCGGCCGCAGCACTTTCACCGCCACGTCCATCGACTCGGACGCGCCCGGCCGTTCGATTCGCGCGACGTACACCTGACCGATACTCGCTCCGCTGATGGGCTCGCGCTCGAACTCGGCGAACACCTTATCGACGGGTCCGAGTTCGGCCTCGATCACCTCGCGCGCGGCCGGCCAGGGTGCCGGCGGGACGCGGTCCTGGAGCGCCGCAAGTTCCTCGACGTACGCCGGCGGCAACACGTCCGGCCGCGTCGACAGCATCTGGCCGAACTTGATGAACGCCGGCCCCAGCTCGAGGAGTGTCTCGCGGAGCTTTCGCGCGCGCCGCTGGTCGTCCGCCTCGGTCCGCTCGCGGCGGTCGCCGAACACCAGCCACCGGCGCCGGTCGCGCAGGAAGGCGACGGCGAACGGCAGAAACGCGCCCAGAACCACGAAGAAGCGGTAGAGTGACCGGAGGCGGACGCGGAGCGGGAGCCGTTCGTCGGTGACACCGCCCACCAGTTCCGGCTCTGGCAGCTCGGGATCGAGCGCGTCGCTGTCGGTATCGTCGGGCAGCTCACCCGCCCGTGCCGCGCTGCTCACGATTTGACTGGCGCACGGCGACCGGATAAAGTGCCTGTTCGGATCGCGGTCGGCGACCGGCTGACGCCGGGCGAACCGCCGCAGGCACGGGGGCTCGACACTGGCCCAACTGCTGCATGAACGGGACTCGAGGCCGGCGCGCCGGGGACAAACAACTTTGCGCCCGCCCGGCGCAGTCACTCGCGTGAGCGACCCCGACGTTGTCACGGTCACGGCCGACGCAGAGACCTTCACCTGCAACGCGTACCTGGTCCGCGGCGAGGTCACGACGCTCGTCGACGCGGGCGCCTGGGAGGGCGTCGTCGACGTCGTCCGTGAGCACACCGACGGCGTGGACCGCGTGGTGTTGACCCACCAGCACGGCGACCACGTCGCGCAACTCGACGCCATCTGTGACGTCTTCGCCCCCGACGTGTACGCCTTCGCCGACCACGCGCGGCGGACCCACTCGATCGAGGACGGCGACACCGTCCAGGTCGGCGACGAGGACTGCGACGTGGTCTACACACCGGGACACGCCGACGACCACGTCTCGTTCGTCTCGGAGACGACCCTCTACTCCGGCGACGTGGTGGTCCACGACGACGGTGCCTTCGACTACGGCTCCTTCGGCCGGACGGACATGGCCGGCCAGTCCCGCGAGCGGCTCATCGAGTCCATCCGCGATCTGCTCGACCGGATGCCAGACGGCGTCGGGCACATGTACGCCGGCCACGGTGACACATTCCACGGTGACGTCCGGGACGTGGTCGAGACGGCCCTCGAACGAGCCGAGAAACGCGAGCCGAAATACCCCGACGGGTGAAATTACTCTGTTACGCCTTCTATAATATAAATAGTTTCGATATTAATTCATAATATCCGTTCTTCTTCACATATGCGACGGCGGGTACATCACCACCGTGCCCGCTGGTGACGAGGGGGCGCGAATAGCGGAGTAGTATCCGGTGTCCCGTGGCGGAGACCGATTCAGGCCGCGCGCCGTTCCTTCGCCTTCGGTCGGAGGTTCTTGTAGCCGCACTTGCGGCAGCTGTCGGCCCGCTCCGGGTTGCGGGCGTTACAGCGCATACAGATCATCTTCTTCAGGATGCGGTCCTCCGCTTTGTCGAACGAGGCCATACGGATCGGTTCCGTGCGCGACGGTTAAACGCTTCCGGGTCGGACCGGACGAGGGTCGATCTCTCATACGGTTTACTGTAAATCGTTCCCGGCGCATCGGCGCCCCGGTCGGCCGACGCACCGGTAAACTGTTACACTAAACCGTATCAGTCGCCCTCGCGGCGGAGGACCAGCAGGACGAGCGCGGCGACGACGACGGCCGCCAGAAGCGGCCGGAAGGGGCCCAGTACGGTATTCAACAGCCACGCGGCGAACCACAGCAGCGCGAACACGACGGCGACCGCTGTCGTGACCGCGACCAGCCGCGTCCAGCGGGACCCCTCGGCCATGCGTCCAGTTGGGAGCGGCCGGTGCAAAAGGTCGGTGGCCCCGGTCGTTCACCCGGGGCGCCGCGAGGAGGGAGACGAGAGTGACAGAGGGTCGGTGGCAGCGACGGAACGCGGCAGTTCCACCACGGTCACCGCTCGTTCAAGTATCCCGACGACCGAGCGTGGGTATGGCCAACTCGAACGAGAAGGGGGACCGCCGGGAACGCGAACTCGTCAACCGGCTCGACGAGCGGGGCTTTGCGGTGATGCGGGCCCCCGCCTCGGGCAGCGCGACCGAGCGCGAACTCCCGGACGTGCTCGCGGGCGACAGCGAGGTCTTCTACGCCATCGAGGCAAAATCCTCGGCGGGCGACCCGATCTACCTCGACGGCGCGGAGATCGAGAACCTCGTCTACTTCGCGCAGAACTTCGGCGCCGCGCCGAAGGTCGGCGTGCGCTTCGACCGCGAGGACTGGTACTTCTTCCACCCGGCCGACCTCCACGTCACCGACGGCGGGAACTACCGCGTCAAGAAGGAGACGGCGCTCGCCGACGGGGAGGACATGGACGAACTGACGGGCCACTCGACGCGGACCGGCCTGGATGACTACGCCGAGACGGACGAGGACGACGCGGACGACAGAGACGACGGCGACGACACGGGCGTCCGAGACGTGCTGCTGGCGTTCGAGCAGGGGGCCGTCACGCTGGAGGAGGCGGCCGCGATGCTGGAGTGACTTCTCCAGTCACTGGAGAAACAGTCGGCGGGCGCCTCGACTTCGACCGCACCCTCGGCTTCGACTGCACCCTCGACCCGGCCCCCGACCCTGGCGTCTGAACCGCGACTTCTATATCGCCCGCCGCCGGTCGCTCCGGCGTGGCCGACCCGTCCCAGCACCGGAGCCGCCGCCGGGGTGCGTTGCTGGTGCTCGTCTCGCTCTGTCTGCTCGCCCAGCCCGCCGTCGGGAACGGCCCCGGCCCCGACCCCCAGACCGTCTATACGGGCGACCCCGTCGACCTCTCTGACGAGGCCACGGAGGGCGACCTGGCGCTCGACGCCGAGGTGAATGGCGATTTCGCCGTCGCCAGCGCGGTCCGACGGGCCGTGAACGGGACGTACGAGCGCCCGGCGGAGGAAGTCGGTCCCAGCCTGCGGACGCTGACCGACGACGCGTTCTACTGGGACGGCAGCAACAGCCAGTACTATGCCGTCGACGCGACCCTGTCGAACGACACCTTCCGGTTGACCGCAGAGCGCGTCACGGCTCGAGCCGTCGCGGAAGCGCTTGCGGTGCCCGCCGCCGAGATGCCGCCGCCGGTGGCCCGCGCCGCGCGGCCGCCGGACTACCGGGCGGTGGTCGAGCGCGACCGGAGCGCCCCCATCGACCCGAACCCGACGCTCGTGGCAACCGACGGCGGCTACGTCTACGTCACCCGCGCGATCGAACCGGCACGGGATCCGTACCGGCTCGTGAAACTGGGGCTGTCCGCACTGGCGGGCGCCGGCATCGTCGCCGGCGTGCTCCTGCCCGTCGCGGCGCGGCTCCGGGGCGGGTGACGCCACATCACGTCACGTCGCTCTGATTCTCGATCCCGCTCTCGCTCCCGACAGTGCCGGAGGTGACCGGATGTGCTCGTCTGCCGGGCGGCGGGCCGCGCCGCGGGATGCGCCAGAAGCATGCCGCGCCCGAATCAGTCAGCGAGACCAAACACCTGAAGAGGCCGGTTCGGGCTGAACATAATTCTCCAAAATCGTGTATAAACTGAGAAAATATAATATTTGATAATTATTATTCAGATATTCAGTTTATCCGCTCGCTTTGCGACCGCTCAGATGACAGCCAGCCACGCGAGGAAGACGACGAGGGCGCCGAGCGCCGTGCTGGCGACGGCGTGGAGCCGGAGGCGGTCGAGCAAGCGGTGAGCCTCGTCGTCGTGAGAGAGCTGGGCGACCTCGCCGATCTCGCCGCCGAGTTCGCACTCGGGGAGGAAGTCCATCGCGACGTGGAGGAAGACGCCGGCGGCGAAGCCGAAGACGGCGGCGCTCACGTCGGCCGGCAGCGACGGCTGAAGGACGGCGACCGGGATGGCGACGACGGCGACCCCCGCGGCCGGGAACAGGAGGAGGGAGACGCCGCGGCCGGCGTGGCGGAGGCGGCGAGCGGCGGCGTAGCCCGCGGGGCCCTTGTGCGAGACGATGGCCAGGCCGAGCAGGAGCCCGGGGTCCGGTAGGGCGGCGTAGATCGCGCCGATGATGAGCCCGGCGGCGAGCGCGTGGGCCGCGAGTTCAGCCGCCACGGAGTTCACGGCGTCGAGGTGGGCGAGCCGGTGGCTCGCGGTGTGGGCCGCGTACCCCGCGAGCAGACCGGCTGCGACCCCGAATCCGCCGATCTTCGGCGAGAGGCCGAACGCCTGGGGCAGCAGGAACACCGCGGCGGAGGTGACCATCGCGCCCGCGGCGAGCCCGTAGCCCCACACCAGGCCGAAGGCGTCTCGCGTCCGGGCGGCCCGCGTGCCGAGCGCCGCGGCGCCCGCCATCGCGGCGAACGCCACCCAGCCGATGACCAGTAGCTTCCACAGACCCGCAGCCACCGCCACCGCGGAGACAGCGAGGAGCGCGACAACGCCGACGACGCCGACTCTGGACACCCCACCGAGGTCACCCTCCAGCGCCGACCCGTCCTCGTCCGACGCCGTCTCCGCGCTCATGTCGATAATAATTCGATTCCGTTCGTTAATAGTGTTGTCGGTGGTGCAAGGCGTTCGTTAACAACGCGGCGAACACGGCGGCGAGCGAGCGCCGGGCGACATGCCGGGCCTGCACGAGCCGACCGCCGGCGTGCGGGGTGACCGCCGTGATGCTCCCGCCCAGTCCGGCCGCGATCTCGGCGGGCTATCGCGTCGCCTGCTTCCAGGCGCGCAGGTCGACCACGCCACCGTCCAGTTCGTCGGCGGGCGCCTCCGTGGCGGCCCAGTAGAAGAGGTCCGCGACCTCGTCGGGGTCGCGACCGGGACCGTCGCCCGTGAGTTCAGTCGACACCTGCCCGGGGTCGACGACGCCGACGGTAGCGTCGAGGTCGGCGGCGAACTGGCGAGCGAGCGCCTCCGCGAGCGCCTTCGAGACGGCGTACGAGCCGAATCCGGGCTTCGCGTCGCGGGCGACGCTCCCGGAGGGCACGAGCACCCGCGCGTCCTCGGCCAGGTGGGGGACGGACTCCCGGATGGTGGCGAACACGCCGCGCCCGTTCGTCCGGACGTGGTCGTCGAACGACGCGTAGGACTCGTCGGCGAGCGGCGTCTGGCCGGGGTCGCCGTGGTAGACGCCGGCGTTCGCGACCACCACGTCGAGCGGCCCCCCCTCGCGGGCGGCGGTCTCGGCGAAGCGCTCGACGTCGAACTCGTCGCGGACGTCCGCGCGCTGGGTCGTCGCCGCGCCGCCCGCCTCGACGACGTCGGCGGCCACCTCGTGGAGCGGCTCCTCCTCGCGGGCACAGCACGCGACGTGGGCACCGTCCGCGCCGAACCTGCGCGCTACGGCGGCCCCGATACCACGACTCCCGCCCGTGATGAGCACGTTCATGTGCGAGTGCAGGCGCGGCGGCGGGATGGTCGTTTTCCCCGCGGCAGTCCGGGCACAGAACACCATCGGCCACGCCGGCTACGTAAACTCGTCTGCCGACCACACGGACTCATCTGCCGACCACGCGAACCCTTTTGCGCGTCGGCCCCGTACACAGAACAACCGAATGCGCCGCCCGCCAGCGATTTCGCTCCCCCGCGCGGGGCTCGCCCTGCTCGTCGCCCTCCTGGCCCTCGCACCGGTCGCGTCCGTCCTCGGAACGGCCGTCGGGACGGCCGCGGCGGTCCCGGACGCCCGGCTGCAGATCTCGGGCGTGACGGTCACGCCGGACGCCCCGACGACGGACGAACCGGTTACCGTGACGGCGACCGTCCAGCTCTCAGCGGGGAGTAGCGCGACCGCCGAGATCGAGCGCGTCTCCCTGCGCAACCAGACCACGACGCTCGCCCGCGCGGAGAAGCCGGGCTCGCTCTCGCCGGGCGACAGCCTCACCGTCGACCTCGTCACCGCGTTCGGCGACCGCGGACGGAAGGAGCTGACGCTGGTCGCGGTCGCCAACTCCTCGACCGCTGGCGAGACCGTCCGCGTCCGGCGGCCCGTGACCATCGTCGTCCGTCGGTCGCCTCCCGGACTTGACGTGACCGTGCCGGACCCCGTGGCCGGCGTCGAGAGCCGGGTCACGGTCACAGTGTCGAATCCCGGCGCCAACGCCATCAGCGACGTCGAGGTGACGCTCCCGGGACCGAGCGCGGTCGAGCGCCGGGCGTCGATTCCGACGCTGGCGGCGGGCGCGACGGACACGGTCAACCTCTCGATACGGCCCGAGCGGGGCGAGCAGGCGCTCGTCGTCTCGACCGCCTACACCACCTCGACCGGCGCGCGGGACGTGACCCGGCGCCGCGTCGTCCTCAACGCACCGCCGCTCCGCGAGGAGGTCGGCGTCGCCGTCACCCGAGTCCCACCGCCCGAGGACGATGGCGGGAACGCGAACGTCGCCGCGCTGGTGAGCGGTGCGGTCGGCCTCGGCGGCAGCGGGGGGAGCGGCGCGCTCCAGAACCAGCAGGACGGGGAAGCGACCACCGAACGGGTGCGGGTAGCAGTCACCAACTTCGGCAACGCCCCCCTCGAGAACGTCGTCGTCCGGCCCCGGGCGGGCGACCGCCGGCTGCCGCGGCGCTACGTCGGCCGCCTCGCTCCCGGCGAGACGGGCACCGTGACGGTCGACCTCTCGAGCGTCGAGGAGTCGGCGACGGTGGTCGCGGTCGCGAACTACACCGTCGCAGGAACCGGCCCCGCAGGCGGCCGGGACGCCGACGTCCGCGACGCCGATGCCCGCGCGCGGCAGGGCAGCGCCCGCGGGACCTACCAGTTCCGCCAGCCGACCGGCGAGATCCGGGTGACGGACGTCTCGCTTTCCTTCACGGACGACGGGCGGCTCCGCATCAGCGGCAACGCCGGCAACGTCGGGACCGCCCCCGTCTCCGGCGTCGTCGTCGCGATGGGCGCCAACACGCACGTCGAACCCGCGTATCCGGGCCGGACGTACTTTGTCGGAACCGTCGAGGGGAGCGAGTTCGCGCCGTTCGAGTTGACCGCCGACGTCGACGCCCAGAACGCCACCGAGCTCCCCATCCGCGTGACCTACGTCGTCAACGGCGAGGAGCGCACCCGGACGGTGACGCTCCCGTACGACCAGTCGCTGGCGCCCTCCGAACGGAAGCGCGGTGGCCTGTTCTCGCTCGGAGCCGCCCCGCTCGCTGGACTGGGCGTCGCGGCCGCACTGGCCGTCGCCGGGCCGCTGCTCTACCGCCGCCACCGATGAACGGGGAGTCGACGACCGACGCGAGCGACGAGACGGGCGGCGAGGACGGGAGCGACGCCCCCGACGCGGGGAACACCGAGGCCCCTGGCGGGGAGACGCCGCTCGAACTCCGCGACGTCGTGAAGGAGTACGATTCGGGCGCGGAGACGGTTCGAGCGCTGAAAGGCGTCGACTTCTCGGTCGAGCGCGGCGAGTTCGTCTCCGTCATCGGCCCCTCGGGGTCGGGCAAGTCGACGATGCTGAACATGCTCGGCCTGCTGGACACGCCCACCTCGGGCGAGGTGTTGCTGGACGGCGTGGACGCCGCGACCTACGACGACGAGGCGCGGACCGACGCCCGCCGCGAGTACGTCGGCTTCGTCTTCCAGCAGTTCTACCTCATCGACGCGCTGACCGCCGTCGAGAACGTCGCGCTCCCGACAGTCTACCAGCGCGACCCGACGGCCACGCGCCGGGCGCGCGACCTCCTCCGACGGGTGGGGCTGGGCGACCGCCTCGACCACCGTCCGACCCAGCTGTCGGGCGGCCAGAAGCAGCGCGTCGCCATCGCCCGCTCGCTCATCAACGAGCCCGCGGTCGTCCTCGCTGACGAGCCGACCGGGAACCTCGACCGCGACACCGGGCGGACCATCCTGACGGAGTTCGAGGCGGTCTGTGACCGGGGCGTCGCCGTCGTCACCGTCACGCACGACCCGCTCGTCACCGATTTCGCCGACCGCGCGGTCGAGCTCGTCGACGGGAGGATTCGTGATGACCAGTGAGGACGCCGCCGGTGAGTCGCGAGAACCGCGAGAGCCGGGAGAACCGCAAGAGCCACGAGAACCGCGAACCGACCGCCTCGGGCTCCTCTCGCGGTTCCCGTCGGTGCTGATGGCCCAGCGGAACCTCTCGCGCAACCGGCTGCGGTCGGCGTTAGCGGCGCTGGGCATCGTCATCGGCGTTCTCGCCATCGCGACCCTGGGCATCTTCGGCAACGTGCTCCAGCTGTCGGCGACGAACGAGCTGGGCGGCATCGGCAACCAGGTCATCGTCAGCCCGAACGAGAACACGGGCCGCGAGACGCTCACGCCGCGGGAGGTCGCGGCAGTCGAGCGCGTCGCGGAGGGTCGGGGCACGGCGGTCCCGCTGGTGGCCGACGGGGCTGTCGTGAACGGCCCGGGCGGACAGACGTTCGCGCAACTGTACGGCCTGGACAGGCCGCGCGCGCTGTTCGAAGCCCGGCAGGGCACCCTTCCGGAGTACCACCGACAGGGGGCGCTCGTCGGGGCAGCGGTCGCCGACCAGCTCGGCGTCCAGCCCGGAAGCGCCGTCGAGATCGAGAACCAGCGCTTCCGCGTCATCGCGGTCCTCGCGGAGAGCGACGACATCACACCCATCCAGCCGTCGAACGCCGTGGTCCTGCCGCGCGAGGCGTTCGCCCAGGACGCCCCGAGCCAGATCGTCGTGCAGGCCGACTCCAGCGAGGACGCCACGTACGTGGCGGCGACGGTCCGCGACCGGCTGAACGCCCGCGAGCGCCGGGTCAGCGTCTTCGAACTGTCGAGCATCCTGGACCGCATCAACGACTTCTTCAACCTGTTGAACGGCTTCCTCGTCGCGCTCGGAGCAGTGTCGCTGGTCGTGGCCGGCGTCGCCATCTTCAACGTGATGCTGATGTCCACGACGGAGCGCCGCGGCGAGATCGGCGTCCTCCGGGCCGTCGGCGTCCAGAAGGCCGACGTGCTCCGGACGCTCCTCGTGGAGGCGACGCTACTCGGTATCGTCGGCGGGGTCGGAGGTGTGGTCCTGACGGTGCTCGCGGTCGGCGCGCTCTACCAGTTCTCCCCGCTCGGCCTCGACGTCGTCCTCCATCCGAGCAACGGCGCCTACCTCGTCGTCGCGTTCGCCTTCGGCGTGTTCATCAGCCTCGCCTCCGGGCTCTATCCCGCGTACAGGGCCGCCAACGAGGAGCCGGTCGACGCGCTCCGTGAGTGAGTTCCGTGGCCACGAGAGAGGAAATTAGTGCGATAATCGAAATATTCGGCGATAATTCTCGGATTTTCTTATTATTTTGTCATATTTACCCATTATTTTCTATATAACTTTCGAACAAGTGTTCCCGACGATTGTGTCCTCGTTCCGGTCGTTCCGGTCACGCAGAACCGCGTTCGCGTGAGAGAATGGGTTTGCGCGGCCCTGAAGACAGGCGGATGGCAGCCCCGTCGCCGCCTGTCGGGCGACGGCAGCGGGGGCCCTCAGTCAGTCGCGTCGTCCATCCGCTCGGTGAAATCCCAGGTGTAGATCCGCGAGGGGTCGATGCGGATGCGGACCTCCTCCCGGTCGTCTGCCAGCAACCGGTCGCCGAGGCGGTTGTCGGTACCGCCGAGGTAGCGGTCGAACAGCGCCCGCAGCAGCGCCTTGTCGGTGTCCGGTTCGAGGACGGCCGTGCCGGCACCGCGGACTCCCCTGTAGGGCGGGTCGTTGGTCGAGACCTCGAAGGCGACGCCGTCGTCGTGTTCGAGGTACCGGACCACGTCGGCGTCGGCGCCGGTGGCACACCAGAGCGACTCGTCCCACGGGAGGAACCAGAGCGAGAGCATCCAGAGCCCTCCGTCCGGTCTGTGACAGGCCAGGCGGACGGGGATTGCCGCCTCGACCAGAAAGGACATCGCCTCCGTTCGCGTCCAGCTACCGGTGACGTTCACACTCCCTACTACGGAGACTGGCGGGAACTAACTTCCGACGGGTGGCCGACGCCGGACCCCCGGTGGCCGCCGCGACGGAACGGGACCCTCCCGCGCGGCCAGGCCGGGGATGAACCGGTCGGCAGCTTCCAGGCGAGACAGGGTCCGCGGTGCATCGTGGCGTTCGTCGACCGGGGCGGCGGGCGACCGGCGTCACCCGCCGGCCTCACGGGGACCGGCTCTGCCCGTCCCGGGGAACATAGCAGTAGAGGTAGAACGCGACGAGCAAGAGCAGGAACAGCGCGGCCGCGGCGAGACCACCCACGTCGCTGGCGACGTCCCGGGTGTTGCCCAGCAACAGCAACCCGGCCCTGACAGCGCCGCCCGCGAGCCACGCCACCGCCGCGAGCACGACCACCAGCAGCAGGGTGACGGGCCAGCCGCGCTCCGCCCGTTGCATACCCGGGCAGGGCCGTGCCGAGAGCTAAAGCCTGCCGACACCAGGTGGAATCGACGCCGCCGCGGTCCGGGGAGACCTGCCGGCGCCGGGCGGAACCGATGCCACCGCGATCCGGGGGCCCAGAGGGCCAGGGTGCGCCGACGGCCGCCCGGGCAGTGGCCGGCCCTGACGGCCGAACGACGGCCAACCGCGCTGGAACCCACTCGAAAGTTTTACAATCCAACTTGTTCTTTTGCAAGTGTGGTTTGCAATGGCGCAGTCACCCCCGCCCGCCTCGCGGGCATCGACCGTCCATGACCGAATCGAAGTCGCACGAACGTCACTGACTGCCACGCAGGTGGCGCTCGGGACCGCGCTGGTCGCCGGGCTGCTGTTCCTGCTGGTGTTCGCACAGGAACCGGCAGTCCACGACTCTCTCCACGACGCGCGCCACGCCGCCGGCATCGTCTGTCACTGATGCTCTCCGCGTACGCCCTCCGCGGCCTGAAAGCAGGCGTCGTGGCGGGACTGGCGTTCGGTCTGTTCGTCGTTCTCGTCGCGTCGCCGCTGGTCGCTGTCGCTGAGGAGCGTGCGGGCCACCACGCAGAGGGCGGCGAACACGGCAGCGAGCACGCGGCGCACGAGGCCGCGAACGGCCACGTCGCGGTGGGGCCGCTGGCGGTTCCGACGACCGTGCTCGGAACGCTGACTGACCTCCTCGGCGGCGTCGGGTGGGGCGCTCTGCTCGGCGTCGGCTTCGGCGTCGTGTACTACCTGCTGGAGCCCGCGATTCCGGGCGCGGGCGACGTGCCCGTCTTCCTGCTCGGCGCGGCCGGCCTGGTGACGATCTCGGGCGCGCCCTGGCTCGCGGTTCCGCCGCAGCCGCCCGGCGTCGAGGGCGCTTCTCTCGACGTGCGCGGACTCTGGTACGGCGGCGCGCTGCTCGCCGGCGCCGTCGCCTGTCTCGCGAGCGGGGCGTGCTACCGCCGCCTCACCGCATCGGGTCGTGACAGCCGGCTCAGCGCGCTCGTCGCGGCGCTCCCGCTGGCGGCGCTGCTCGGGCTCGCCGTCGTCTCGCCCGTCGCAACCGGGTCGGGCCCGTCGGGCCCGTTCGCCGCGGCCTACCGCGGCGTCGTGCTCGCCGGCCAGGTCGGCCTGTGGCTCGTCCTGACGACGACCTTCGCTCGACTCCACCGACGCGGCCTCGACCGGGAGTCGACGTGGTCAGCGGAGTCGCCCCCGGTGGCGACCGGCGACTGAATATCGATATCGACGAGAGCGCGTATTTCTTCCGTCGTTCTGACTGTCGGTAGGATGCATAAGTAAAATAATACGACGATTACTGCCTAATTTGACCGTATCGATTAATTTCGGCTGTCTGAAAAGTGGAGGTGTTACTTGTGAAATTGATTCTCTCGTTTTTCAGCGCAAGTGACGTAAAGAGACTACTTTAGCTCTATCGTGAATCCTGCGTTCTTTCGGATTCGAATCCCGACAACAAGGCACTAACCTTGCGAAATTCTCTCAACTAGACGATGATACACGGTAATATAAATTTGGTTTTATTTCTTTTTATTTTATGAGTCGAACAGTCGGAGGCGGTAGGCGCCGTGTTCGACGCCCTCGTCGTGGTAGACCACAGGCTCCTCGACGGCCGCCAGCAGGTCGCCGGCGACCGCCGCGCAGGTGACGACCCCCTCGCTCGGTCGGGCGCCGGTCGGGCCGGAGTCGACGTCGAACGTCCGGAGCGCGTGCGTCGCGGCGTCCCGGTCGCGGAAGTGCTGGGCCGACGGGACCGCCACGCGCGAGGCGTCGGCCCCGACGCCCGTCGCGAAGCCGCCGACGGGGGCCGTCCACCGTTCGGCGCCGTCACGCACGCCGATTGCGGTGTGCTCGCGGGGGTGGCGGGCCTCGGTCTCGCGACCCGCCTCGGGGTACGTGTTGCCCGTGACGAACAGCACGTCGGCGGCAGCGCCCTCATCCGACAGCGCGTCGGCAGCGCCGCCCTCGGACGCGCCGCCGGCGTCGCGTCCACCGCCAGTTGCGTGGACGTGATTCGGATAGGCGTAGACGACATCCGTCCCATCGTCGACTGCTCGCTCGACGGGTCGCGCGAGGTCGACCCGCCAGCGCACGTCGCCGTCCGGATCGAGCGCGTAGCCACGATAGTCGGCGTGGCTCGCGACGACCGGCCCGGCGGGCGTCAGCGAGACGTCGCCCACGCGCCGCTGGCCGGGCGGCTCGTCCATCGCGCCGCCGGGATCCCAGCGCAGCCGCTCGGTCCCCTCGGCCGCGTCGAGCACGACGAGCCCGGTGTCGTGCTCCTCGGGGTCCGAACAGCGATTGTACCCCACGGCGACCCGGCCGCCGTCACCGGGCGACCCGGATCCGGGCGACGGAGTGGCGTCGACGGCGATCGGCGAGGCGGCCGCAGGGTACCGCCACGCGACCTGCCCGTCCGGCTCGAACGCCGCGACGACGCTCTCGAAGTGGCGCGGCGAGTCCGCGTCGCCCGAGCGCTCGTATCGGCGGGCAGCGACGAACGCGCGGGGCTCGCCGTCGATGGTCGTCGCGGCCGCGTCGGCAACGAACGGCAGGTAGAACCGCGAGTCGCGCTCCGGGTCGCCGACGTCGTCCGCGCTCCGGTGGCGCCACCGGCGCTCGCCCGTCGCCGCGCTGTGGTGGCGAATCCAGCCGTCCGCGCCGCGCTCGCCGACGAGGACGCCGTCGCCGAACGGAACGAGCGTGACGACACCTCCGGCCCCGTCGGTCGGGGTGTAGCGCCACCGCTCGGTGCCGTCGGGCGCGACCGCGACGAGCGTGCCGTCGGCGAGGCCAGCGACCGCGAGCAAGTCCCCTCCGGTGTCTCCGTCGGCCGCGACCACCGCGACCGCAGAGCGGCGGCCGGCGTGGCGCGACCGGGCCGGGTCGACCTCGCCGAGCGGCACCGTCGCCAGTTCCGCGAGGGCGTCGGGACCCTCCCCGCGGGGATCAGTCGTCGTCATCGACGGGGAACGCCTCGTGGAGCAGGTGGTGTGCGTCGCCCAGTCCATCGAGAACCGAGTCGCCCTGGTCGGTGAGCCGTCGGACCGCGCGCTCGGCGTCACGGACCGCCACGAGCCGACCGCGGAGGTAGTCGTAGCGGTCCGTGGATTCGTCGGCAGCCGCGACATCCTCCTCCAGGTCGACCAGCGCGGCGTCGAGGTGTCGCTGGACGGCGTCGAGCGTTTCGGCCTCGGCGAGCGCGCCGATGGGGCCCTCCATGTGCCCCTCGAGT
This sequence comes from Haloglomus sp., assembly GCA_042217755.1. GTDB lineage: Archaea > Halobacteriota > Halobacteria > Halobacteriales > Haloarculaceae > Haloglomus. Next base: position 4,062 of record JBDGSA010000111.1, on the reverse strand, counting down.
TCCTGTTCGGCGTGCTCCCGGGCGCTCCGGTCGGTCGTGCCGAGGACGTTCATCAGGCCGAGTCGCAGGGCTTCGAGTTCGTGACAGGTCATGTGTGTAGGTCGTGTGGTGGTCTGTTGGGTCGTTCGAGTGTGAGTGCGTGCGGTGCGTGGGTCGTGATTCGTGCGATACGTGCGGTGCGTGGGTTGTGATGCGGTGTATGCGGTGTGTGGAGTTGCGTCGGGTGCGAGTGCGGTGGTGTGGTGTCGTGGATCGGGAGTGGTTCACGAGCGATGCTCCGGTCACAGGGTGCCGTCGACGAGGTCGCTCACGATGCGGTCGCGGTCGAGGTGGTCGCCGACGATCCGCTCTGCGTCGTCGGCGTCGAGGTCGCCGTACCAGACGCTGTCCGGATAGACGGCGACGATGGGGCCGTCGCCACAGCGGCCCAGACAGGACGAGCGCGTCACGCGCGCGTCGCAGGCGTCCGAGTCGCGGACGCCCTGCCGGAGCCGCTCGAGGACCGCGGGCGCTCCGTCGGCCGCACACGTGGTGTTCGTGCAGACGGCGACGTGCTTCTCGGGGTGGTCGTGGACGTGCGGGTCGTCGTCGACGTCGTCGCGGTCGGCGTGCGTCTCGAGGTGAGTGAGCGCGCGCAGTTGCGCGCGCGCGCCGCCGACGTCCTCCTCGTAGCCGTCGAGTTCGACCTTGTACTTGCACGTGTCACAGGACATCTCGACGCTGTCCGTGCGCGCGGCCTGCCAGCGGTCGCCGAGAACGTCCAGCAGTCGGTCGTCGGTCCCGAGCGGGTCGCCCCCGGCCGCGTCGACGTAGGGGTAGTCGTCGGCGAACTCGTCGGCGCCGTCCCGAATCCGTCCCGTGAGGACGCCGTCGCCGAGCATGTACGGGAGCACGGCGACCGCGTCCGGGCGCGCCTTCGCGACCCGGTGGAGCGTCTCGTCGAGCGTCGGTTCGGTGACGCCGATGAAGGTCGGCTCGACGCGGGTGAACTCGCGGCCCTCGTGGAGCAGCCGTGCCAGCTTGTGCACGTCGGCGTTCGCGTCCGGGTCCGAGGAGCCGCGCGCACAGAGCACGACGGCCACCTCGTCGGCTTCGCGGTCGACGCCCAGCTCCGCTTCGACGGCGGCCGCGCGGTCGTCCAGCAGGTCGACGATGGCGGGGTGGATGCCGAGGTGGCCGCCGACGTGGAACGTCGCCTCGGGGTGGTCCGCCCGGGCCCGCTCGACGGCGAGCGGCACGTCGTTCTTGACGTGGCTCGCGGCGAACAGCGACAGCTGGACGACCGTGACCCGAGAGACGCTCGCCGTCAGTCCGGCGAGGGCCTCCGGGATGGACGGCTCGGCGAGTTCGAGAAAGCCCGCGTCGACGGGGACGCCGAGGCGGTCCTCGAGCATCGCCGCCAGGTCGCGGACCTGCTGGTTCGACTTCTCGCGCCGACTGCCGTGCCCGACGAGGAGGACTGCCTCGTCGTCGAACGCGTCGGGCAGGTCCGGGTGCTGGGCCGGGTGCGTGTTCGACGGCGCGTCGCTCACCCGACACCACCCCCTGCACCACAGCCAGCGGGCGCCTGACCCCGCGTCGAAGCGGCGTGTCGCTTCCGTGTCGAAGCGGCGTGTCGCTCCCGCGGCACGGTCACTCCCCCTCCGCCGTCGACGCCGACACCTGTGCGGCGCGCTCGATGCTCCGGAGCAGTTTCGTCCGGCGCTCGTCGGCGTACAGTCCGGTGTCGTCGCTGCCCTCGTACACCCACTCGCCGAAAGCGGCAGTGTCGTCGTCGTCGACGCCGAACCAGTAGCCGCCCGACGACGTCTCCGAGAGGTCGTCGCTCTCGAAGCCGTTGGCGGCGAGCGCCTCCCGGACCCACTCCAGCAGCGCGCGGTCATCGTGGACGAACGAGACGCCGACCTTCCCCTTCGACTCCCGGAAGCAGACCGTTCCCGCGGCCTCCAGCAGCCCGCGCAGCAGTTGCCGGTCGTTGTCGGCCAGCGCGTCCAACCGGTAGCCGCCGTCCGTGCCGTCAATCGGGAGACCGAAGGCCGCCGCGGCACGGTCGGCCGCGCCGCCGAACACCTCGACGGTGTACTCGTCCTCGACGCGGGTGAGCGAGGCGTCGTGTGCGTACGGCCGCTCGACCGTGCGCTCGCCCGCGACGCGGCCGTCGTCGCCGGCGATGGCCGCCAGCCGACGGGCCACCGACTCCTCGGCGGCCCGGACCCGGATCCGCTCGCTCGTGAGGTCGCCGTCGCCGGCGACCCGCCCCCAGAAGTACGCCGTCTCCGGGTGCGCAGAGAGGAGGTCGTCCGGCGGATTCCGTTCGGCGCCCCCAGTCGCGGCGTCGCTCATCGTGATACCTCCGGAAGGTACGTGAATACTCGATAATCTGTTCTGTTTGTTTCGAATCGGTGGGTTTCGTCGATCATTCCATCACCTCGACAGAAATCGCGCTCGGTGGACAGGCCGCTTCGGCGCTCCGGGCATCGTCGAGGCGGTCGTCCTCGAACGTCGCGGTGACGCTGTCGTCGGCCCGCTCGACGTTCAGGGCGGCCTCCGGGTCGAACCCGGCGAGGCCGTCGTCGGCCTCGACGAGCCGGTCGTCGCGGACGAGACAGGCGAAGATACCGTCGCACGCCTGCTTGTCGACAGTGACGCGGTATCTGTCGGTCATCAGTAGTCGTACTTGCTCTCGTAGCCCCGGGGCGTGACCATCCGGCCGTCCTCGACGTACGTCTCCTCGTTGCCGACGAGGACGGTCGTCGTCATGTCGACGAGGTCGGTCTCGCCCAGGTCCTTCAGTTCGTCCAGTTCGACGATGGCGACCTCCTCGTCATCGCGCCCGGCGCCGTGGACGACGCCCACGGGCGTGTCGGCCGACCGGTGTTCGAGCAGGATGTCACAGCACGTCTCCCAGTTCTCCCGGCGCTTGCGGCTCCAGGGGTTGTAGATGGCGATGGTGAATCCCTCGGGCGCGACCGCGTGGAGCCGGGACTCGATCTCCTCCATCGGCGTCAGGTGGTCAGACAGCGAGACGCTGACGGTGTCGTTCACCAGAGGCGCGCCGAGCCGGGCGGCACACGACTGTGCGGCCGGGACGCCGGGGACGACCTCGAAGTCGACGGCACTCGGGGTCGCGCCCTTCGACTCGACGATCTCCAGCGCGAGGCCGCCGAGCGCGTACACGTTCGGGTCGCCGCTCCCGACGATGGCCACATCGTTGCCCGCCAGCGTCCGGTCGACGGCCTCCTCGGTGCGGGAGACCTCGCCGCACATCGGCGTGTCGTACAGTTCGTCGGCCTGTTCGGTGATCTCGTCGGGCAGCAGGTCGATGTATGTGGTGTAGCCGACGATGTGCTCCGCTTCGAGGAGCGCGGCCTTCGCGCGCTGGGTCATCCCCTCGGGGTGGCCCGGGCCGAGGCCGACCGCGATGAGCCGCCCCGGGTCGCCCTCGAAGTCCGCGGCGGTCGCGCTCACGTTCTCGTCGGTCGTCTCGGACTTCGAGGCGCCACAGCCCGACGATGACGAAGACGACGAGGAGGCACCGCACTTGCTCTCTGTCTCCTCGGTCGTGTCGGTGGACGCGCCGCACGTGCTCTCGGTATCGGTCGAGGTCGATGCCTCGGTGGACGCGTCGGCCGTGTCGGCGGCGTCGGCCGTGTCGGTCGACGCGCCGCACTTGCTTCCCGTCGATGCGTCGCGGTCGCTTTCGGTCGAAGTCGATGCGTCAGTCGTGGTGTCGGTGTTCTCGGTGCTCATTGTCAGAAGTCCTCCACGTCGCGCCCGCCGCGGGGCGTGACGAGATACTCGCGGTGGTCGTTCTCCCAGACCTCGGTCTCGTGGTTGCCGACGAGGATGGAGGTGCCCATCCCGCCGACCTTCTCGTCGTGCTGGTCGGCCTCGCCAAGCGTCGTGAGGGTGAACGTCTCCCCGTCCAGGTTCCGTCCGGCGTCGCCGCGGCCGGCGTCGTTGACGATGGCGACGGGGACGTCGTCGGCCCGCTCCTCCCGCAGGACGTCGATGGCGCGCTCGTAGTCGCGCCAGCAGTTGTAGAGGACGACGACGAACCCC
>JBDGSA010000197.1:0-36190 GCA_042217755.1 Haloglomus sp. | reverse complement strand
GCGAGCGCGGGGAGGCGTGGGGCCCCGCGGCCCGCTGGAACCACCACGCGCGAACGCCCGGTGGAACAAGCAACAGGGCGGGACTGAAAGGGGCCGCCCGCTCGACCGCTCCCGGACGACGTAAGCACCGCAGGCCGAACGAAGTGAGGCCGAGGAGCACAGCGAGGCCCGGAGCGTCGAGCGGGCGGGGGCTTTCACCAGAGTTCAGTCGTGGCTGTCACCGTCCCAGAGAGCGGGTGGGAGCTTTCAACAGGACTCCGTCGTCGCTGGCATCGCAGGGAGAGCAGGCGAGAGCTTTCCACCCGCTGTTGTCGCGGTCGTCTCCCGACACCACCCCTCACGACAGGGGAAGGTTTTCACCGGCAGGCGTCGACCCATCGTCGATGTCCGAGGATGTGACGCTGATGGTCGACGGCGATGAGTACCCGGGACGGCTGGACACGCCGGCGGAGCCCACCGGTCGCGGTATCCTCGTGGTCCCGGGGGCGGGCCACGGACCCTTCGGCGACGTGTTCCTCCGGTTCGGACGTGCGGCGGCCGACGAGGGGTACCAGGTCGCGCGATTCGAGACCTGGATGTCGCCGGACGATATCGAGTCGAAGACCGACGAGGCGTTCCGCGCGGATCTGCAGGCTGGCGTCGAGTTCCTCCGTGACCGTGGCTGCTCGACGGTCGCCGTGGTCGCCAAGAGCTTCGGCGGGCGGTTGGCCCTCGAGCACACGCCCGACGGGATCGACCGGCTGGTGCCGTGGGCGCCCGCGGTCATCGTGGAGGGCACCGAGGGCGTCCCGGAGGAGGTGACCGACGCGCTCCCCACGATGTCGGCTGCCGAACTCCGGGACGTCGAGGTTCCGATACGGGTCCTCCAGGGCGACGAGGACGGTATCCCTCTCGAGAGCGCGGCCGCGCTCGCCGACGCTGTCCCGGACGGGGAACTAGTCACGCTCCCGGGCGAGGACCACTCTTTTCTCACCGACCACGAGCGAGTCATCGAGGAGACGCTCGCCGCCCTGAACTGAGAGTGAGGGAAGCCAGCGACACGGGCGTGCCGGTGTCGCCCGGCCCGTGCTCGGCGACACGCGGAACTGACTCACGACGGTCCGTACCAGAGACCGGCAACCGTTGCCGCCAGTACAACTGGCGGTAATCTGTCCCCTGGTAGTAATGAGTTATGCCTATGGGTAATTTTTTGAGTGTTCGGGCCCGACATTCGTGTATGGCCACCCGAGAGTCGGACGGGATGGGTATCGACCATCTCACCGTCGTCCCCGAGAACTTCGACGTCGAGCCGACGCCCGAGGAGTCGTCGATCGAGGGCACCGACGGGGACGCCGACGCGGCGTGAGTCGTGCGTGCGTCGCCGCCCTCGGGAAGCGTTGCCGCTACCCCGGACGAGCGCGTTCGGCCGTGAAACGAAGGTTCTTGTAGCCCGACGCCGGCAGGACAGGTATGGGTCTGTTCGACCGACTGCGCGGAGACGACGGGCCGCGCGTCGCTTTCTTCGGCATCGATGGGGTGCCTTATCGTCTCGTCGCGGACAACCCGGACACTTTCCCGAACCTCACCGACGTGGCGGCCGAGGGGAGTGCCGGCGCCATCGACAGCATCGTGCCGCCCGAATCGAGCGCCTGCTGGCCCGCCCTCACGACGGGAGTTAATCCGGGCGAGACGGGCGTCTACGGCTTCCAGGACCGCGAGAACGGCTCGTACGACACGTACGTCCCGATGGGCCGTGACGTGCGCGCGACGCGCATCTGGGACCGCGTCGAGAACGCCGACCGCCGGGCGACGGTGATGAATGTGCCCGTGACGTTCCCACCCCAGCGCGACGTCCAGCGGATGGTGAGCGGCTTCCTCTCGCCCGGCGTCGAGAAGGCCGCCTACCCCGACGACTTCCGCGAGTACCTCGAGGAGCACGACTACCGCATCGACGTGAACGCCAAACTCGGCCACCAGGACGACAAGGCCGAGTTCATGGAGGACGCCCACCGGACGCTCGACGCCCGGTTCGAGACGTTCAAACACTACGTTCAGGAGGACGACTGGGACCTCTTCTTCGGCGTTTTCATGACGACTGACCGGGTCAACCACTTTCTCTTCGGGGACTACGAGGCCGGCGAGGAGGCCTCGCCGGAGGACTACGACTACTTCGTGGAGTTCTACGAGAAGGTCGACCGCTACCTCGGAGAACTCCGCGGGATGCTCGACGAGGACGCGACGATGCTCGTCGCCTCCGACCACGGCTTCACATCCCTCGAATACGAGGTCCACTGCAACGCGTGGCTCGAGCAAGAGGGCTGGCTCGAGTACGAGACCGACGACCACGACGAACTCGGTGACATCTCCGAGGACGCGGAGGCGTACTCGCTCATTCCCGGACGATTCTACCTCAACCTCGAGGGCCGCGAACCGAATGGCAGCGTCCCGCAGGACGAATACGAGGACGTCCGCGCGGAACTGAAGGAGGCGCTCGAGAACCTCACCGGTCCGGACGGCGAACCGGTCGCCGACCGCGTCGTCACGAAGGAGGAGGCCTACCGCGGTGCCCACGACGACATCGCGCCCGACCTGACCGTCATTCCGAACCACGGCTTCGATCTGAAATCCGGCTTCAAGGGCCACGACGCGGTCTTCGACACCGGCCCGCGCAACGGGATGCACTCGTTCGACGACGCCTGTCTCTTCATCGACGACCCGAACGCCCCCGTCGAGGATGCCGACCTGTTCGACATCGGCCCCACGGTGCTCGACCTGCTGGACATCGACTTCGACCGGCCGGAGTTCGACGGCCGCAGCCTCGTCAAGCAGTAGGCTCCGGACGACCACTTTATTCTCGACGCGAGCGTAAGTTGAAGACGGATGCCGGGCGCAACGGTCCCATGCCGACCCCCGACACCGAAACGCTGGCTGCCCGCCTCCGTGCGGTCGAGCGCGCCCTGACCGACGAAGATACCGCCGCCGAGCGGTCCCTCGACGACCCGACTGCCGATCACGCGTCGACCGATTCGCCACCGGACGCCACCCAGTCGGACGGTCACACCGCTCCGGGCGAAGCGAACGCGAGCGACCCGGCCGCTAACGACACAGTTGCCGGCGATACAGTCACAGACGAGATGACCGCGAGGGAGGCGACTGCCAGCGATACGATTGTCCGTGACGCGACTGCCGGCGACGTGGCCACCGACGACCCGGCCGCTGGTGACATGACCGCGAACAGCGCGACCGACAGCGGCGTGACTGCGGACGAGACGACCGATGCCCGCGCCCCGGCCGCGGACCGAGACACCGCTACCGACCCGTGCACCGTCGACTCAGACGCGGACGTGCTTGACCGGCTCTGCCGGCTGGAGGCGGCAGTGCAGGCGCTCCGCGCCGCGCTCGACAGGCAAGAGGATGCACCGACACGCGAGACGGCGAACTCGGGAGGGCGACCTGGGGTCGACGACCAGCTGACGGCGGGTGAGCGAGCCGAGCCACCGCGGCGCGTGCCCGACGGCGGTGACTGGCCGGACGACCTCGCGGCGGAATGAGCGATACCGTCCGCGTAGTCCTCGCGATTCTCCTGGCCGGCGCGCTTCTGGGGGTGGGGCTGCCCGCCGCAGACCGAGCGTCCGAAGCCCGGGCCGCGACACGGCTCGACGAGAGTGCTACACGACTCGCGAACGCGGCCGAGCGACTCGCGGCGCGGAACGACCCCACCCGGCGCGGCGTCGCCCGACGGATTCTGACGCTGCGCGTGCCGCCGGACAGCCAGTTCCGTGTCGAACGGGACGCCGTCCGCTGGCGCGTCGGTGACGGTTCGTGGCACCGCCGCCGACCGAAAGTGGCAGTCAGAGGCGGAGGATCGCCGCTCAACCTGTTCCCCGGTCGCCACCGGCTGCAGCTGTCGCTCTGGGAGCAGCACGGGTCGCCCGTTGTTCGCGTGACGCCGGTACCCGCCGATCGAGAGTGGGAGTCGCCCGCGCCACCCGGAGATTGAAATCGGAAGCCGGGACCACCGTCCCCATGTTCGACGGACTGACCGCGCTGCTCGGCCGCGACGATACCGACCAGGGACAGGGCTGTGCGTGCGCGCCCGAGTGGGGAGAGCGCGTCTCAAGCGCCGATGACGGCGACGTTCTCCACGTCGACGCGGCGGACTGCCCTGGCGGCGGTCGCCTCGCGACTGCTCCCGACTGCCGCGCGACGGCAGTGGACGCCATCGGCGGCCGGGACGTGCGGGCGGTTCGGACCGGAACGGACGGCGTCACGCGGTGGTACGAGGGTCGAGCCGTCGCGCTGCTGATTGCCGCGGGACGGTTCACCGAGGCGGTGCGGGCCCGCGACACCGACCTCGCGGCGCGAGCCCGCCGAGAGCCGCTCGCTGTGGCGTCGGAGGCAGCTGGCCGCTCGGACGCGGTGACTCGAGCGGCCGCCGAGAGCGGCCTACTCGCCGTCGCGGAGGATGCAACGACGGAACGTGACCTGCTCGCGCCGCTCGTCGGTCCGGCGCTCACTCGGTCGATGGTCGGGCGGGCGCCGCCCCCAGACGGCGTGCTCACCGACCGGTACGAGCTGGAGACCGGCGCGGTCGTCCGGCTCTACGATCGGTGCCAGACGGGCCGTGCCCGGTGCTACCACGTCGAGCCGCCGGCAGTCCGGTTCTCGCCTGACGCGCTCGCGGTGCTCTCTGCCGCCCGTGACCGACTCGATGCCGGAGCTACCGGAACCTCGGTCGCCGTGGAGGCCGCACTCGAGCAGCGTGACCGCCGAGCGACCGACGAGGGCGACGAGGCCACCGACGATGCGGGCAACGTTGCGGAGGACGCGGTCGCGCTCGCCGCGTCGCTCGCAAAGCACACTCGCGGCGCGGGCATCCTCGGGGACCTGTTCGCGGACGAGGCCGTCTCGGACGTCTTCGCCACGGCGCCGGTCGCGGAGACGCCGCTCCGGGTCCGCCGCGACGACGAGCCGATGACCACGAACGTCCGTCTCACGGCGGCGGGAGCGGCGGCGTTCGCCGGGCGATTCCGCCGTGAATCCGGACGCGCGTTCGCCAGCGCGTCGCCGACGCTTGCCGCGACCACCGAGATAGCGGGTCGACGCGTCCGCGTCTCGGGCGTTACCGGTCCCGTTAGTGATGGCCACGCGTTCGCGCTCCGGGCCCACGACAGCGCGGTGTGGCAGCTCGCCGACCTCGTGGCGAACGGCACCGTCCCGGCGCCGGTCGCGGGATTGCTGTCGCTGGCGGTAGAGCGTGGCGTCGCCTGCCTCGTCACCGGCGAGCGGAGCGCGGGGAAGACGACGCTACTCGGCGCACTGTTGTGGGAACTGCCCGCGACGGCCCGAACGGTCGTCGTGGAAGACACGCCGGAACTCCCGGCGGCGGCCCTCAGGGAGGCCGGTCGGGATGTCCAGACCCTGCGGGTCGGGACGGGCCGCGGAAACGAGACGAGCGCCGCCGAGGCGCTTCGCACCGCGCTCCGCCTCGGCGAGAGCGCACTCGTCGTCGGCGAAATCCGGGGCGAGGAAGCCGCCGTCCTGTACGAGGCGATGCGTGTCGGTGCCGGCGGCTCGGCCGTCCTCGGGACGGTCCACGGCGACGGCGCCGCGACCGTTCGCGAACGGATGGTCTCGGACCTCGGTGTCCCCGAGTCCTCGTTCGCCGACACGGACCTGCTGGTGACTGTCGGCGCACACGAGACAGCCCGTGGCCGGGACCGCGGCGTCCGCCGCATCGAGGAAGTCGCTCGGACCGACGACGGAGCGGCGATGTTCGCGCCGCTGTACGAGCACGACGGTGACTCGCTCGCGGCGACCGACCGATTCACGGACGGGCAGAGTACACTCCTCGAATCTTTGCGTGAGCCCGGAGAGAGTTACGCCGAAACGCTCGAGGCGGCGACCGAACGCGGGGCAACGCTCTCCGGCGATGGTGGGGCGCCAGCCGGCGAGCGGGGGGAACGCGCGTGACGTTCCATTCGCGAGTCGAGCGCGTCGTCCGAGCGATCCTCCGCCGCTCGGAACTCGAGGCGCGACTCGAGGAAGCACGGGCCGCCGGGGCCGTCCCGCGACTGGTTGGACGGATGGCACTCCGGGCGCGCATCGAACCGACACCCGAAGCCGTGGCGGCGGCAGCCGCCGACGGCGACGGGCCACTGGCCGATCGGCTCGCGTCCCTCGTGCGGCGAGCGCGGGGACGCGAGGAAGCGGGGCTGGAAGCCTTCGCGGCGGCGACCGCCGCCGATCATCCCGCACTGGCGCGGGCGGTTCGGCAGGTCTCGGCCGCCACGACTGCTCCCGCGGACGAGCGAGAGCTGCGGCTGGATCGGGCGACCGAGATCGCTATCGAGGGGGTCCGAGACCGGGCGGCCACGGCCGCGGCGTCGCTCCGGGGGCCAGTGACAGCAGTGTACGCGTTCGGCGTGTTGCTCCCGCTCGCGCTCGTCGGTGTCCTTCCGGCAGTGACGGCGGCTGGCGTCCCTCGGAACCTCGTCCTCGGCGTCGTCGTCGTCGGGTACGACCTGTTCCTGCCCACGACGCTCGCAGCGGCCGCGGCGTGGCTACTCGCGCGCCGACCGGTGGCATTCCCCCGCGAACCGGTCCCGGGGACACACCCCGCGCGCCCCGACCGACCGTGGCGAGCGCTCGCTGTCGCGCTCGGGAGCGGAGCGGGAGCCGCGGCAGTCGTCGCGTTCCTCTCTCTGATACCGGGCTGGGCGGCGCCTGTCGCGGCATTCGGCGTCGCCGGCGCGGGGCTCGCGGTCCACTACCGCCCGGCCGTTCTGATCCGTGAGCGGACCGCGGCGGTAGAGCAGGAGCTGCCGGACGCGCTCGTGGCCATCGGTCGCGAAGTCGCCGCCGGCGTCGCCGTCGAACGAGCCATGGCGGCGGCCCCCGAGTCGCTCGGTGACCCGACAGCCGGCATCGTTGCCGATGCGTCCGATCGGGGACGTCGTCTCGGGTGCGGCGTCGAGGAGGCCTTCTTGGGGACTGGAGGTCCCGTCGCGGACCTCCCGAGTCCCCGCATCCGGCGCGCGGTTGCGATGCTCGCCAGCGCCGGGCACGTGGGGCCGCCCGCGGGCGACCTGCTGGTAGCGACGGGTGAGCACCTCGGCGCTCTCCGACGCGTGACTGAGCGAACCCGACAGGAGACCGCTCGCTTGACCGCCACGCTCGCCAACACGGCTGCCGTCTTCGGGCCGCTGGTCGGTGGCACGACAGTCGCGCTGGCGGCCGGAACGGCCGGGCGCGCGGGAGGAATCGGAACCGCCGGGCGCGCGACTCGCGCCGGAGCAACGCCGATCGGTGGAGCGACGGGAATCGGGACGTCCCTGCCGGTCGCGGACCTCGGGCTCGCCGTCGGCGCGTACGTCCTCCTCCTGGCGGCGCTCCTGACGGCGCTCGCCACGGGACTCCGGTACGGCCCCGACCGGGCGCGAATCGGCTATCGCGTCGGCCTCGCGCTCCCTCTGGCAGCAGTGGTGTTCTGCCTGGCGCTCGTCGTCGGCGAGGCCGTCGTGTGATTGGAGAGGCTGGCCACATCCACAAGCACCTTACACCGCGCCACCGGACCCGGATTCATGATCGGCATCGTCGGTGGCGGCATGGCCGGATTGGCCGCCGCTCATCGGCTGCAGGAACGCGGCCACGAGGTCCGAGTATTCGAGGCCAGTGATGACCTTGGCGGGCTGGCCGCCACCTACGAAACCCGCGGCGACCCGATCGAGAAGTTCTACCACCACCTCTCGAAGTCCGAGGAGACCATCGTGGAACTGGCCGACGATCTCGGGCTCGGCGACGCTGTCGAGTGGCGCGTCGGCCGGAACGCCTACTACGTCGACGGAGTCGTCCACCCCCTGGACACCCTCTGGGACATCGCTGCCTACCCGCACCTCTCCTTCTACGACAAGTTCCGGCTGGGGATGCTCACACTGGAGGTCGATGTGCGCGGTGGCGTCCCATCGTTCGACACGTACGACGACCTCTCGGAGTTCGAGGACGTGCCCATCCGGGAGTTCCTGCTCGAGCATACGACCCGTGGCGTCTACGAGTTCTTCTTCGAGCCGCTGCTCGACGCGAAGTTCGGTTCCCGGAAGGAGGACGTGAGCGCGGCGTGGCTGCTCGGACGAATCAAGTTCCGCGGCGAGCGCGATCTCCGGCGCGGCGAGATACTGGGCTACATCGACGGCGGCTTCGCCCGCCTGCTCGACGCACTGGTCGAAGACGTCGGCCGTGACGCCATCGATACTGGCACACGCGTCACAGGCGTCGACTACGGCGACGCGGTCGAGGCAGTGACCGTTGAGGCCGACGCCGGCACGAGCACCCACGACGTCGACGCGCTCGTCGTGGCGACGATGCCCCATCTCCTGGAGCAGTGGGTTGGCTACGAGTGCGACGTCGACTTCCAGGGCTCGGTCTGTGCGGTTCTCGGGCTGGAGGAGTCGCTGCTCGACACGTACTGGCTCAACATCGCCGACGACGCGCCCTTCGGCGCACTCATCGAACACACCGACTTCGTCCCGCCCGAGCGCTACGGCGGCGAGCACCTGCTGTACGCGGCCTCGTACGTCCAGGACCTCGACGAGGAACTCTGGCAGATGGACGACACCGAGGTGCGAGACTACTGGCTTTCGGGCGTCGAGGACCTCTTTCCGGACTTCGATCGCTCGACCGTCGACTGGATGAAGGTCGGCCGGAATCCACGGACAGCGCCGGTGTACGAACGCGGCTATCTCGAGAAGGTGGTACCCTACGATCTGGGCGACGCGGTGGCCGAGGGGCTCTACTACGCCGGGATGGCCTCGCGGGCGCAGTACCCCGAGCGCTCGCTGAACGGGGCCGTCGTCGCCGGCTACGAGTGCGCCGACCGCATCAGCGAGGTCTGACCATCGCGCCCGGTCACGGCGCGGAGCGAATCTCTCAGACGTTGCGCGGTCGGTCGGACCCAGACTCACCCCGGAGCGTCGGCGCTCCGGACTCGTCGCTCGAGGACTGGATGATGTCCAGCGCGGTCATCAGGTCCGTCCGCGAGATGAGACCGGCGAACGATCCCTCCTCGGTGTCGCCGCTGGTGACGACCAGGCGTCCGACGTCGTGCTCCTGCATCGTCGACAGCGCCTCCATCGCGTCCGCGTCGACGTCTATCGTGTGCAGGTCCGTCGACATCACCTCCTCGACGCGGTAGGCGTCGCGTTCGACCTCCTTGACCTGCTTTGCGTCCTCCAACGTGACCAGTCCGACCAGGCGGCCGTCGCGAAGCACGGGAAAGCCCGTGTGGCGGGTGCGGAACATCCGGTCGATGAGTTCGGCGACCGAGTCATCTGCCGCGACCGTCTCGACGTCCTCGGCGGGTGTCATCACGTCGCCGACCGCGACGCCTTCGAATGCGGCCCGGAGCATCGTCTGCTGGGCCTCGGAGGAGGCGCCCATGTAGATGAAGAAGGCGATGGCAACCAGGTAGAGGTTGATACCGGCGCCGCCGAACAGCGCGAAAAAGCCGAGTAGGAACGCGAAGGCCTTGCCGACTGTCGCGGCTCGACGAGTCGCCACGGCGTAGGGCTGGGTGCGGGTCAGCAGCGCTCGCAGGACGCGCCCGCCGTCCATCGGGAACCCCGGTAGCATGTTGAAAATCGCGAGCGCGACGTTAGTCAGCGCGAGGTAGCCGAGCAGGAATGCGGCGGCCGCCGCGACTGTGCCACCGCCACCGGGGACGAGGCTGAAGCCGACGAAGAACCCGACGCCGAGCAGCACACTCACGATGGGGCCAGCGACCGCAATGTAGAGTTCCTGCTTCCAGTCGTCGGGAAAGTGCGACAGCTGGGCAACGCCGCCGAACAGCCAGAGCTTGATCGAGGAGATCTCGACGTCGTAGCGCATCGCCAGCACGCTGTGGCCGAGTTCGTGCAGCAGGACGCTCGCGAATAGGCCGATGGCGGCGGCGGCACCGAGTCCGAACGCGATGGTCGGCTCGCCCGTCAGCGGTTCAGGTGCGATGCCCGCGCCGAACATGTCGTTCAGGATACCGACCCACTGGCCGACCTGTACCCCGATGATGTACGCGAACACCGGGAGTATGAGGAGGAAGGTCAGGTCCAACTCGACCGGGATTCCGAAGACGCTCCCGATCCGGTAGCTTGGCATACCGGTGCTTGACCGGCGAGGGGCTTGAAGCCCCGGCCATTGCGTCACGAACCGGTTAACCCGCACGCTCGCGGCCTGTCTCCTCAGCCGTCGCGGCCGTCGCTGGTACTCGCGCCCGTCCCGACCCGCGTGTCGGCCTCCGGCTCGACCAGGTCGACCTCGCCGCGGAGCCACTCGGCCGCCTCGTCCAGCTTCCCGGGGTCGTTACTCCGAAGTTTCAGCCGGTTATGCCCGGCCTCGCGGTCCGGGTAGCAGCCGACCTTCACGCCGAATCGGTTCCGGACGGCGTCGAGCCGCTCGATGAGGTTGGCCTCCGGTTCGGTCGTGTACAGCGTGCGCGACTCGACATCGCCCGCGAACTCGTCGGCCGTCCCCGCGAACATCCGCTGCATCTCGCTCGGGATGCCCGGAAGGACGTAGACGTTCTCGACGACGGCGCCCGGCGAGAGGCCGGCGTCGTTGATGAGCGGGCGAGCATCCGCCGGAAGCGATGCCTCCGCCTCGATATCGACGTCCAGGTCCGGATAGTCGTCCGCGACAGCTTCCAGCGTCCGCTCGATGTCGGCCCGTGCGAGGTCGTTCGGCTTCAGCGGCCGGTCGAAGGCCGCCGCCACCGCGTCCATCGTCACGTCGTCCGGCGTCCCACCGAGTCCGCCCGTCACGACGACGGCGTCGTACTGGTCGGCGTACTGCCGGACCGCGCCCGCGATCGCGTCCTCGACGTCCGGCACGGTGAGTATCCGCTGGACGTCGACGCCCCGCTCGCTCAACTCGCGGGCCAGCCACGTCGCGTTCGTGTTCTCCGTGTCACCGGCCAGGAGTTCGTCCCCGACTGTGACCAGCGCTGCGTCCATGCCGCGAGTGACGGGCGGCGCGGGGATAAGTCGGCCGGGATGGTTTCGTTCGTCGGGCCGCGTGTGCCTGCCCCGCCCCGTCCCCCGCAGGTGCCGGCACCCCGCCGCACCGTGGCTACTTGTCGGCGGCGACCCTTCTGCCGACGTGCCCACTCCCGCGACGCCCGGCCTCCGGAGCCAGCACGAGGAGACGACCGCCACCCTCCCGGTGGAGGGGACGCTTCCCGGCTGGCTGGAGGGGACCTACCTCGTCAACGGCCCCGGCGTGTTCGAGGCCGGCGACACCGACCTCCAGCACTGGTTCGACCCGTTCGGGATGCTCCGGCGGTTCGATGTCGCCGGCGGAGCGGTCCGCTACCGCAACCGCCACGTCGACAGCCGTGACCGGCGCTATGCCGACGCCGGCAAGGGCGTCCGCACGCCGTTCCCCGGCACGCCGCCGGACCGCTCGCTCCCGACGCGGATCTACCAGACGCTCGCCGGCGTCTTCCCCGACAATCCGGTCATCGGCGTCGCACGCGTCGCCGGGACTGACCTCGCGGTCACGGAGTCGCGCTGGGCGCAGGCCGTCGACTCCGATCTCGACCACCGTGGCCGCGTCGACGAGACGGCCGGTCTCGACTGCGACCTCACGCTGGGCCACCGCCACCACGTCCCCGCCACCCGCGACGAGGGCCCAGCGTTTCTCGAACTCGGGGTGAGTTACGGTCGGAGCATCGAATACACCCTGTTCCGCCGAGCCGACGACCCGGACGCGCCGACCGTGACAGGCGACGGCGACGTTCCCGTCCCCGAACCGGAGCCGCTTGCGACACTCTCGTTCGAGCGATTCCCGTACGTCCACTCGTTCGCACACACCGAGCGGTACGTCGTCGTCCCGGAGCTTCCGTTCGGGGTCGACGGCTCGGTCCTCCTGCGGAGTCCGCTCACTCGCGAGACGTTCCTCGATGCGTTCACGAGCTACGACCGCGACGCCCGGTTCCACGTGCTCACGTGGGAGGGCGAACGCGTCGCGACGGTCCCCGCCGACCCGTTCTTCGTCTACCACGTGGCCAATGCCTACGAGGTCGGTGGCACGGGGGGTCCGACCGACGACCCGGCAGAACTCGTCGTCGACCTCGTGGCCTTCGCCGACGAACGGGCCGTGACCGGCCTCACGCTCGACAACCTCCGGAGCGACGACGTCGACCTCCCGGCCGGCGACCTCGTCCGCTACCGACTCCCGCTGGAGGGCGGCCGCGCGTCCCGGGAACGGCTCCTCCCCGGCCCGGTCGAGTTCCCCACGATTCACTACGAGCGGTACAGCGGCCGCGAACACCGCTACGTCTACTGCGCCGAGACGCGCCGAGGAGGACCGCTCCCCTCACACCTCGCGAAGGTCGACACCGCCCGTGCGCCGGGCTACGCCGACCGCTGGACCGAACCCGGCTGCTATCCAGGCGAGCCGGTGTTCGTGCCGGCGTCAGCGCCAGGTTCGGGGGACGGTGCGACGGCGAGCACCCCCCGCGAGGATGACGGCGCCGTCCTGTCGGTCGTCCTCGACGCGGACGCAGACCGCAGCTTCCTGCTCGTGCTGGACGCCGCCTCCTTCCAGGAACTCGCCCGCGCCGAACTTCCCCACCGGCTCCCGTTCGCGTTCCACGGCGAGTTCTACGGACCGACCAGCCCCGGGCGGAGCGTACAATAACCCGGTTTTCCTCTTTCTCTCGATATTTTCTATTTGTAGAATCGGTTGACGGATAAATACGAATGTACGAGACTAATACGGTGAGAGAGATTTCAGGTCCGGGCGTGGGAATCGAACCCACTTCGTATCCGCCACAGGGATACAGGATACCATTACCCCAGCCCGGACGCGCAGTTACTGGTAGCCACACACGCTGGATATACGTTACGCCTTCCGACCACCCCGCCACTGCGACTCACACCGGCGGCCATCCACGAGCCTTTAGCCCGCCGGCCGCCAAGGCCGGACAAGCGTGGCCATCACCGACAAGATTTACGTCAAGAACCACCGGCAGATCGCCTCACAGCTCGAGACGAGCTTCCCGAAGGGAGCGTTCTCGGGGGCGACGCTCGACATCCTGTTCCAGGGCGAGGGGCTCTCGAAGCTCGACGAGGCGACCCGGGACCGCGTCCTCGACTTCGCCGAGGACTTCATGGACTGTGACTGCCAGTCGAATCCGCACTGTGGCCACCCCGAAGAGAAGTTCATCTCCTACCTGCTGGACCTGCGCGCACAGGGCCTGGGGCCGGAGGCCATCGTAGACGTGATGAGCGACGACTACCTCGTGTACGCCTACCCCGGTGACATCCTCTCGTTTCTCGACGATGGCATCCGCACGCTGGAGGCGGCAGAGCAGCTAGCTGACGTCGACGGCCAGGACGAGCGGGCCGAGGAGATTCGGCGGCGGAAGAAGGACCTGAGCGGCTGAGCGGGGTCGGACCCGGGAGCGGCTCACTGTCTCGCTGTCGCGGAGAGCCACGGACGGAGATGACCGTCACCCGACGATTTCGAACCGTGCACCCCCCTGGTGGCCCTCGGTGACGCTGATCTGCCAGCCGTGTGCCTCGACGATTCGCTCGACGATGGCGAGCCCGAATCCGGTGCCGTCCTC
Source organism: Haloglomus sp. (assembly GCA_042217755.1). Classification (GTDB taxonomy): domain Archaea; phylum Halobacteriota; class Halobacteria; order Halobacteriales; family Haloarculaceae; genus Haloglomus. The sequence goes on along the minus strand of JBDGSA010000197.1, from coordinate 22,593 downwards.
GGCGGTAGAGTATCCCGGGTCGAATACGGCCTCTCGGTCGTCCTCGGGGATTCCCGGCCCGTCGTCGGAGACGTAGAACCCGAACGAGTGCTCGCTCGTCTCCCGGGTCGAGGTCGGGAACGGTTCGATGGAGCCGACGGAGACAGTGATGCTCCCGTTCCCGGAGTCGGGGGAATCGGCATCGGTCGCCGGTCGACTGCCCGGATCGCCATGCATCACGGCGTCGTCGGTCCCCGGTCGGCCGCTCTCCAGCCCGTGTTCGACCGCGTTCTGGAGCAGGTTCTCGAACAGCTGTCGGATCCTGTCGGGGTCACCCTCTGTCGTCAGGTCACCGACGGTCCGCAACTCGAGCGCCGGATGGTCGATGGTCCCGTGGGCCTCCCGGGCGATGCGGTCGAGGGCGACCGTCTCCATGCTCCCGATGTCGAGCCCCTGTCTGGCGAGCGAGAGGATGTCCCCGGTGAGTGCCTCCATCCGCTCGTGTGCCTCGCGGACCGTCTCGAACGACTCCGCATCCCCGGTCCGCTCCGCGATGTCCAGGTGTCCCATCGCCAGCTGGAGGGGCGTCCGGATGTCGTGGGAGATGACGTGTGCGAGCTCCTCCAGGCGCTGGTTCTGTCGTTCGAGCCGTCTCTCGCGTTCCTTCCGCTCCGTGATATCGCTGAGAGTGCCACGGAGGCGGACGGTGTCGCCGTCCTCGGCCGTCGGTTCCCCTCGCCACCGGACCCAGCGGCGGTCACCGTCCGCGCCCGCTAGCCGAACCTCCAGATCGAACGGTTCCCGCTCCTCGATGGCCCGGCTGAGGGCCGTCTCGACTCGTTCCACGTCCTCCTCGTGGACGTATTCGAGTGAGTCCTCCAGGGAGAGGTCATCTCCGGGGGAGAGCCCGTGGATGTGGAGAACCTCGTCGGTGATGTACAGCGGACGGTCCGATCCGGGTTCGTACTCCCAGGCACCGACCCCGGCGATGTCCTGGGCCTTCTCGAAGAGTGCGCTCTGTCGTTCGAGTTCGCGTTCGGCGCGGTACTGCCCGACGGCGGTCCTGATGCGGTTGGCCAGCAGTTCGTACTGTTCCGATTCGGCCTCCTTCTGGAGGTAATCGGTGACGCCGGCAGAGATGGCCTCGCTGGCCACCTGCTCGCTCCCCTTCCCGGTGAACAGGATGAACGGGAGGTCGGGAGCCTCCGCCCGAACCGCGTCGAGGAACGCGATGCCGTCCTGGCCCGGCATGTCGTAGTCGGAGACGACGCAGTCGAACTCGGCCTCGGAGAGGCGCTCCATCGCTTCGGCGGCGCTCCCCGCGGTTTCCACCGTGAACGAGTCGTGGGTCCGTTCGAGCGTGGCCCCGGTCAGCTCCGCGAATTCCCTGTCGTCGTCGACGTGGAGCACACGGATCACGTCACGAGCTCGCTGCATGTCGTTTCACCCTCTCCGACAAGGATTCACATGTGGATAATATGAATGGTTTTCCACCGGTCTCACTGCCTTGATACAGCGAGGCTCCCCGGCGACAGGGTCGGTGGTCGACTGAACTCCGGGCGGTGCGAGCGGCGTACCCGTCCCCGAACCCTCCTACATGTCGGGCCAGGCCTTCGCGGCGGCCACAGGCCCGGCCACGTCGTTGATCCAGCGGACGGCGACGGCCTTCTTCAGTTGTTCCGCGAGCGGGCCGCCGAACGTCTTCGAGACGGTGCGGAAGCCGATGACGTCGTGAGCGACGGCCTCGTCGCCAACAGAGACGAGCGTACCCTTGTCCTCGTAGCGCCACTGTTCGAGGGGCTGACCACGGATGGCCCGCGCGACGTTCTCGCCGACGACCTCGGCGGCCTGCCAGGCGGCCTGTGCGGTCGGCGGCGCGGGGTCGCCGCCCTGGTCGACGAGTGCGGCGTCACCGAGCGCGAAGACGCGCTCGTCGTCGGTCTGGAAGTCCGAGCCGGCGTGGATCCGGTGTGAGCGGTCGTCCTGGTCCAGCGCCGTCCGCTCGGCAGGTTCGCGGCCGGTGATGCCGCCGGTCCACAGCAGCACGTCGTAGTCGAGTTCCGTCTCGTCGCCGACGTAGACCGTGTCCTCGTCGACCTCGCCGATGAACTCGCCGGTCATGATGTTGACGTCGGCGTCCTCGAGCAGGTTGTGGAGTTTCGCTTGCACGACGGGGTCGTTGTTCGGGAAGACGTTGTCCAGCCCCTCGACGAGGTGGATGTCTATCGGGGCGCGGTGGCGGTCGCGGAACTCCGCGATCTCGCCGGCCGACTGGATACCCGAGAGGCCAGCGCCGCCGACGACGACCTGCGCGGGGTCGTTGCGCGAGGCCTCGCGGGCTGCCTCCTTGACCGCCTCGTGGATCTCGAGGGCGTCGTCGAGGCTCTTGAGCGTGAGCGAGTGCTCTCGCAGGCCGTCGATGCCGAAAAAGGCCGTCCGGGAGCCGAAGCCGACGACGAGGTAGTCGTAATCGACCGTCGACCCGTCCCCGAGGTGGATCGTTCGGTCGTCGACGTCGACGTCATCGACCGTCCCCTGGACGAACCGAGTGCCGGGACCGGCGATCGCCTCGCAGTCGAAGGTGATTTTGTCCTGAACTGAGGGGTCCCGGATACAGCGGTGAGACTCGTGGAGCACGAGGTGGTGCGGGACGTCGGAGATCCACGTCACGTCGGCCTCGCCGTTCAGTTCGTCCTCGAGACTCATAACTGCGCCCGTGCCGGCGTAGCCGGAGCCGAGCACGACGACGTCCTCTGTCATGTCCTGCGGTCGGGATGGGCCGGATACAAAGGTGTTGATTCGCCCCCGCGAGGCCGTGTGACGGGGTGTCGCGACCGAATCTGGATTCCGGAATCAGGGGCGGAGTTCCCGAGACGCCGATCGCTCGTACATGGTTCTCGAAGGCCGCCGACGCACCCGCTAGCGGCCGGTGCGGGCTCTTCGACAGATGCGTGAGTGTGGATGTGAGTGGGTGCGTGTGCGTGGGTGCGAATGCGGGCGGGTGCGTGAGTGTGGATGTGAGTGGGTGCGTGTGCGTGAGTGTGGATGTGGGTGGGTGCGACTGGCTCGGCGGGTCAGTGTGCGGGCTCCTCGGCGGGCGCCCGCATGTCGTCGATGGTGATGATGAGTGTGTTGTTGGTGTCGTCTTTCCCCTCGAGCGTCCCCTCGATGACGAGTTTCGAGAGGGGGGTCGGTCCGACGCGGATCGGATCTCCCTCGTGGAACTTGGAGATGGATCCCTGCATGCGGATCTCGGCGCGACACAGCTCTGGGTGGTGAACGCTCGTCAGGTCGATCTCCTGGACGTTGGCGCCCTCGACGGCCTCGTCGTCGTGGAAGAACGGGACGTTGGCGGCCTGGTCCATCTCCTCGATCTGGAGCGCCTCGTAGGCGCCTGCCGTCGGTTTGTATCCGCCTTTCGGCCCGGGTACGCCCTCTACCAGTTGGAGTGCCTTGAGCGACTGCATCTGATTGCGGATGGTACCTGGGTTGCGGTCGACGCGGTCGGCGATGTCCTCACCCTTGACAGCCGTTTCGGACTCCCGGTAGAGGTTGACGAGTTCCTGAAGGATCGCCTTCTGACTGGGAGTGAGTTCGATGGACGACATGTAACGGATGGTTTGCCACGGTTTCGCATAAATCCGATGGTGAGGTTGCCAGCAGCGGACAGACGTTGCTATCGGGAACTGACGGAGAACGCGCGAGCGCCACACCGGACCGACACGCCTTTGCGTGGCGCAGTAGGCCTCCCGATATGGACGAAAAGCGCGTGCTGGTGACGGGGGGCGCGGGGTTCATCGGATCGAATCTCGCGAATCGGCTGGCCGCCGACAACGAGGTCGTCGCACTCGACGACGGCTACCTCGGGACGCCCGAGAACCTCGACCCGGGCGTGGAGTTCGTCGATGCCTCCGTGCTGGACGAGGATCTCCCGACAGACGTGGACGTGGTCTTTCATCTCGCCGCCCTCTCCTCGTACTTCATGCACGAGGAGGAGCCGACCCGGGGCGCCCGCGTCAACGTAGAGGGCTTCGTGAACACGGTCGACCAGGCCCGGCGCGACGGCTGTGACCAGGTCGTCTACGCCTCTACCTCCTCCATCTACGGCGACCGGACCGAACCCTCCCCCGAGGAGCTGGACGTGACCGCCCGCACCGCGTACGAGGCCTCGAAACTCGCGCGCGAGCGCTACGCCGAGTACTTCCACCACCACTACGAGATGACGACCTGTGGCCTGCGCTTTTTCTCGGTCTACCAGGGTTTCGGCGGCGCCGAGGAACACAAGGGCGAGTACGCGAACCTCATCGCGCAGTTCGCAGATGCCATCGCCGACGGCGACCGCCCGGAGATCTGGGGCGACGGCACGCAGACCCGCGATTTCACCCACGTCGACGACGTCGTCCGCGGGATCGAACTCGCGGCCGACCACGACCTCCAGGGCATCTACAACCTCGGCACCGGCGAGTCCCACTCGCTGAACGAACTCGTCGAACGACTCAACGAGGAACTCGGGACGGACGTCGAACCGCGCTACGAGGAGAACCGCATCCCCGAGGACGTCTACGTCCACGACACGATGGCTGATTCCTCGAAAATGAAAGCGGCGACGGGCTGGGAGCCGGAGATCAGTTTCGAGGAAGGCATCGAGCGCGTCTGTGCGCAGTACAAGTAACTCTATCCCCGAGGGGTCCAGAGGTCGGATCATGAACGTCCGGCTCATCGGCGTGCCGATGGACCTCGGCGCTGACCGGCGTGGCGTGGACATGGGCCCCTCGGCCATCCGCTATGCCGGCCTCGCGGACGCTATCGAGTCCGCCGACCACATCTGCACCGATCGGGGCGACCTGACGGTGCCACGCCCGGAGACCCACGAGGGGACCGGCGGGCCGTACGGCGAGCGCGCGAAGTTCCTCGAGGAGACCCGGGAGGTCTGCACCGCACTGGCCGACGAGGTGGCCGCGACGCTCGGCGACGACCGCTTCCCGCTCGTCCTCGGCGGCGACCACTCCATCGCCATCGGCTCGCTCTCTGGCGCCGCACGGGACCGCGACCTCGGCGTCGTCTGGTTCGACGCGCACGGCGACTTCAACACCCCCTCTACCACCCCGTCGGGGAACGTCCACGGGATGAGTCTCGCGGCGGCGCTCGGCATCGACGAGTTCGCCGACCACGACTGGACCAGCACCGGCATCGCCCCCGAGAACGTCGCGCTGGTCGGCGTCCGCGACCTCGACAGCGGCGAGCGCGACCTGCTGACCGAGTCCGACGTGACCGTCTACACGATGAGCGACGTCGACGAACGGGGACTCCCCGCGGTGGCCGACGCGGCGCTCGACGTCGCGACCGCGGGCGCGGACGGCTTCCACGTCTCGCTCGACCTGGACTTCCTCGACCCGAACGAGGCGCCCGGTGTCGGCACGCCCGTCCGCGGCGGCGCGACCTACCGGGAGGCCCACGCCGCGATGGAGGAGGTCGCAGACCACCGCGACGCGCTCGTCTCCATGGAGGTCGTCGAGGTCAACCCCATCCTCGACGACCACAACCAGACGGCCGAACTCGGCGTCGAACTCGTCGCGAGCGCGCTGGGAAAACGGATCCTCTGATTCCGCACAGAACATCTGTGTCAACGACCGACCGCGCGCATAGCGCGCGGATGCAGGGGCACCGGCAGGAACGCCGTCTCGAGCGGCCGATCATAATTTTGTAATTATCAGTTGATTTAGTTGAATATTGCACAGATATTCCACATATAATTCGAATACGGGCTCACGCTTCAGCTGTCGCCAGGAACGCCGTTCCGCCGTTGTACAGGTCCAGATCGACGCGGTCGGCGCCGAACGCCGCGCGGAGATCAGTCGGGAGGTGGCGGTCGGGATACCAGTTCGTCGCGAGCGCTGAGAGGCGGTTGACGAGGGGGTTGAGGAGCCGTCCGGGGCCGGACTGGTAGGGCTGGGCATCGAAGACGACGAACCGGCCACCCGGGCGAAGCACCCGCCGGACGCCCGCAATCGCCTCGACGTGGTCGGGGATGGCCGACAGCGAGAGGGTACAGAGAACGGCGTCGAGGCTGTCGTCGGGAAACGGGAGTTGAGCGGCGTCGCCGCGGACGACGGCCACGTTCGCGTCGCCGCTCTCGGCGGCACGGTCGCGGGCCGCCCGGACCATCCCCGGTGAGTGGTCGAGCCCGACGACGTGGCCCTCGGAGACTGCCGGGGCGAGGTACTCGAAGTTCGGCCCGGCGCCACAGGCCAGGTCCAGCACGCGCGCGTCCGGCGAGGGGGCGAGACGGTCGACGGCCTCGCGGCGGAGTTCCGGATACCGGCCCATGAACGCCCCCCGAAGGAACCACTCGTACACGCCGGGGTGGTCACTCCACCAGTCGTACACCCGGTCCGCGTGGGACTGTGACTGGACGTCGGTCACGGCACAGAGTGAGGGCGACACCGGGCATGGCTCTGACGGTCCGGAGCTGAGCCGCCGTGGGGACCAGCGTTTTGAGGGACCGGACCCTGGACGGTACTGTGAGCGACGACGGAGTGGTCGACGACGCCGACACCGGAAGAGCGGCCGCGCTCGTGGCTGCCGGCGCGGTACTGGTGGCCGTGTTCGTCGCGCTGATCGGAGCGCTACTGATCGGCGGCCGCGTGGGCGCACTCGTGGCCATCGGCGCGCTGACGCTGCTCTTCGCCGCGGTCGGGACCGGCCTGTTCCTCATCGCCCGCCGTGTCGGCTCGAAGGCCGACGACCCCGAGGAGGTCGAACGCCGGATGGCCGAGGGGCTCGGCCTCAGCGAGGAACAGACCCAGGTGCGGGTCGACCGCGTGGCAGACGAGGAGACGGTCCCGAGCCAGGAGGCCCTCGACGATCGGTTCTACGAGGGCGGCAACGAGGAGTAGGCGGGCCGACGACAGTCGCGGTTACTCGCCTTTATTTTTCGTCCTCGTCTCAGTCTCCGTCTCCGTCGGCAGTCGGCTCGTTATCGGCCGCGGGGATGGTGTCGACGCTGGCGACCCAGTCCTCTTCGCCGAGTCGCATGACGACGACGCCCATCGTGTTCCGCCCCTGCATCGACACCTCGTCGACGTTGGTGCGCATGATCTGTCCGGCCTCGCTCATGATGACCAGGCCGTCGTCGTCCGTGACCGCGTTGACCGAGACGACGTGTCCGTTTCGCTCGTTGGTCTTGATGTCGATGAGGCCCTTGCCGTAGCGGGACTGCCGGCGGTACTCCGCAAGGCGCGTGCGCTTGCCGTACCCCTGCCGCGTCACGGTGAGGAGTGCGCGCTCGTCCTCGTCGTGCGTCGCGACGAGCCCGGCGACCTCGTCATCGTCCTGCAGTTTGATGCCGTTCACGCCGCGAGCGGTCCGGCCCATGGCGCGGGCCTCCTCCTCGTCGAAGCGGATGGTCATCCCTCGCCGGCTGGCGATGACGAGGTCCATCTCGCCGTCAGTCACCTCGACGTCGGCGAGGCTGTCGCCCCCCTCGAGTTTGATTGCGCGGATGCCGCCCGAGTGGACGTTCTCGAACTCGCCGACAGCCGTCCGCTTGACGTAGCCGTTCCGGGTCACCATCGCGAGGAAGTCCTCCTCGTCGAGGTCCGCGAGGTCGACGACGGCGTTGATCTCCTCGTCGCCGCCGAGGTCGAGCACCTGCTTTGCGGAGGTCCCCCGCGCGGTCCGTCCCATCTCGGGAATCTCGTAGGTCTTGAGACGGTAGACCTGCCCCTCGTTCGTGAAGCAGAGCAGGTAGTCGTGGGTGTTGGCCTGGAAGACCGTGGCGACGCGGTCGCCGTCTTTCGGACGGACGCCGATGATTCCCTTCCCGCCACGGTGTTGCGGATCGAACTCGTCGAGGGGCATCCGCTTGACGTAGTCCGCCTCGGTGACGACCACGACGACGTCCTCCTCGGGGATGAGGTCCTCGCGCGTGACGGTGCCGGTGTCCTCCATGAACGTGGTCCGGCGCTCGTCGTCGTACGTCTCCTTCAGCTCCGCCAGTTCCTCGGTGACGACCCGGTCGAGTTCCGTCCGCGAGCCCAGAATGGTCTCGAGGCGCTCGATCTCGGCCTGGACCTTCTCGTACTCCGTCTGGACGTCGGCGGCCTCCATCGAGGTGAGCGAGCCCAACTGCATCCGGACGATGTGTTCTGCCTGCTCCTGGCTGAGGAAGAAGGGCAGCTCGTTGTCGGGGTTCTGTAGCCCCTCGATGGCGGCGCTCCGGTCCTCGCTGTTCCGGATGAGTTCGACCACGGCGTCGACGTTCTCCAGTACCTCCAGCCGTCCTTCGAGGATGTGCGCGCGGTCCTCGGCTTCGGCCAGTTCGAACTCGGAGCGGCGGCGGACCACCTCGCGCCGGTGGTCGACGTACGCCTCGAGCAGGTCCTTGAGGTCGAGTCGGCGCGGCTGGCCGTCGACGAGCGCGACGCAGTTGACGCCGAACGTCGTCTCGAGGTGCCGCTCGACGAGCTGGTTCTCCACGATTTCGGTGTTGGCGCCGCGCTTCAGTTCGATGACGACGCGGACGCCGTTGCGGTCGGACTCGTCGCGGATGTCCGTGATGCCCTCGATGGTCTCCTCGTTGACATCGTCGGCGATGCGCTCGATGCGCCGGGCCTTGTTCTCCTGGTACGGGAACGCCGTGATGACGATGCGGTCCGTACCGTCCTCGTTCTCCTCGACCTCGTAGTCCGCGCGGACGCGGACTCGGCCCTTTCCGGTCGTGTAGGCGTCGTAGACGCCCTCTTTCCCGACGATGCGCGCACCGGTCGGGAAGTCCGGCCCCTCGATGGGCCCGTCGGACTCCCTGGTAGCGATGAGATCCGCGATAGGACAGTCGGGGTTCTCGATGACGTGGATACAGGCGTCGATCACCTCGCCGAGGTTGTGCGGCGGGATGTTGGTAGACATCCCGACGGCGATGCCGGAGGCGCCGTTCAGCAGGAGATTCGGAAGCGCGGCGGGCAGCACCGACGGCTCCTGCAGGCGGTCGTCGTAGTTGGCCTCGAAGTCGACGGTGTCCTTCTCGATGTCGGCCAGCAGGTCCTCGGCCATCGGAGCCATCCGGGCCTCCGTGTACCGCATCGCCGCGGGCGGGTCACCGTCGATGCTCCCGAAGTTCCCCTGTCCGTCGATGAGGGGATAGCGCAGCGAGAAGTCCTGGGCCATCCGGGCCAGCGCGTCGTAGATTGCACTGTCGCCGTGGGGATGGTAGTTCCCCATCGTCTCCCCGACGACGTTCGAGGACTTGCGGTGCCCCGAGTTCGAGGTGACGCCCATCTCGTGCATCGCATACAGGATGCGCCGCTGGACGGGTTTGAGGCCGTCACGGGCGTCGGGCAACGCGCGCCCGACGATGACGCTCATCGCGTAGTCGATGTACGACTGCTCCATCTCGTCTTCGACGCGGACGTTCTCGACCTGCTCTGCGACCTCGTCGGGGGCGTCGGGGGCCTCCGAACTCATCGTCCGTCACCTGTCGATTCTCCGTCAATCTCCATCATAATTCGATTATGTATCATTTTAATATTCAATAATTTATGTTATTCAGATATCGACCCACTCGGCGTCCTCGGCGTGGTCTTTGATGAACTGCTTGCGCGGTTCCACCGCGTCGCCCATCAGGACCGAGAACATCCGGTCGGCCGTCGCCGCATCCTCGATGGTCATCCGCTTGAGGATACGGTTCTCCGGATTCATCGTCGTGTCCCAGAGCTGTTCGGGGTTCATCTCGCCGAGCCCCTTGAACCGCTGGACCTGGTCCGGCGAGCCGTCACAGACCTCCTCGACGATGCGGTCGCGCTCGGCCTCGGTCATGGCGTCGTAGGTCTCGCCGCGGTAGCGGATGCGGTACAGCGGCGGCTGGGCGGCATAGACGTAGCCGCGCTCGAGGAGTTCGGGCATGTGTCGGTAGAGGAAGGTCAACAGGAGCGTCCTGATGTGCGCGCCGTCGACATCGGCGTCGCTCAACAGAATTATTTTGTGGTATCTGCACTCGGAAATATCGAACTCTTCACCGATACCTGTCCCGACGGCCGTGATCAGATTCCGGATCTGGTCGTTCTCGAGGATGCGGTCCAGGCGGTGTTTCTCGACGTTGAGAATTTTCCCGCGCAGCGGGAGGATGGCCTGGAACTCCGGGTTCCGGCCCTGTTTGGCACTCCCCCCGGCGCTGTCGCCCTCGACAACAAATAATTCTGACACTTCTGGGTCCCGGCTCTGGCAGTCGGCCAGTTTGCCCGGCAGCGAGGTCGAGTCGAGCGCGGACTTCCGGCGCGTGAGTTCCTCGGCCTTCTTCGCGGCCATCCGCGCCTTGGCGGCCTCGACGGCCTTCGAGACGATGGCTTCGGCCGTGTCGGGGTGTTCCTCCAGGTACGCGGAGAGCTTCTCGTGGACGATGCCCTCGACGATGCCCCGGACCTCGCTGTTGCCGAGTTTCGTCTTCGTCTGGCCCTCGAACTGCGGATCTGGGTGTTTCACGGAGAGGACGGCCGTCAGGCCCTCGCGGATGTCCTCGCCCTTCAGGGTGCCGTCGATGTCCTTCAGCAGGCTCTGGGAGGTGGCGTAGTCGTTGACCACCCGGGTGAGTGCCGTCTTGAACCCGGTCATGTGGGTGCCGCCCTCGCGGGTGTTGATGTTGTTCGCGAAGGCGTGGATGGAGCCCTGCACGCCCGCGGTGGCCTGGATTGCGATCTCGACCTGTACCTCGCCGTCGTCTGTCTCTCCGCTCCCCTCGACGTAGACCACGTCGTCGTGGAGGACATCACGGGTCTCGTTGAGGTATTCGACGAACTCCTTGATACCGCCCTCGTACTCGAAGGTCTCCGCCTCGCCGTCGCGCTCGTCGCGGATGGTGATGGCGACGCCGGGGTTGAGGAAGGCGAGTTCGCGGAGGCGCGAGGCGAGCGTGGAGTAGGAGAACTCGGTCGTCTCGAAGATCTCGTCGTCCGGCCAGAACCGGATGGTGGTGCCGGTCTCCTCGTCAGGCTCCATCTCTCGGACCTGCTCTAAGTCCTGGTCGGGGTCGCCGTGGTCGAAGCGGTGGCGGTAGACCGCACCGTCGCGCTTGACCTCGACCTCGAGCCACTTCGAGAGTGCGTTGACGACGGAGACGCCGACGCCGTGGAGCCCCCCCGAGACCTGGTAGGACTCCTTGTCGAACTTGCCGCCGGCGTGGAGGATCGTCATCACGACCTCTACCGCCGATTTGCCGGATTCGTGCTCGCCGACGGGGATGCCGCGGCCGTCGTCGCTGACGCTCACTGAGTTGTCCTCGTGGACGGTCACCTCGATGGTGTCGCAGTAGCCCGCGAGCGCCTCGTCGATGGAGTTGTCGACGACCTCGTAGACGAGATGGTGGAGCCCCCGCGTGTCGGTCGAGCCGATGTACATCGCGGGGCGCTTGCGAACTGCTTCCAGCCCTTCGAGGGTCTGGATGTTCTCTTCGCTGTATCCCTGAGACATCTACCTACCACAGGTAGTGTGCGTTCGGATTTAAAACCTCGCACGCGCGCGCGAAAGGTCCGCCACACAGCGCCCCCGGCCAGCCGGCTGGTAAATGACGGACGGCAGCCGGACGTCAGCCGAACCGCGTTCTACTTTCACCGCGGTAGCGGGCAGGTTTTACCTCCTCGGCCGATACGGACTCGGTAATGACATCGTTCCAGTCGGAACTCGGGGGCGGCGGTGATGGCATCGCCGAGGAGCTGGCCCAGGAGCAGCGGGCCATCTCCATCGCCGAGTTCTTCGAGAAGAACAAGCATATGCTCGGGTTCGACTCGGGCGCCCGGGGGCTCGTCACCGCCGTGAAGGAGGCGGTGGACAACGCACTCGACGCGACAGAGGAGGCCGGTATCCTGCCCGACATCTACGTCGAAATTGTGGAGGCCGACGACTACTACCGCCTCGTCGTCGAGGACAACGGTCCCGGCATCACGAAGGAGCAGGTTCCGAAAATATTCGGAAAACTGCTGTACGGCTCCCGGTTCGGTAAGCGCGAGCAGAACCGGGGGCAGCAGGGAATCGGTATCTCCGCGGCCGTCCTCTACTCGCAGCTCACCTCCGGCAAGCCCGCGAAGATTACGTCCAAACCGCGCGGCGGCGAGGCTCGCTACTTCGAGCTCATCGTCGACACGGACGAGAACGAGCCCGAGATCGACGTCGACCGCGAGACTACCTGGGAGCGCCCCCACGGCACGCGCATCGAACTCGAGATGGAAGGGAATATGCGCGCCCGCCAGCAGCTCCACGACTACATCGAGCACACCGCGGTCGTCAACCCGCACGCCCGCATCGAACTTCGCGAGCCGGGGCTCGACGAGCCGCTGAAGTTCGAGCGCGCGACCGACCAGCTCCCCGCCGAGACAGAGGAGATCAAGCCCCACCCGCACGGCGTCGAACTCGGCACGCTGAAGAAGATGCTCGCGGCGACGGACTCGTACTCCATCTCTGGTTTCCTCCAGGAGGAGTTCACCCGCGTCGGCGGCACTACGGCGACCAACGTCGTGGACGCCTTCCGCGACCGCCACTTCGGCCGCGAGATGACCTGGCGCGTCCCCGGCGCCACCGACGAGGCCGACGTCGTCGCCGCCGTGGCCGACGCGACCGCCAACAAGGGTGCCGACGCGACAGATGCGTTCGCCGAGAGCGTCGCAGCCGAATTCGACGATCACGACCACGTCGGTTACGGCGATATCGAACGTGCGGTGGACGCCGCGGCCGAGGCCACCGAGGATGACTACAACGTGCGCCTCGGCGGGACCGTCCGCGAGAACGCCGTCGCGGCCGCCTGGGCCGAGATGACGACCGCCCGCGAGTCCGAGTGTTACCGGCTCGTCGACGAGGCGACCACGACTCGGAAGGACGACGCCGCCGTCGACGCGCTCGCCCGGCGCGTCGCCGACCGGTTCGCCGACGCCGAGATGGACGCGCCGGGCGTCGGCGACTCCTCGCGCGATCGGGTGACTCGCGAGACGCTCGCCGACTGGGTCGCCTGGGCTGCCGAGCGGACCGCGGAGCGCGACGACGAGACCTTCGGCGAGACCGCCCGCGAGAACGTCGTCGAGGCGTTCTGGGACCGGGCGCAGACCGTCGAGACCGAGCCCCCGAAAGTGACCGCACTCGTCGACGACCGCGACGCCGTCGCGCGGCTGCTCGAGGCCATGCGCGAGACGGACATCCTCTCGCCCCCGACCGACTGCCTCGCGCCCATCACCGAGGAACTGGTCGAGGCCGGCCTGAAGAAGGAGTACGACGCGGACTTCTACGCGGCCTGTACGCGAGACGCTGAGGTCCACGGCGGCGACCCGTTCATCGTCGAGGCCGGCATCGCCTACGGCGGTGACCTCGACACCGAGGGGACCGTCGACACCCTGCGCTTTGCCAACCGCGTCCCGCTCGTCTATCAGCGCGGGGCCTGCGCGACTGTGGACGTCATCAAGGACATCAACTGGCGGAACTACAACCTCGACCAGCCCGGAGGCAGCGGCATTCCCAACGGCCCCGCGGTGCTGATGGTCCACGTTGCCTCGACGAACGTGCCGTTCACGAGCGAGTCGAAGGACGCCGTCGCGAACGTCCCCGAGATCGAAGACGAGATCGAGCTCGCGCTCCGGGAGGCCGCCCGCGAGCTGAAAACCTACCTCAACAAGCAGCGCTCGCTCCGCGAGCGCCGGCAGAAGCGCGACACGCTCACCGAGATCCTGCCGGAGATGGCCGACAAGCTGAGCGAGGTGACCGACCGCGAACCTCTCGACATCGAGGACTCGTTGGCCCGCATCATGAACAACGTCCTCGTCGAGCGCCGGCGCGAGAACGGCCACGTTGCGCTCGTCGTCGAGAACAACGACGACACGACCGTCGAGCCCGAGATCACGGACATCTGCTCGGCCGACCCCGGGGAGGTGGCGGACGCGAACGTCGTCGAGATGGACGGGGAGTGGTTCGTCCGCTGGCAACCGTCCGTCCCGGGCGGCGAGACGGCAGAGCTCGTCTACGACGTGGGCGACGACGCGGAGTTCGACGTCGCGGTCGAGGGCGTCGCCGAGGAGAAGCTGACCACCAACACCTGATATGAGCACCGATAACCCCGACACTGACACCGACACGGAGCCGAACAGCGACCGGGCCCGAGAGGAACTCATCGACCTCGCGAGCCAGTTCTACGACCAGTTCGCCGAGGGAGACGTCCCGACGATGTCCATTCCCACCCGGACGAAGAGTAACATCGAGTACGACGAGGACGACGGCGTCTGGGTGCTCGGCGACCGGACGACGACGCGGACGGCGAAGACGAAGGCCGGCGCACAGAAGCTCCTCAAGGCGATCTACACCATCGACTTCCTGGCCCAGCAGCTCGAGGAGGGCCGCTCGTCGACCCTGCGTGAGCTCTACTACCTCAGCGAGTCCTGGGAGAACGAGTTCGCCCAGTTCAACAACCAGGACGAGTCCAACGCGTTGGTCGAGGATCTCGAGGTCGTCTCGGGCGTCACCCGCGAGGACTTCCACATGCGCCCGGAGGAGTCGGGGGCGACGCTGATGGGGCCGCTCCTCCTGCGGGAACAGACCCGCCGGGGCGAACGCGAGATTCACTGCCAGGAGGACGTCGGCGAGGGGGGCTACCAGATTCCCAACAATCCAGACACCATCGAGTTCCTCGACAACGACGCGGCGTTCATCCTCTGTGTCGAGACCGGTGGTATGCGCGACCGACTGGTCGAGAACGGCTTCGACGCCGACCACGGTTCCATCATTGTCCATCTGAAGGGCCAGCCCGCCCGCGCGACCCGGCGCATCACAAAGCGCCTCCACGACGAACTCGACCTCCCGGTCGTGGTCTTCACTGACGGCGACCCGTGGTCGTACCGCATCTACGGTTCGGTGGCGTACGGGTCCATCAAATCCGCGCACCTCTCCTCGTACCTCGCGACTCCTGCCGCGCAGTTCGTCGGAATCCGCCCGCAGGACATCGTCGACTACGACCTGCCGACCGACCCCCTGAGCGACTCGGACGTCAACGCGCTCGAATCGGAGCTGGAGGACCCACGCTTCCAGACGGAGTTCTGGCGCGAACAGATCGAACTGCAACTCGACATCGACAAGAAGGCCGAACAGCAGGCACTCGCCTCGCGCGGCCTCGACTTCGTCACCGAGACCTACCTGCCCGAACGGCTGGACGAGATGGACGTGCTGTAGGCCGGGCGTCCGTGTCCACGTCGGACCAGCCACGCGAACCCTTTTCGCGGCCCGTCCCCTCTGCGGAGCCGTGGTCGAGGAGTGGATCTGCGCGAACTGCGAGCGCACCTACCACGAGCCGCCCGGGGCGTGTGCGGCCTGCCGGAACGAGGTGGTCGTCCCGCGTGAGGAGTACGACGCCCGCTACGACGGCCTCGCGGGCCGGCTCGAACGTGCTCGCGACCGCCTGCTCGACCCGATGGCTGCCGACCGGAGCCTGCTGAACGAGAGCCGGTTCGTGGACGTCGCCTTCCTCGCGATTCTGGCGCTGGCCGCTGTCGGCTGCCTGTCTCTCGTCCTCGGGGTACTGCTCGGCTGACTCAGAACAGGTCGTCGGGCCACGGCTCCGCGAGAACGACCGGAACGCCCGCCTCGGCCACGTCGGCCGCGAAGGCCCGCGAGTCCGTCGTCAGCGCGTCGAACGTGTTGTAGTGGACTGGAAGCACGAGTCCGGGGTCCATCGCGGTCGCCAGTTCGGCCGCGGCGTGGCGGTCCATCGTGAACGACCCGCCGATGGGCGGACAGAAGAGGTCCACGTCGAGTTCGGCGTGCCCTTCGAGCACGTCGGTGTCGCCGGGCCAGTAGACTCGAACGCTCCCCCTCGTGCCGTCGTCGCTCGCACGCGGTGACGAGAGCGTGAGGTGGAACCCACAGCCGAACCCCTCGGGGTGAATCGGTTCGCCCGACGCGTGGGTATGGGGACCATCGGGGTGGTTGAACGCCGGCGTCGTGCGGACGACGACGTCCCCGACGGCGATGTCGGCCTCGTCGTCGACGCGCCGGACCTCGAACGGAAGGTCGACCGGCCGTTCGACGTCGCGGTCGATACGGTGAGTGTTGACGCCCTCGAAGACGACGACGGTCGCGTCTTCGCCGGCTACGCGTCGGATTGCCGCCGAATCGTAGTGGTGGTCGTGGGTCACGCAGACGAGGTCGCCGTCCCGCGGCTCGACGGCCGGGCCGTGGGGATGGTGGCCAGGATCAGAATCTCCGCTGGCGTCCGCGGGCGGCCACTCGCCCGACAGGACTCCGTACCGACCCGGGTCGCAGTAGACCACGGTACGGTCCTCCGCGGTGCTGTCGCCGGTGCCGTCGTCGAGTTCAGGCGTCGGCGCCTCCAGCCTGAGCGTGGCGTATCCGAGCCAGTCGGCCCGGATGCCGTCGTAGCGAACCATGTGGATGCTACCGGCGGCGACCCCCTCAACGTTCTGGCGTCGGCCAGCGTCGAGGCTGAACGCGGGCGACCGTTCTCACGGTCGGAAAACGCGGTCGAGTTCTTATGTGGCCATGGCCGGTACGGAGACGTGTCCAATCACGGCGCCCCCGCCGGCAGGATATCATGGTCAGCGACGACGAACTCCAGCGACACGTGAACCGGGTGGAGACGGAGCAGTCCCGCCGCTCACCTGACGTCCCGACGATCGGAACGGGAGACGGCCCGGTAGAGGAACGAGTCGACGAGCTCCAGCACGCCGCCCGCGAGACCCACGCCGAACTCGCCCGCCGCATTCGGCGCGTCGACGAGGCCAGCCCCGACGTGGCACGCGTCGACGACCTCGCAGACCGCCTGACGGAGATCGAGAGTCGACTGACCTCGATCGAAGAGGAACTGGCGGATTGAAGACCTCTTTCGATAAAATATCAATTTCGAATAAAATTCGGGCAATTTGTCCGTTATTTCTAGAACAAGTCGATAATTTACCGTGTCTCGACTGAAATTCGAGGCTGACAACCGCTCTCTCCAGTCACCTGTACCCCCACACCGAGAACCTGGCGTTCACTTCCGTCGGAAGCGAGTTTCGACGACGTTCGGGGTTCGCCCGCTCCGCCCCAAGGCCGGACGAGAGAGAGCGAGACGTCGTCAGTGCGGAGTTTTTGACAGAGCGGCCCCCGTGGCGCTCGCTTCGGTGAGCGCGGGGAAGCGGGGCTCGGAAATCCCGGGGCGAAAAATGGCGTCTACAGCACGTCGTCGAAGTCCTTGTGGCCCTTGATGTCGACGCCTTCCTCGGTGACGGTGGCGAGGAAGACGCCGTTGCCGGAGCCGGTGTCGCGCTCGACGGCGGCCTTGACGGCGCTCGCGGCGACGGACTTGGCCTGGTCGTTGGTCATCTCGTCCTCGTACTCGCGCTCGAGGGTTCCGTAGGCGACCGTGAGTCCGGAGCCGGTGACGGTGTAGTCGTCCTCCATGACGCCGCCGGCGGGGTCGATAGAGAAGACGTGGTGGCCGTCGTCGTCGACGCCACCGAGGATGGGATTGATGGCGAAGAAGGGGCCGCCGCGGGCGAAGTTACCCGCGAGGGTCGCGAGCGCCTCCATGTTCATGTCCTCGCCGCGCCGGGCCTCGTAGAGGTTGACCTCGGCGCGGAGCGAGCGGATGAACGACTGGGCGCCGCCGACCGAGCCGACGAGCGTGAGCGCACCGGTCGGGTGGATCTGCTCGACCTTCTGGACGTTCTTGTTGGAGACGAAGCGGCCGCCGAGCGAAGCGCGCATGTCCGTCGCGATGATGACGCCCTCGCTGGTCGAGATGCCGACGGTCGTCGTCCCGGTCGTGTTGACCTTCTCTGCGTCCTTCTCCGAGACGTCCGGCAACTGGCCCAGTTCGGGTTCGTACACCGCGGAGTCCATCCCGTCGCCCATGCTCTGTGGGGCAAAATCCTTCTGTGGCATTACCCACGGGTACGCTCGTCGCGTGTATAAAGGCACTCCTTCGGGCACCGCGGCCGGCCGGGAAACCGCTCGGATTCGGGTCCGGCCGTGGCCTCGACAGACTGCTCCCCCGCGTGGTCACCTGGCGACCCGCCTCGCTCGAGTCGGCGGCGTCCGCGAGACACGTCGGGTCTACGCGGCGTTCTCGTAGGCGGCGTCCAGGCGTTCGATGATGCGGTCCATCGGCATCCGGAGGCCGACGCGCCGGGCCACGAGCGCGACCGGGAGCAGCAGGATGCCGAGCAGGATGCTGAACTGATACAGGACGAGCAGTGTCGCGCGGTGGACCGTGTCGATCATCTTCGTACTGCGTCCGAGCGCCTCGGGTGTATATAAGTCTTCTTTCCACTCTCGTTGCATCGATTCGGCTGCAGTATGGTGGTTTCGTCCGATACTCACGGACGTGGACGACGACGGCCCAGATGGGTGCGTCGAGGTGAATCACTCGCGTCAGCGACCTGGGATGTCCTCGTAACTTATGACGATATTCACGATAGCGTGCCGCGACGTGCGCGGTGGTTAACAGGGAGTATCAGCTCCAACGCGGGGTGCAGGGCAACCAGGCGGCGGACAGGGCGCCCCACGTAGTAGGCAAGGCGTCCAACGTGGGGGGCAAGACGACCACCGCGGTGGCCGGATCGATGGATACGAGGGCCCGGCGAGGTCCGTCGCCGGACGGCGTGCGATGGCCGGCTCGTCGCGGTCCGCCACCGGTCAGAGCGGGAAGCCGACGAAGAGGAAGCTGGCGACCGCGACGCCGGCACAGAGCAGGAAACTCGCGCCGAATCCGACCGTGCTCCAGCGGAGTACCTTCCGGCCGTCGAGCGGGCCGAAGGGAATCATGTTGAACCCTGCCAGGACGGCGTTGAGCGTCACCCCGAGCTGGCCGGCGCCGTGGAGAAATCCGCTCTCGGTGAACAGAAAGAGCGGGAGGAACAGTCCGGCGAGAACGACGTTCGTCAGCGGCCCGGCGACGGCGATGCCGGCGCTCTCGCGCGGGGTGATGCGACCGCGATGGTAGACCGCGCCCGGCGCGGCAAAGAGGAAGCCGACGAGTGCGGCCGCCAGCGCCAGCCCCAGCATCGTATAGTCCGCGCGGAACTCGGCCACCTGTCCGAACCGGACGGCGACGACCTTGTGCGCGAGCTCGTGGAGCAGGAACCCGACCCCGGCCGTCAAGAGCGACAGCACCAGCAACTCGACGAACAGCCCCGTCCCGAGGAGGTTCAGCAGGCCGACCGGCCCGAGGCCGCGCCCCGAGCTGACCAGCAAAAAGAGGGTGAACGCGAGCCCGAGCGCGAGCCAGGCGACGACGAGATCGCGCGTCTCGCGGCTGCTGAAAGAGATTCCGCCGCTAGATCGCGTCCCGGGTCGGCTCACAGCACTCCCCCCAGGAGGAGATCGACGCTGTTTCGCGCCCCGGCGAGCATCAGGCGGACGATCTCGTCGGTCCCGCCGACTTCGGCGAAGAGATACGGGATGAGCACCGTCGCAAAGAGGAGGCTGCCGACGAACGACCCGATGTTGGTGGCGGCGACGATGACGATAAGCCGGAACAACGGCACGTCGAGCATCTGCCCGAGGAGCTGGGGGATGGGCGTCTCCGTGTCGTCGAGCAGTTCGTTCAGGTCCCCGATGTCGGCGACGTTCACCGTCAGGTAGCGGAGTTCGACGTAGCCGGCGAACCAGCCCGGCGCCAGCAGCGGATTGATCGAGGTGAGCCAGGCTACGGCGCCGCCGACGGTCGCGCTGGACCAGTGGGCGCCCGCGAGCTTCGCGAGGGCGAACGACAGGATGCCGTTGACGAGGAACCAGGCGACGAACAGGCGGACGAGCAGTTCGCTCGACGCCCCCGGGACGCCCGTCGCCGCCGCGATGGCCAGCAGGACGAAGAAGGCCAGGAAGCCGAGCGTGAACAGGTAGCCGAACAGCTTGTACGGCGAGAACCGGGAAGACTGCTGCCGCCCCACGAGGTCCTCCATCGGCGGCAGAGCGTCGGGCTGTTCCAGATAGCGCTCGATGCCCTCCCGGTGGCCGGCACCGACGACGGCGACGACGCGGTTGCCGGCGTCACGCAGTCGGACGAGTTCGTGGGCGATGTAGGCGTCGCGCTCGTCGATGAGCGCCTCGGCGCCGCCCGGTGAGAACCGGCGGAACTCCTCCATCATCGCCGTCACTACGTCGGTGTCCGTCAGTTGCTCCGGGTCGAACTCTTCGATGTCCTCTTGTCCCTCGGGTGCGGTCAGCCGCAGGGCGACGCCGAGCAGGACGGAGACGCCCAGCCCGACGAGCGCACCGGCCAGCAGGGCGTCGACGACGCCCGGGAGCGGCGCCCCGGGCGGAACGAGCGGCGCGCCGCCGACTACCCCGGCGATGAGCGCGGTGAACAGCCCGACGGTCAGGCCGACGCCGAGCCCGACCGCCATCGGGTCGGCGACGCCGAACGCCAGCCCGCCGAGCAGTCGCAGCTTCTCCAGCCCCGAGAGGCGCGCCCAGAATCGCTGGATTGTCACCTGGATGTCACGATCCACCAGCGCGACGTCGATGCCGAGCGCTTCGCTCGTCTCGACGGCCGCGAGCATCTCCGCCCCGGGCCGGACGTTGAAGCGATCTCCCAGCCGGGTCTGGACGTACGAGAGCATCCAGTAGGCGAGGAACTGGAAGACGGTGTTCCCCTCGAGCAGGTCCGCGGCGTCGAGGTCCTCGGGTGTCTCGCCTTTCAGCTGGCGGAACCGCCCTTCGTCGAGTTCGACGGCGACCACGTCCGGACGGTCCTCCTCGATGACGCGTTCGACCTCGTCGACGCTCTCCTGGGAGACGTGGGCGGTCCCGAC
The DNA here is from genome assembly GCA_042217755.1 of Haloglomus sp. Classification (GTDB taxonomy): domain Archaea; phylum Halobacteriota; class Halobacteria; order Halobacteriales; family Haloarculaceae; genus Haloglomus. The sequence goes on along the minus strand of JBDGSA010000197.1, from coordinate 1,843 downwards.
GACGCGGACGCTGCCGGCGTGTTCGTCCCCGGCGTCGTCGGCGTCTCCGGCGCCTCCGGCGACGGCCCCGTCTGTCATAGCGTGTGCTCGCGAGGCGAGGCGCTTACACCTGTCGGAGTGGTGCCGACGCGGCCGGCGTCACCGCTGTCAAGCCAGCGTGAGCCGGCACCGGAACGACGACGGCCCGATCTGTCAGCCGGGGAGCACCGGCTCTTGCATTCCCAAGACGTGACACCGAGAGAAGGTTTAATGTCGCTGGTAGAGCACACTCTACCAATGCCAATTATCGCTCGGGGTCGTCGCGTGGGGGTCGCTCGTCGATGACGACGGTGCTCGTCGTCGACGACGAACCGAACATCGTCGAGGCCTACGCCCTCTGGCTCGAGGACGAGTACGACATCCGGACGGCGAAGGGGGGGGCGGAGGCGCTCGAGGCGATCGACGAGGAGGTGGACGTGGTCCTGCTCGACCGCCGGATGCCACAGCTCTCCGGCGACGAGGTGCTCGATGCCATCCACGAGCGGGGGCTCGACCCACGGGTCGCGATGGTGACCGCCGTCGACCCGAACCTGGACATCGTGGACATGGGGTTCGACGCCTACCTCACGAAGCCCGTCACGAAAGACGATCTCGTCGAGACGGTAGAACAGCTGGTCTCTCTCGAGGAATACGAGGCGGGCGTCCGCGAACAGTTCGCGCTCGCCGAGAAGCGGGCGGTGCTGGAGATGGAGATGAGCGAGGCGGAACTCGCCGAGTCGACGGAGTACCAGGAGCTGGTGGAGCGACTGGAGCGTCTCGACGCCGAGACCGGCGACCGGGCGGGAGAACTGAACCACGACGCCTTCGCGGCCGCCGTTCGCGATCTCGTCGACGAGGAGTAGCACCTCGCGTCGTAGGTCGTGGGATGCGGGTCGCGGATCGAGCCCGCCGCATCAGCATCAGGCCGGCGACTCCTCTTCGTCCTCGGTCTCCACGACCTCGATGACCTTCAGCGGGACGTTCCGGAGTGCGCCCCCGACCTCGCTGGTGGCGATGCGGCTGGCGTGTTCCTCGGACTCGGCGTCGAAGATCTCCATCTCCAGGGCCAGCCCCACGAGGGCGGTGTCGGCCGCGACGAACACCGAGTCGAGGGTCTCCCCGCAGTAGGGACAGCCCGTCGCGCCCACGTTCATGTCGACGTACTCGAGGTCGGCCTCGTTGAGGCGCTTTCCGGCCTCGCTGATGGCGACCCCGATGGCGTCGTTCGAATCCTCGACGTCGCGCACGAGCCACGCGGCCTCCATCCGGACGTAGTAGTTGCTCATGCCCGTTGATGTGGGACGGCTGGGGAATTGGCTTGCGGTTCGTCGGCCGTACGTCGTGACTCATGACGACAGCGTGGGAACGGCCGATTCACCTCCGAAGTCCTCGCTCCCTCATGCTGACGACAACAGCGACGACCGGACCGTCTACGAAGCCATCGCGTTCTTTCAGGACAACTGTGACGACAGAGAGAGCTTCGAAGCCCTCGCACTCTCTCAAGACTCTGCCGACGACGGGGACTTCTCCGAAGCCCTCCGCTCTCTCACGGTGACAGCGACGCCAGGAACAGCCACGAAGCCCTCGCGCTCTCTCACGGCGATAGCAACTTCAGGAACAGCCACGAAGCCCTCGCGCTCTCTCACGGCGATAGCAACTTCAGGAACAGCCACGAAGCCCTCGCGCTCTCGACCGTCCGTCAGAGCACGCTCTGACGACCTCTCGCTCGCTTCGCTCGCGAGAACTCCGGGAGTCGTTGCGCTCCTCACGTCGCTCCCTGTGGTCGCTCGGTTGCGGTGCTTACTTCCTCCGGGATGGGTCGAGA
>JBDGSA010000168.1:0-36926 GCA_042217755.1 Haloglomus sp. | reverse complement strand
CCCGCCCCGAACCAGACCCCGGAGAGGTGCTGGTCCGGACGCTCCGGGTCGGCGTCGACGGCACCGACCACGAGGTCATCGAGGGCGGTCACGGCAGCCTGCCCGCCGGCGAGGACCACCTGATCCTGGGCCACGAGGCCGTCGGCGTCGTCGAGGACCCGACGACGACCGCGTTCGAGCAGGGCGACGTCGTGGTGCCGACGGTCCGGCGGCCGCCGCCGGAGGGCCCCAACGAGTACTTCGAGCGCGGCGAGGCCGACATGGCCCCGCCCGACGCGACCGTCGAGCGCGGCATCGACGGCGCCCACGGGTTCATGAGCGAGTACTTCACCAGCCCCGCGGAGTACCTCGTGTCGATGCCCGCGTCGCTGGCGGAGTGGGGCTTCCTGGCGGAACCCATCAGCGTCTCGGAGAAGGCCCTGGAACTGGCGTACGCCTCGCGCTCGTCGTTCACGTGGGAACCCGAGACCGCGCTGGTGCTCGGCAACGGCTCGCTCGGCCTGCTGACCGTGGCGATGCTCGTCCCCGAGATGGACCTCTACTGCCTGGGTCGGTCCGACCGGTCGGACCCGACCGTCGACCTGCTCGAGTGGCTGGACGCGACCTACGTCGACAGCCGGGAGACGCCGGTCCCGGAGATCGCCGACCGCCACGAGCCGGTCGATCTGGTGTACGAGGCGACCGGTCACGCGAAACACGCCGTCGAGTGCATCGAACCGCTCGCGTCCGGCGGCGTGGCGGCGCTGCTGGGTGTGCCCGAACCCTGGGAGTTCAGTTTCGACGGCGGGCGCTTCCACGAGGACATCGTGATGAACAACAAGGCGCTGGTGGGGAGCGTCAACTCCGGGCGCTCGCACTTCGAGGCAGCGGTCGACCGCCTCGAGACGCTCCCGGAAGGGTTCATCGACAGGTACGTGGTCGAGGTGGCACCGCTCTCCGGGTTCGAGGCCGCGTTCGACCCGGACACGAGGCTCAAGACCGCCGTGGAGTTCGAGACCCCATGAAGAACGTCGACGACCTCATCGAGAGCGCACGCGAGCTGGCCGATCAGGGCTTCTCCCGCGGCGAAATCGCCGACGAACTCAACGTCTCACGCGAAACCGCGAGCTGGCTCGTCGAGCGCAACGGCCGCGATAACGGCCCGACGACCACCCAGTCGGACGACGCCGCCGGACCGCACGACATCCACGTCGACTGGAGCGCCCTGGGCCGTGATTCGGCCCGGTTGACCTACGTCGGACGCGCGATGGCCGACCTCCTCTCGAAGCAGGGCGAGGCGGTCGACCTGACGGTCGGTATCGAGAAGGCCGGGGGGCCGCTCGCGACCGTCGTTGCCCAGGAACTCGACACGGACGTGGCGGCCTACGCGCCGCGCAAGCACCAGTGGGAGGAGGGCGACATGGAGGGGCTCCAGGGCAGTTTCTCGCGGAACTTCGCCGACATCCGCGACCGCGAGTGCTACGTCGTCGACGACACCATCACCAGCGGCACCACCATGACCGAGACCGTCGACGCCATCCGCAAGCACGGCGGCGACCCCGTCGCCGGCGTCGTCCTCGTCGACAAACAGGGCCTCGATACCGTCGACGGCGTCCCCATCTACTCGCTCGTCCGCGCCATCCGCGTCGATGATGCCTGAGTGCGGGCCCGACGGATGGCTGTCCCGGCGCCGACCACAGTGGCGGGCTATTTTACCCCCCTGGTGTGTGAATCCGGCATATGACTGACGACGACCTCGAGCGGGCGCTCGCCGCCGTCGGGGCGCAGTTCGACTTCGGAGAGTACGAGATCGAGGCCTACATCACGGTGCTGGAGCACGGGGAACTGACCGCCTCCGAGATCGCAGATCGAACCGACATCCCGCAGCCGCGGGTGTACGACACCGTCCGGAGCCTCGCGGAGAACGGCTTCGTGGAGATCCGCGAATCTCGGCCTATGCAGGTGCGGGCAGTCGACCCCGAGGACGCCTTCGGAAACGTCCAGACGCGGCTCGACGACCTCATCGAGGCCCTGGAGCGGCGTTATACGGCCCCGAGCCGTGGCACCGAGGCGGTCTCGCTCGTCACCTCCCGGCGGACCATCCTCCGGTATCTGGAGGACGTCATCACGGCGGCCGAGTACGAACTGGTCGTCTCGCTGACGCCGGATCTGCTCGCGCGGTTCGAAGACGAACTCCGTGCGCGCCGGGACGCCGGCGTCGGCATCGACCTGCTGGTGGCGCCCGCCGAGGACGTGCCCGACCCCGAGACGTACGATTACGCCCGGGTGGCGACGGCGGTCCGGGCCCGTCGGGGGCGCACGACGCCGGTGGTCGCGGTCGCCGACGGCGAGTACTCCGTCTACACCACTCACGAGGCCGTCGGGAACGGCAGCGAACGCTACGGCGTCATCTTCAACCGCTCGGAGCTCGGCTTTCTCGTCTCGGGCTTTCTCAACACGGTCGTCTGGGAGTCGGCGACGACGCTGCTCGACCAGTCGAGGGAGCTGGAGTTCCCCCGTCGATACGCATCTATCCGGCGCTGTGTCACCGAGCTGATCGAAGCAGAGAGACCGCTGTACGTGACGGTCAGGGGCCGGGACGTGGAGACCGGCGAGCGCCGGACCGTCCAGGGCGAAATCGTCGACGTGGCCGTCGGCCGCAATCAGGCGACCGCCTCTCTGACCGTCGAGACGGTCGACGACAAGATAGACGTCGGCGGGCAGGCGGCGGCGTTCGAGGACATCGAGGCGGCCGAACTGGCGGTCGGCCGGGAGACACCCCCGGACATGAATGGATGAAGTATTAATTCATTATCGAGTAAACTACCACAACACTCAAGAGGGGCATTCCCCTACGGACAAGTATGAGCCTGGAAACAGTCGTTCTCGCGGTCGATGGAACACAGACGAACGCCGACGCTGACCTCGCGAAGGCCGCCGCCGACATCGCCGGCCCGGCCGAAGCGACCGTCGTGCTGGCCCGTATCCACACGAAAGACGAGTACGAGACGATCCGTGGCCTCCTGAACGCCGACCCGGACAGCGAGGTGACGCCGGAGACGGTCGCGGCGCGACGTACGGACGTCCGCGAACTCGCTGACACCCTGACGGAGGCCGACCTCGACCTCGACGTCCAGGTCCGGAGCCGACTCAGCGACGGCGACACCGACCAGAGCGAGCGACTGGTCGACATCGCCGAGGAGACCGACGCCGACCTGCTGCTGGTCGGCGGGCACGACCGGACCCCCATCGGGAAGGCCGTCTTCGGCTCGACCGCACAGGAGGTCATGCTCGACGCGCCCTGTCCCGTCACCTTCGTCAGGGCGGCCTGAGGCGCGCGTCGTCGATTAGGCCCGACAGTTATGAGCGATAGATAACTCGGCTCCGAGTGAAAAACCGGGAACCTTTCATGTCGCCGTCACAGTTCGCCAGTATGGACGGGCCCGAATCGGGACGCCGAACACAGGAGACGGCCACCTGGACGCGCGAACAGGCCGCCGGTATCGAGCGGCACGACGACGTCGTCGCGCCCATCATCTACCAGCCCGACTCGAAGGTCAGCGACGACTACCACCTCTGGGACACCTGGCTGCTGCGCGAGCGCGACGAGACGGTCGCGTCGGTCGACGGCTATCGGGTCATCTTCGCGCTGACGGCTCCGTCGGACATGCTGCCGGGCAAGCGCCACGACGTCGCGACCATCCGGTACTTCTACTCCGCGGACGGCGAAACCTGGCACGACGGCGGGCCCGTCTTCGACGGCGGCGCGCTCGGGTCGCGCCAGTGGGCCGGCTGTTCACTCTACGACGGCGGCGACGTCTACGTCTACTACACCGCCGCCGGCCGGTGCGACGAGCCGGAGTTGACCTACACCCAGCGCATCGCGATGGCGGCCGGCGGCCGCGTGGATACCGACGACGGGTTCGCCATCGAGGGGCCGTGGGACCACTCGGTCCTGCTGGAGCCGAACGGGGAGTACTACGAGACCGAGGTCCAGAGCCGGGGGATGATCTACACCTTCCGCGACCCGTGGTTCTTCGAGGACCCCGCGACGGGGCAGACGCATCTGCTCTTCGAGGCGAACACGCCCGTCCCCGGAGGGAGCGACGCCTGCGGCGGCGACCCGGCCCAGCAGGAGTTCAACGGCGCCGTGGGCATCGCCGACTCCCCGACCGGCGACCCGACCGCGTTCGAGCCGCGGCCGCCGCTGCTCGACTCGGTCTGCGTGAACCAGGAACTGGAACGACCACACGTCATCGTCGCGGACGGCACTTACTACCTCTTTATCTCCAGCCACCACCACACGTTCGCCCCCGGCCTCGAGGGGCTCGACGCGCTCTACGGGTTCGTGGCCGACTCACTGCACGGCGACTACCAGCCGCTCAACGGGTCGGGGCTCGTGCTCACGAACCCCGCGAACGCCCCGTTCCAGGCGTACTCCTGGCTCGCGTACCCTCATCAGGAGGACGTCCTCGTCACGAGTTTCTTCAACTACTTCGACTACGAACGCCCCTCACTCGACGACGTGGCGCTGCTCCCGGAGCACGAGCAGTTGCGGCGGTTCGGCGGCACGCTCGCTCCGACGGTTCGCCTGGCCCTCGACGGGCGGCGCACCCGAATCGTCGACACGCTCGACCACGGACACCTGCCGCTGCCCCACGAACCGCTGACGACGCAGTCGTTCGCCGCCGCGCGCGAGCAGGCCGAGGGCGGCTACTACCGCCGCGAAGACGGCGAGGACGAGGGCGACGACGCACGGGCAGACGGGGGCCCCACCGCCGCCCGGAACCAACGCGTCGGGAACTGACCGGCCGGATGGCTACGCTCGGCGCTCCCGCCGAAACTCTCGGACGGCGGCCCGGTCGGGCAGGGCCGTCATCGCGCCTGTCGCCGTGGTCGTGACGGCCGCGACCGCGTTGGCGAACCCGAGGACGGTCTCGAGGTCACGCTCGCCGTCGGCGAGCGTCGCGAGCGCGCCCGCGGTGAACGCGTCGCCGGCGCCGGTCGTGTCGACCGGGTCGACGGGATAGCCGGCGTGAGTCGCCGTCGCCGCGCCCCCTGGCGCCGCGGCCGCCGACCGCGCGAACGACCCCTCTGCCCCCATCGTCAACAGCACCGTGTGTGGCCCGGCGTCGAGGACGGCGTCGGCCAGGGCCTCGACCTCGCCTTCGAACCCCGCGGCGCGCAGGTCGTCCGGCGTGGCCTTCACGACGCCCACGTCCGCGAGGACGTCCCCGACGAGGCGCTCGAACTCGCCGGGCGTCCACAGTTCCGGGCGCGCGTTGGGGTCGAACACGACGGTGCAGTCGTGCTCGTTCGCGCGGCCGACGAGCGAGCGGGTCGCCGACCGGCCCGGGTCGCTCGCGAGCATCACCCCGCCGACGTACACCCACTCGACGTCCGCGAGCGTCGCGTCCGGGACCGACCCCGCCTCGAGTCGCGTGTCCGCGGTCCCATCGCGGTAGAAGGTGAAGCTGTTCTCCTCGCCGTCGCGAGCCACGAACGCGAGCGTCGTCCGGGCGTCGGGGTCGCGCTCGACGAACCGGTCGGGGAGGCCCTCCTCGGTGAGCGTCGCGGCGAGGAACTCGCCGAAGGGGTCGGCCCCGACGCGCGTCCAGAACCACGGCGTCCGGTCGAGTCGAGCGAGTCCTACGGCGACGTTCGCCGGCGCGCCGCCGGCCCGGCGAGTGAACCGTTCGACGGCAGCCAGGTCACCTTCGCGGTCGGGGAGAAAGTCCACGAGCGTCTCCCCGGCGACGAGAATGCCAGAATCGATATTTTCTCCCGGGTCCATACGGCACATCACGCGTGGCCCGAACAAAAATCTCCGGCGAATCTGTCGAAGTATTTATCAGAAACCGAGTTAATTACCTGTCACGACGTCGGAACGATGGCTCCTCGCCTGGGGAGTCGGACCGAGCGCGCTCGGGGCGCGTCGCTGTTGATGCCGCTGTACGTCGTCGCGCTGGGCGCCGACCCCATCGCGCTCGGGGGCCGGCGACCGACAGCGCGCGCCGGGTCACTCCGGCGTGCCACACGCGGACGTGACGACGTCCGAGCGGGCGACGTCGTCCTCGAGTTCCCAGACGGCGAACGAGGGAAGCGTCGCCCGCCCCCCCTCGGCGGCGACGGAGACGCCGGTGCTGTCGGTCCGGCTCGGATAGACGCGGGTGGTCAGGCAGTGGCGCTCGTTGGCGTAGAGTTCGACGACCGACCCGTCGACGAACGCCCGCAACTCGAGTGGTTCGTCGTGCGGGGGGACGGCCATCCGCTGGGTGTCGGCCGCGCCCTCGTTGGCGGCGCTCGCGGCCCCGCGGTCCACGAGCAGTTCGCCCTCGCGCGTGTATCGGACGACCGTTCGTTCCTCGCGGGCGGGCGACTCCAGTACGGACAGCTCGAACGCCTCGGCGTCGTCGAGCGCGACCGTGAGATCGATCTCCAGCGCCCGGCCGCTCGCGTCGAGGCGGTGGCGCTCGTCGGAGGCGAGCGTTCCGGGGACCGTCGCCGCGAGTTCGCGCTCGCGGAGTCCCGTCACCTCCGCGGCCGGGCGCTGTCGGAGCCGGCCGTCCGGGCCGACCTCGAGGACGCGGGGCAGCGACAGCGCGCCCGACCAGCCAGCGTTCCACTGGTCGCCGACCTCGCGGGTCTCGGGGAGCCAGCCCCAGGTGACGTAGCGGGCGCCGTCGGCCAGCGACTGTGGCGCGTAGAAATCCCCGTGGTCGAGCAAGCCCCGGTGGTCGACCGTGAACTCGCCGTCGCGGACGGCACCGAGGTAGTAGACGACCTCCTCGTAGTTCGAGACGTGCAACAACTGGCGGTCGCCGAAGTCGAGTACCTCCGGGCACTCCCAGACCGTCCCGTGTCCCTCGTCACCGAGCAGGAGCGGCCCCTCGTACGCCCAGTCCTTCAGGTCGTCGGAGGTATACAGCAGCGCCGCGCCGCCGCCGTCGGTGACGCCGCTCCCGATTATCTGATACCAGGTCCCGCCGTCCCGCCAGATGCTGTGGTCGCGGAACTCGGCGGCCCAGTGCTCGGTCGTCAGCAGGTCGAGGTCGTCGGGCGGCGCCTCGATGACGGGGTTGCCCTCGTGTTTGCTCCACGAACACAGGTTCGGATCTTCGCTGGTCGCCAGACAGGGCAGTTGCCAGCGGCCGTTGCCGCCGGTGTAGAGGACCGTCGCGCGGCCGTCCTTCGTGACCGCACAGCCCGACCAGCAGCCGTCGCGGTCCGGGCCGTCCGGCGACGGCGACAGCGCCACCGGCTCGTCCGCCCAGTGGAGCAGATCGTCGCTGACAGCGTGGCCCCAGTGGATGGTGTTGTGGAACGGGCCGGCGGGGTTGTACTGGTAGAAGACGTGGTACCGGCCGTTCCACCGGATGAGCCCGTTCGGGTCGTTGAGCCAGTTGGCTGGCGGCGTGAAGTGATACCCCGGGCGGTGGTGGTCGTCGGCGAACCGGTCGCGCATCGCCCGGAACGCCGCGGCGTCCTTCGGCCGCGCCGGCTGTCTGTCGCCGTCCGCGAGCGCCGACAGGCAGCCCGCGGCCAGCGCCGAGCGCGCCTCCGACACCCAGTCGGCGGCCGGTTCGTGGAAGGCCAGCGGCGCCCCGACGCCGATGACGCCCCCGGGGCCGTGGTTCCAGGCCGCGACGGTCATCCGGTCGGGGACGTCCTGTTCGCCCCGGACGGCCCCGGCGAGCACCTCGCCGCTCGCCGGGACGACCGATTCGTAGTGGGCCGTCGGCACGGCCCCCCGGTCGCAGACGGGGTGGCGTAGCCCGTCGAGGTCGGCTACCGCCGGGTGGTCGTCGTACAGGCGCCGCCAGAGCACGCCCGTCGGCTCGGCCACGCTCTCGGTGCCGACGGCGTCCGGCGCCACGGACTCGATTCCGAGGGCCGTGACCGCCGACATCGCTCGGAGCGTGAGCAACAGTCCGCCGCCGGATTCGAGGAACGCGACGATGGCGTCACGCGCCGCCGCGAGGGCCCCGTCGTCGAGCGGCGCGTCGCGGTGCCACCACAGGACGTCGAACGCGTCGTGGTCGGTCGCGAACGAGTCGCTCGACCCGGACGCCGCGAGGTCCGACAGCCCGACCGCCGCGGCGTCGGTCCGCTCGTCCAGCCACGCGCGGGCCGCCTGCTGCTCCGTCGTGAGAGGCCCGTCGTGGAGGAACCCCACCCGCGGCTCGTCGTCAGCCATACCGGGACCACTCGCCACCGAGTCAAAATCATAACGAAGCGGAGACTCGACGACGACACGCGGCTGCCGGCGCCTCGCGGTCACGGTTCCGGACGGCGAGGTCGATGAGGGCGTCGATGGCGGCGTCGATGAGAGCGTCGATGGCGGCGTCGATGAGAGCGTCGATGGCGGCGTCGATGTGGCGGGTGATCTCGCCGCCGTCGGCCCGTCTGCTCGCGGCCAGCAGCGATGCAGCCAATCGGTCGAATTCGATACCTCTCGCTATCCCGCATTTTTCTGTTATAATCTAAATAACGTATCGAATTTAGTTTTTAGATATAGATAAGAAGAACAAATTGATTATTCGTAGATCGCTGGGCTGGATGTTCCTCGGTGATGCGCCCGACCTTCTCCAGGACTCGACCCCTGGACTCGACGACCGGGGGCCCGACGTCCCCCGGTGACGGTCAGGCCCGGACGCGGAAGCGGACGGTGTCACCGGGTTCGACGCGGCTGTCCGAGGAGAGCCGCTCGCGGTCCGGCGACGCCCGGACGGCGACGGTGTCCGCCCGGAGTTGTCCCCCCTCGAGGATAGCCGGTCGGACCTGGGGTCCGTACTCCTCCGAGAGCGCCGCGACGACGTCCACAACGGTCGCGGCCTCCCCCAGCGGCACCCGCACCCGACGGGCGCCGGCCCGGGCCACGAGCGTCCCCTCGAGTTCGACTTCCACGGTCATGTCTCCGGCAAGAACCGCCGGACACTAAAACGTTTACTCGAGACTGAAAAAGAGATGCCACAACCGTTATACTCGGAGGTCACGAACCGGTGACAACGGCCGGCGAGTCGTCGTGGCCGCGCGCCTCCGGGCCACGCCGCGACGCTCCCTCGCCGCGCGCCTCGCCACACCCCGCGATGCGCTCGATGACCGGGACTCGGGTGACGATCGATAATCGGGCGATTTAGTACCGCAGACGGACCACATCACACAGCTCCCTCACAGCATGACACAGGAACGCGCCTGGTGGAAGGAAGCCGTCGTCTACCAGATCTACCCCCAGAGCTTCAACGACACCGACGGGGACGGCGTCGGCGACATCCCCGGCATCCTAGAGCGGCTGGACCACCTCGAGTACCTCGGCGTCGACGTCGTCTGGCTCAACCCCGTCTACGACTCCCCGCACCACGACGACGGGTACGACGTCCGCGACTACCGCGCCATCCGCGAGGAGTACGGCACGCTCGCCGACTGGGAGCGGCTCCTCGCGGAACTCCACGACCGCGGGATGCGCCTCATCATGGACCTCGTCGTCAACCACACCTCCGACGAACACGAGTGGTTCGTCGCCTCCCGCGAGGATCCGGACGGCGAGTACGGCGACTACTACATCTGGAAGGACGGTGCGCCGGCGACAGGCGCGACCAACAGCCCCGGGCCGGCCGACCGCCGGCCCCCGAACAACTGGGAGTCCGGGTTCGGCGGCTCGGCATGGGCCTGGGACGACGAGGTCGGCCAGTACTACCTCCACCTGTTCGACGAGCACCAGCCGGACCTCGACTGGGAGACCGAGCAGATGCGCGAGGACGTCTACGAGATGATGCGCTGGTGGCTCGAGAAGGGCATCGACGGCTTCCGGCTCGACGTCATCAACCTCATCTCGAAGCCCCAGGACTTCCCCGACGACGACCCGGACCGCGACTGGCCCGCGATGGGCTACTGTTCAGACGGCCCGCGGCTCGACGAGTTCCTCACGGAGATGCGCGCGGAAACCTACGGCGACTACGACACGATGACCGTCGGCGAGATGGCCGAGGTGGACCTGCCCCAGGCCCGCCGCCACACCGGCCCGGACGGCCCGCTGGACATGGTGTTCCACTTCGACCACGTCTCGATCGACCACCACGAGGAGGAGGGCTGGTGGCAGATACGCGACTGGGACCTGACGGAGCTCAAGGAGATCGTCACCCGGTGGCAGACCGGGCTGGGCGACGGCTGGAACGCCGTCTACCTGGGCAACCACGACCAGCCGCGCATCGTCTCGCGGTTCGGCGACGACGACGAGTACCGATACGAGTCCGCGACGATGCTCGCGACCCTGCTGCTCACCCTGCGCGGGACGCCCTTCGTCTACCAGGGTGAGGAGATCGGCATGACGAACTACCCCTTCGAGAGCCTCGAGGAGAAGGAGGACGCCCAGACGGTCGGGCGGGTCCGCGCCGCCGTGGAGGCGGGCGAGATCGACGGGTTCGAGGAGGTGAAGGAGCTGGTCCGCTACCGCTCGCGCGACAACGCGCGGACGCCGATGCAGTGGACCGACGGCGAGCACGCCGGCTTCACCGACGGCGACCCGTGGCTCCCGGTCAATCCCAACCACGAGACGATCAACGTCGAGCGCGAGCGCTCGGCGGACCGCTCCATCCTCGAGTACTACCGGCGGCTCGTCGAGTTGCGCCACGCGTCGGACGTGCTCGTCTACGGCGAGTACGACCTCCTGCTGCCGGAGGACGAAGCCGTGTTCGCATACGCCCGGACGCTCGCGGACGAGGACGCAGAGCGCCTCGTCCTGCTCAACTTCGAGCCCGAGCGAATAGCCGTCGACGCCGACCTCGGCCTCGCGGGCGCGGACTGCATCATCAGCAACTACGGCGACGCGACGGGCACGGACGGCGACGCGACGGCGCTGCGACCGTTCGAGGCACGCGTCTACGAGCGATGATGACGGGGACACAGGCAGCCGACGACCTCGACCGCGCCTGGTGGAAGGAGGCCGTCATCTACCAGATCTATCCGTGGAGTTTCAACGATACCGACGGCGACGGCATCGGCGACCTCGCGGGTATCTTAGAGCGGCTGGACTACCTCGAGTCCCTCGGCGTCGACGTCGTCTGGCTCAACCCCGTCTACGAGTCACCGGGGGTGGACAACGGCTACGACATCTCGAACTACCGCGCCATCCACGACCGGTTCGGATCGATGGACGACTGGGAGCGGCTCCTCGCGGAACTCCACGACCGCGACGTCCGCCTGGTGATGGATCTCGCGGTGAACCACACCTCCGACGAGCACCACTGGTTCCGCGAGTCGCGGCGGAACCCAGACGGACGGCTCGGCGACTACTACATCTGGGAGGCCGGCACGCCGGCGACTGGAGCGACCGACAGCCCCGGGCCGATCGACCGCCGACCGCCGAACAACTGGGAGTCGCACTTCGGCGGCTCGGCGTGGGCCTGGGACGACGAGCGTGGCGAGTACTACCTCCACCTCTACCACGAGCGCCAGCCGGACCTCAACTGGGCGAACCCGGCGGTCCGCGAGGAGATCCACGAGCTGATGGAGTGGTGGCTCGAGAAGGGCATCGACGGCTTCCGGCTCGACGTCATCAACCTCATCTCGAAACCCGCGGACCTCCCGGACGGGAATCCCCGGTTCGACTGGGTCGGCCGCGAGCACTTCGTCAACGGCCCGCACGTGCGGGAGTACCTGGCGGAGCTGGACGAGCGGGTGTTCTCCCGGTACGACGCCCTGGCCATCGGCGAGATGCCCGAGGTCTCCATCCAGCAGGCGATGACGTACGCAGGGCCGGACGGCCCGCTTGACATGGTATTCAACTTCGACCACATGCGGCTCGACTTCGGCGAGTCCGGCCGGTGGACGGTGGGCGACTGGTCGCTCCCGGACCTGAAGGCGCTGTTGAGCGCCTGGCAGGCAGGGCTGGCCGACGGCGGCTGGCCGACGCTGTTCTTCGAGAACCACGACCAGCCACGCGTCGTCTCGCGGTTCGGCGACGACGAGCGGTTCCGCCACGAGTCCGCAACGATGCTCGCGACCCTGCTGCTCACTCTGCGGGGCACCCCCTTCGTCTACCAGGGGCAGGAACTCGGGATGACCAACTGCCCCTTCGAGAGCCTGGACGCGCTCCGGGACGTCGACACCATCCAGAACGTCAAGCGGCTGATGGCCGAGCGCGGCATCACCGACTACAGCGAGGTCCGCGACCTCGTCGAACACCGGACGCGCGACAACGCGCGGACGCCGATGCAGTGGACCGACGGCGAGCACGCCGGCTTCACCGACGGCGACCCGTGGCTCCCGGCCAACCCCAACCACGAGGTCATCAACGTCGAGCGCCAGCGCGCGAACCCGGCGTCCGTCCTGAACTACTACCGGCGACTCATCGAGTTGCGGACCGGTTCGGACGTGCTCGTCTACGGCGAGTACGAACTGCTCCTGCCCAACCACGAGGACATCTACGCCTACACCCGACGGCTCGACCACGAGTGTCTGCTCGTGGTCCTGAACTTCGACGACGAGTACACGACGGTCGGCCTGCCCGAACTCCACGCCGACGCGGGCCTGGTCCTCGCGAACTACGACGACGTCCCCACGGCGCCCGACCGCCTCGACCTCCGCCCGTTCGAGGCGCGGATCTACCGGCTCTGAGCCGCGTCCGGCCCGGGGTGACCGCCGACCCGAGGAGCGGTGATACGTCGCCCCCCCGCCGCGAGAACGCCGAGCACGCGGCACCCTCCACTCTCACCCGGACGTCCGGGGTCGCGTCAACAGCACACTGGCTCGACGCGTGCACTCCGTGAAACCAACAGTACAGATGGGAATTGCGGGGGATTTCGGGTTGTTCTTTCCGGCTACAGGACAACCGAACCGTCTGTCGACTTCCTCCCACGGCTGAAGCCGCGGGCGTTCGCCTCGCACTACTGTACCCCTCACGCTGGAACGACCAGACGGGGGCTGCGTGTTCGCACACCACCAAAGAGATTAGGCGACAGGACGAATACGATGAGGCTCCCAACTCCGACTGTCGTGCTGCCTCCGAAACTGGCCCTCATGGCGTCGCTCGCGATGTCGCTGGTGCCGACCCTGCTGTTCCTGGGGCTGTGGCGCGGGCTGATGTGGCTCCGAGACGACGCCCTGGTCGAGGAGGCGCGCCGGAAGCGGGCCCGGGAGGCACGGTTCGACGCCGGCCGGTCGATGGACGGGGACACGGCCGCGGCCGTCTCTGCCTGTGCAGCCTGCGGGTCGCGCAACCCCGCCGGGATGACCCACTGCTGGAACTGTCTCGGCGAACTCGAGGAGTGAGCGGGGCAGGGCACGGCCACTACGCCGAGTCAGCCGGGAGGACGCGACCACACGGTGGCAGGCCGGTGGCTCAGAACGCTCTTTTAGCAATCGAAGTCGCCTTTCCAGTCGTCGTCTTTGGGGCGACTATGACAGTGCAGCGCCGCAGGCTCCTGCAAGCACTCGGGGGGAGTGCCGTCGTCGGCGTCGCCGGCTACGGCGCGCTCGTCGCTGCTGGCGAGGAGGGTCGCGTCTTCTGGCGACGCGTGGCCGCCGACACGTCGGCCGGTCCGGGAACACTGATCGTTCTGACCCAGCGGCTCGATCGGGACGGGACGACCTACACCGAGGTCGACCCCGAGTTCGAAGACGAGATCGGGGCGGAACCGACCGTCCCGCGCTCGCTCCACCAGCGATTGCAACAGCGCTACGGGCGCGACGAACCCTACTACCTGCTCGGCTACCGCGCCCACAACTGCAACAGGGTTCCGGGCGACGAGGACACCGACCGGACGGAAGTCTCACGGCGGACGTTCAACGCCAGTCGCCTCGGTGACTGTGTGAAACTGGAACAGTAACGCCGATTCGAGACCCTGCTGTGACTGGCACGTGCCCGGCCTCCGACAGATTCCGCATTTTTATAATATTCTGATATTTATAAAAATAAATGCGTAATTTGTTATTTATAACTGGTATTGCGAGCTTAGCTATCGAACAATCGTTGGAATGGAGTTCCGAGGCAGCGAGGGGCGACCTCGCGGGAGACCGGTTCGGCGACGCTCCCGGGCGAGGAGCTACAGCGTCAGCCGTTCGACCGTCGTACCGGCACGTTCCAGGTCGGTATCGGTCGCGGCCCCGACCACGATCTCGTTCTCGCCGTCGGAGGCCTCGACGCGGACGCCGAACTCCTCTGCGGTCGGTTCGACGTACACCGGCTCGGCGGGGCTCTCGACGGCGACGGCGGCCCCGTCGGTGCCGGACGGTGACGACGATGTGGTCGCCCGTGAAGATGGGCCACAGCCGGCCCTTGCCGGTGCCGTCGACGTCCCAGGGGGCGCCGCGGTCCGCCCGCTCGAGTTCGCCGTAGTCGTCGCCGGTGTAGCGGTAGAAGGCAGGACCGTGTGGTGTGTCCAGGCGGACGATCTCGTGGACCACCGCGGAGGAGCCTCCGGACGCGCCGGCTACGTGCCCGCGGGGAGGGCGTCGTGGTCGGCCAGTAGGGCCGTCGCGTGGAGTCGGAGCGCGTGGGACCACCCGAGCGGCGTCGCGCTGTCGAGCCCCCCGTCGTCGAAAACCTGCTCGGCGAGGTGGCCCACGTTCGAACAGAACGGGCCGTCCGGCAAGAGCAGACCGTACAGGTCCGCCGCGCGCTCGAGCAGCGGGTCGCCGTCGCGGCCGTGGGCCGCAAGCAGCACCGCGGCCCGCGCTGCCGCGTCCGCGCCCCACGCGGTCGAGACCGACCATACCTTCGGTCCCGACTGGTCGCCCTGCCGCCAGTCGTCGCCCTCGAAGCGGGCGAGGCCGGCGACCGCCTCGGCCTCGCGGTAGAGGCCCTCGATGGTCGCCTCGAGGTGCCGGGCGAGCCGGTCGAGGGCCCGCCCGTCGAGGTCGGCTACCTCGTCGTAGGCGGCGAACGCGCTCGCGAGCGCGAGCGAGGCGGCGTCCAGCCGGTCGTCCACCTCGCCCCGGTCGAGCCGCATCGCGTAGTGCTCGCCGGTCCAGAGCTCGTCGAGGCCGGAGCGGACCCGCGTCGCCTGCTCGCGGGCGTGCTCGCGGAAGTCCGCCGACAGGGGGGCGGTCGCGACCCTCGCGTACGCCTCGAGGGACGTCGCCGCGGTGTGGACGAACCGGCCGTCCATATTCTCCCAGAGGTTCTGACACCGCTCCGGGAGGCCGTCGGCCGCGAGGGTGTCGTCGAGCGCCCCGACGCCGTCCTCGATGGCGGCCACGACATCCCGGCGGGTCGCGTCGTCGAGCGCCTCCGGGCGCTCGGTCACCAGTTCGGCGAGGAAGGCCACCACGCTCGCGGTCTGGTCGGCCTGGTACTCCGCGGTCTCGTCAGCGCGCCCCTCGACGCGGCCGTGTGCCCACCCGGGCGCGAGCGACCCGTCGACCGCCCACGCCCGGTGTGGCCAGGAGCCGTCCGCGGTCTGAGTGGCCACGTAGAAGCGCGCACTGGCGAGGAGTTCGTCGTCCACCTCGAGACTCAGCCGCTCGCCCGCGTCGAGGAGGTAGCTCGCGACCTCGGAGTCATCGCGGAACCAGGTGTAGCCGTAGCCGCCCGAACTGGCGAAGAAGGGGTCGAACTCCGGGCCGGCGATGCGGGCCCCCGAGGGGGCCCGCAGGAGCGCGACTGCCCGGAGATCGTCCACGACACTGTCGATCCGAGGGGTGCCGTCGGGCGCGTCCACCGCGACCTGGTCGCGCGCGGCCACCTGGAGGTCCGCCGGCGCCCGGTGGCTCCGGGCGGCGTGGCGCACGTCGGCGAGCGCCTGCTCGCGCGTCGTCTCGCGGTGGTCCGAAAGCTGGGTCACGAGCGTCGTCGTCGCGGCGTGATCCTCGCGCTCGAGCGGCGCGCTCACGACGACGTCGCCGCTGAGGTGGCTGGCCTCGTAGCTCCGGTTCGGGACGCGTCGCGGGAACGCCACCGGCGCCTCACCGAGCAGTTCGTCGAACCGCTCTGGCACCTGCCCCTGCACCTCGTCGATGCCCGTCGATGCCGCGACGTAGTCATGTTCGTCGCGGTGGAACACCTCCACGACCGAGCCGTCGTCGGCCTCGTGGACGAGGCGGCCAACCTGCGTCTCGCGGCCCTCCGGCGCGAAGGTGAGGAAGGCGGTGAGCCGCGCGTCGGCGGGCACCTCGCCGCGGAGTCGCACGTGCGTGACGTGGGCGCGCCCGAGCGTGAGGTCGTACTGGTGGAGGATGAACCCGCCGGCGTCGTGTTCCGTCTCGACGAGCGCCGTGTCGCCGTCGTAGTGCTGGCGGACCAGGTCGGTGTCGTCGAACCAGCGGACGCCGTCCTCGGTCTCGATGCCGAACCGGGAGCGGTCGACGCCGTGGAGGCCGGACAGCGCCGCCGAGTGGTCCCGGATGGCGCCGTCCGGGGCCACGTACACCAGGCGGTCACCGTGGCCCGACAACGACCCGGCGTGCGTGGGCGCCGTCCCCGGAAAGGGCCCCGACCGCCGCTTGTAGTCGTTCAACGCGGTTCGCAGTCGCATGGTGGCCACAGCACGCCCCCGGCACGTAAACAATGGCGCTCCGCCTGTCGGCGGTCTCGAAGCCGGACCAGGCCGCCGCGTCGTGGGGGCGACGCGGCCCGCAGGGCCCAGGTCCGGGCGCGGCGTGCCGCCGACGGGTCGTGACGGCATCGGCAGCAGCCGGGTCGGTATCGCTCCCGAGTGTGTCGTCCGCATCCGGGACGCGCAGCGGTTCTCCCGGGGCGCGCAGCGGTTTCGCCCGGGACGCACAACGGCTTTGCCCCCGCTAGCCGAAGCGCCCACGATGAGCGAGGAACGCGCCGATCCGCTGCCGCTGGGGGTGAAGATCGTTATCGGTCTGGCCGTCGTTGACGCGGCGCTACTGTCGATTGCCGGTCTCGCATTCCTGTCCGCCGGCGGGAGGGCGGGGACGCTGGTCGGGAGCGGGGCGGTCGTCGTTGCAGTCGGCCAGGGCGTCTCGCTCGTCGCGCTGTACCGGCGGCGCGAGTGGGCGCTGAACGCGGTACTGGCCTTCCTCCTCGCGGGCGCGCTCCTGTTCGTGAGCGTGGGCGACCTGCTCGGAGTCGGGGTGTCGCTGCTCGTCGCCGGCTATCTCTACAGCCAGCGCGACCGGTTCTGACGCCGGTCGTGGGCTCCGAATCGGCACGGAGACTGGTTCCGCATCCAATCGCCACACCGCTTATCGGACGGGCGTGGCGGACGGGGAGGTGGGCATCGCCGGCCCTGCTGGCGTCCGTCGGATGCCTGGTCGGCGAGCGAACGCCTTCGAACCGGTCGGCGCGAAGTCACCGACGAGCGGGAGCGGGGTCAGTAGAGCTGGCGCTCCTTTTGCTCGCGCTCGCGCTCTTCCTCGGCCTGTTCCTTCTGTTTCCGACGTCCGCGCAGATACTGGCGCGCCATCGGGACGTACTTGTTCTTCAGGTCCAGCGCGAACGAGACGATGCCGTAGACCCAGAAGAAAAACAGCACCGTCACGATGGCGAAGTAGGTGGCGAACCCGATCATGGCTCAGTCGTCACCCCCGGCCTCGATTCGTCCGGCGCCGGCGCCGCCACCGGGGAGGTTCATCAGCCCGTGCAAGAGAGCCTCCTCGGAGTCGGTGTCGAACAGGTGGACGTTCGAGCGGTCGAACACCACCTCCATCTCCTGGTTCTCCTGGACGTCCGAATCCGGCGGCACGCTCATGAGGACCTGGTAGTCGGCGTCCTGGTCCTCGATGTCGACGTCGGCGTCGGGTTCGGTCAGCAGGTAGACGAAGATCTCGTCGCCCATCGGCTCGAGGACGTCCGTCGTCACGGAGATGGGGTCGGTCGGCGCCTCGGCCTTCCCGGCGTCCTCGGCCGGGAAGACGTCCTCCGGACGGACGCCGAGAGTCACCGCCTGACCCGGCTGGAGGTTCGCCTCCATCGGGTCGAACTCCACGGCGATATTGCTGTTGACCGATTCGTACCCCTCCTCGGCCACCTGGCCGCGCGCGAAGTTCATCGACGGCGAGCCGATGAACCCCGCGACGAACAGGTTGGCCGGCTCGTTGTAGCAGGTCAGGGGCGGGTCGATCTGCTGGAGTTCCCCGGCGTTCAGCACCGCGATGCGGTCGGCCATCGTCATCGCCTCGGCCTGGTTGTGCGTGACGTAGATGACTGTCGTGTCGAGGTTCTTCTGGAGCCGCTGGAGTTCGGTCCGCATCGTCACCCGGAGTTTGGCGTCCAGGTTCGCCAGCGGCTCGTCCATCAGGAACACCTCCGGCTCGCGGACGATGGCGCGGGCGATGGCGACGCGCTGGCGCTGGCCGCCGGACATCTCGTCGGGCATACGGTCGAGCATCCCCTCCATCTGGACGACCTCCGCGGCGCGCTCGACGCGCTCGTCGATCTCCGACTGCTCGTAGTCGCGGAGCCGGAGGCCAAAGGAGATGTTGTCGTGGACGTCCATGTGGGGGAACAGCGCGATGTTCTGGAACACCATCGAGATGCCCCGGTCCTTCGGCGGGAGATTCGTCACGTCGCGGTCGCCGATGCGGACGGTGCCGCTCGTCGGCTTCGTCAGCCCGGCGACCGTCTCCATGGTCGTGGACTTGCCACACCCCGACGGACCGACGAGGACGACGAACTCGCCGTCCCTGATGTCGAGGTTCATGTTGTCGACCGCCGTGACGTCCTCGTACTGTTTCACCACGTCTTCGAGTTGAACTCGTGCCATTGTCTTACTCCTTGAGTGCTCCGGAGGTCAGTCCGCTCACAATCTTTTCCTGGGCCACCACGACGAGGATGGCGACCGGCAGCACCGCGATGATGCTGCCGGCGGCCATCACGCTGAACGTGACCTCGAACTGTCCGGCTCGCTGAAGCTGGATGAGACCGCCAACGATTGGCGCCCAGTCCTGTGCACCGCCGTCGGTCATCAGGAACGAGAAGAAGAACTCGTTGTAGACGGCGATGAACGTCAGCACGCCCGCGGTCGCGACGCCCGGCGCCGACAGCGGGACGATGACCCGGAACAGCGCACCGAGCCGGGTCGTCCCCTCGACGCGGGCCGCGTCCTCCAGCCCGTCGGGAATCTGCCCGTAGAACGTCGTCAGGATGAAGATGGAAAGCGGCATGAACAGGGAGCTGAAGGGCAGTATCAGCGCCCCTGGCGTGTTGTACAGCTCCAGCCACGGGAAAATGTTCCCGGTGAACAGCCGGTACAGCGGCAGGAAGAAGGCCGCCGGCGGGAAGTAGCTGATGGCGAGGATGATCAGCATCAGTGGCTGCCGCCCGGGGAATTCGAGCCGCCCGAACGCGTAGCCGGCGAGGCTCGCGAGCACCAGCACGAACACCGTCGTCACCGACGCGAGGAAGAGGCTGTTGAACATGTACCGGAGGAAATCGATGCGCTGGAAGACGTCACTGAATGCCGACAGACCCTTGACGAGGTCCACGCCGAGTGGGATCAGCGAGTAGTCGCCGCCGGGGGTCACCGCCACCACCAGCAGCCAGTAGAACGGGAACAGCGTGGTGAACATGAAGAAGATCATGGCCACGTAGAACATGGCCCGGTAGGCGCGCTCGGGATTCTCGATGGTGCGGTTCACCCACGCCGACACCGGGCCACGATCGAGCTCGCGCTCCGTGCCGTCACCGAGTCCGGCGTCATCCTGGCTCGTCGTCATATTTCACCCTCCCGGGCGTACCCGATGATGTAGACGGTCACGACGATGGCGATGAACCCAGCCGTGAGGAACGCCACCGTGGCTGCCGTCCCGACGAGTCGCGTCCCACCGAAGAACGACGTGACGACGAGACAGGACAGCGACGGGAGCGTCGAGCAGGTGATGCCCGCGGCCTCGATGATGCCGTACACCCGCATCGCCTGGATGGTGCGGAACAGCATCGCGACCAGCACCGTGGGCAGGACGATGGGGAGCGTGATGTACTTGAACCGCTGCCAGGTGGAGGCCCCAGAGACGCGGGCAACGTCGTAGAGGTCACGGTTGACACTCTGGAGGCCGGCGAGGATCAAAAGCGCCATGAACGCCGTCGTCTTCCAGACGTCGGCGACAATGGCGATGAGCGTCGCGTCGGTCGTCGTCTGGAGCGGCGACCCGGAGATGATCCCCAGTCTCGTCAGCGACAGCGCTCCGTCGCCCACGAACGGCCCGATTCCGGGCGCGAAGAACAGGTAGAAGATCATCCCCTGGATGACGATGGGCACCGCCCACGGGATGATGATGACGACCCGGGCCCACCGCCGACCCCGGAAGTCCTGGTTCAGCACGAGCGCCTGTCCGAAGCCGATGAGCGTCTCGAAGAAGACGCTCACGACCGTGAAGATGAGCGTCACCGTGAGCGCACTCTGGAAGAACGCGGTCACCGACAGGCTCGTCGGGATGAACGGCGCCGGCAGCAGCGCGTTCCGCTGGCCCGTCAGGACCGCGATGTAGTTCTGCAGCCCGACGAACTGACCGACCGTCGCGCCTCCGGCGATGTTGTCCGCGAACAGCGACAGCCGGAAGGTCGCCAGCAGCGGCCAGAACGCGATGGCGCCGAGGAGCAGCATCGCGGGAGTCAACAGGAAGTACGCGAACTGTGTCTCCGAGAGGTTCTCCATCCAGCGGATGAACGACTGGTATGGGCCTGCACTCTCACCCCCTACTGTCTCCTGTTGTTTTTCGGTTGCCATGGGTAGTCTTAACAGACAGGGTGACACTTAAGCCTGCTTCTCAAGCGCCAGCATCGTGTCCTTCAGTTGCGTGAGCGCCTTTGTCGGCGTTTTCTTCTGGCGGAGCGCGGCGTTGACTTGCGAGGAGACCTTGCTCGATTGCGCGGGCCAGATGGCCGTGACCGGCCGCGGCACGGAGTTCTCGCCGGCCACCTTGAGGGTGTCCACGTAGTTCCCGATGGGGTCGAGCTTCTTGGCAGCGCTGGAGTTGACCAGTTCCGGGATGGGCGGGATCCAGCCGCCGATCTCGAACATGTCGAGGCGCACCTGGTCGTTCTGGAGCGCTTTGAAGACCTGGACGGCGGCGCGCTTGCGCGTGTCGGTCGCGTTGGGGTTGAGCGTGACGTGCCAGCCGCCCAGCGCCGAGGTGGAGCCGCCGATCTCCGGGCCGTACGGCGATTTGCTTGCCGGCGTGTGGTACGGAATCGGCATCGTCCCGAGGTCCTTGCCGAAGTTCTTCTCTTTGGCGTTGATGACGATGGAGTAGGGCCAGTTGCGTAGCGCCACTGCATTCCCCTCGGTGAACGGCTTCCGCGAGGGCTCCTCGGTGAACGAGACGACGTTCTTTGGCGAGCACTGCGTGAACCCGCTCAGAGCCTTGGGGTCGTCCTGGCCGTAGATGAACGTCCGCATCATCCGGACGGCGTCGACGACCTGGTCCTCGGCGACAGTCACCGGGCGCTCGCCGATCGGACCGAACAGATTCTTGAACGCACCGAAGTACGACCCACCCCACGAGCCCATGAACTCGACGAAGTCACAGCAGGCGAGGCCAATGTAGTCCTTCCCCTGCCAGTTGAATCCCATTTTAGTGCCGGTCTGATCGCGCACCTGCGCGACCGTCTCCGAGAACTTGTCCCACTTCATGGGCTCGGTCGCCCACTTCTTGAAGTCCGAGTCGGAGTAGCCGGCCTGTCGGAACAGGTCCTGTCGGTACTGGATGGTCGGGAAGTCCGCGAACAGCGGGACCCCGTACAGGTCGCCGTTCTGGCCCTGTGCGGTGGCGACCATCGACTGGAAGTAGTCCTCCTTGACGGTGCTCGTCACCGAACTGGGGAGGGCCGCGCTCAGGTTCGCGATCTGGTTGCGCACGATGAACGGGATGGTCCACCCGTTGTCCATCATCAGCAGAGTCGGCCGCTTCTGCCCGGCGTTGAGCAACTGCTGGTACTTCGCCTGCCGGTCGCCACTGGTGAACGACCCGGCCTGGAACTTGATGGTGATGTTGTCCGGGAGTCCCCCGTTCTCGTGGAGCGTCTGGTTGATCGCGTCCGAGGAGTTCTTGAAGTTGCTGTCGGCCGCGAAGTTGAGGGTGATGTCCTGCTCCGGCGGATCGGTACTGATGGGCGTGTCCGTCGGGGTGTCACCGCCGCCGCCGCCGTCACCGCCGCCGTCACCGCCATCGCCCGTACAGCCTGCGACGCCGACCGCGATGCCCGATGCACCCGCTGCCTTCACGAAGCGGCGCCGCGAGACGCCACCCTTGCCTGCCGACCGCTCGCTGTCACCATGTGCCATGGTCGCTCTGGTATGTGGAACGCATACAAAAATAGGTATGGGATTTACAACGCCTATTGTAAATTCACGAACTTCAGCTCCGACCGAACGCCTCGCTCCTCGCATCTCCGGGGGAGAGGACCTCCTCGACGGTGATTCGGGTCGCCTCCACGTCCTCCATCACCGCCCCCCAGCCGCCGATCGACACCGTGGTCCCGTCGTCCGTGTCGAGTACGAGGGCCACCTGCCCGGAGAGTCGCTCGACCGCGTCCGGTGATTCGAGGTCGCCGGTGAACACCGCATCGTCGACGGTCCCCCGCACCGAGACCTCCTGGCCGTTCGAGAGTTGGTGCCCCTCGACGGTGACCCGTATCTCCGCGCCCGCCTCGACCAGCGGGCGCAGGTCACGGACGCACTGCCGGATGTCCACGTACGTCACCGGGTAGGAGTTGTCGAAGTCGTCGTATATCGTGTCCCAGTGCTCCCACAGGCAGGTGAGGAAGTACCAGTGGAACACGTAGGTGTAGGTGCGGTCGCTGACGAGAACGCCGTACTGCTCGAAGGCGTCGGGGTGGTGACAGAAGCAGGTCCGCTCCCGGTCGACGAGCGCCACGAACGGCGCCGGGATGCGGCGGTGGCGGGCCTCGAGGCAGGCGCCCGCCAGCCGGTCGCTCGACGGCGGTTCCTCGTCCGGCCCGGTGTGGATGCAGACCCGCGTCGAGACACCCCGGTCGTGGGCGTCGACGAGGCTGGGGCGGAGCTGCTCGAAATCGTCCGGGGTCACCGAGAGCTGTATCTGGTACTCCGCCTCCTCGATGAACGACTCCGCCCGGTCGAGGACGGTCTCGAACCGGCTGACGATGCTCGCCTGGTTGCTCTCGAGTTCGGGCTGCTCCCAGCGCTGTTCGACCTCCTCGGCGGCGGCGTCGAACCGGTCGGCGCGGTCGCGGAGGGCAGACAGCGCCTCCTCCGGGCTGTGGGCTCGCGCCCGGATGGCGTCGGTCTCGTAGGTCTCGACGAACCCCTTGGCCTCCAGGGCCTCGAGGACGTCGTAGATGCGGGGCTGTGGCACGTCGCCGGCTTCCGCCACCTTCGAGGCCGACGCGGCACCGAGTTCGAGGAGGGCGACGTAGGCGTTCGCCTGATACGGAGACAAACTGGCGTCCTGAAGCGTCTCGACCAGCGCCTCGGTGTCCATACCGTCAGTCCGGGGCGAGCGTATCTAAACCCCCCGCTCGGACACTCCCGGAATCCGACCTCAGGTGTCTTTGTTCGGTGCCGGCCACCGGGGGGTGATGGGGGCCTCGATGCGCGCCAGTTCGTCGTCGGTCAGCGTCACTCCGAGGGCCCCCAGATTCTCCTCGAGGTGGTCGTGCGTCCGCGGCCCGATGATGGGCGCGTCCACGACCTCCCTGTGAAGGAGCCACGCCAGCGACACCTGCGCGGGCGTCGCGTCGTGGTGGTTCGCGATGTCGCGGATCTCCTCGAGCACCGCCCAGTTCTCCTCGGTGAAGCGGGCAGCGGTGTAGTCGTCCTCGCTCGCGCGTCCCGACTCGGGCGTCTCGCCACGCTCGTACTTGCCCGCGAGGAACCCCCCCGCGAGCGGCGACCACGGGATGACGCCGATGTCCTCAGCCTCGCAGGCGGGGAGGACGTTCGCCTCCTCGTGGCGATCCACGGCGTTGTACTCGGGCTGCATCGAGACGAACCGCTCGTGGTTCTCCGCGTCCGCCTGATAGAGGGCCCGCGTGAACTTCCAGGCCGACATCGTACTCGCGCCGACGTACCGCACCAGCCCCTCGTCGACGAGGTGATCGAGCGCCGCGAGCGTCTCCGAGAGCGGGACGTCGTCGTCGAACCGATGGATCTGGTAGAGGTCGATGTAATCGACCCCGAGTCGGTCGAGCGAGGCGTGACACTGGTCGACGATGTGCTTCCGCGAGAGGCCGGACTGGTTCGGCCCCTCGCCCATCGGGTGGTACACCTTCGTCGCGACGACGAGTTCCGACCGGTCCCGCTCCGCGATGGCGTCGCCGACGATGCGCTCGCTCTCGCCCCGGGAGTAGACGTTCGCGGTGTCGAGGAAGTTGATTCCCGCATCCATCGCGGCGTCGAGGATCTCGTGGCTCTTCGCCTCGTCGCCGATCATCCACGGCTCGCCGCTCCCGAAGTTCATACAGCCCAGACAGAGCCGGGAGACCTCCAGCCCGGTCGAGCCGAGTCCGGTGTACTCCATGTCCACGTCGATATCGACCATGCGTCCCCGCACGCAGGGATCCCGGAAAGCCCTACCGCCGGCGCCCGGCCGCCGCCGGAACCGCCGCCCCGCACCCGCCCCGGAATCCTCATGTCCGCCGCGCCGGAAGCGGGCGATATGTCGTCGTTCGAGGACCTCCGCCGGCCCGAGTACACGGGCGATCGGCGGTGCTGGCCCTGCACGCTCGTCAACGCCGTCGTCGTCGCGGCCGTCGCGGGAGCAGTCGGGCGCCGGCGCCGCGCGCTCGGGGTCACCGTCGCGGCCGTCGGTGCCGTCCTCGTTGCTCTGCGCGGCTACGTCGTCCCGTACACGCCGGTCTTCGCCCCGCGTCTCGTCGCCGCCTCTCCCCTGCCAGAGGAGTGGTTCCACCGCGCGGACGCCCGCGATGGCATCGAACGCGGCACGGACACGGGCCTCGGCGACGACGGGATGAAGGGCGAGGAACTGCTCGCGACGCTCGCGGAGGCGGGCGTCCTCGAGGCCGACGCCGAGCGGGTGACCCTCGCCCCCGACTTCGAGGACGCGTGGCGCGAGGAGATGGCCGACCTCGCCGCGCTCGACACCGACGCCCTCGCCGAGGCCGTCTTCGAGACGGCCCACGCCGCGACGGTGTCGGTCGCGCGCGACCGCGGCGACGAGTGGGTCGTCCTGGCCGACGGGAGCGGGGACTTCGACGGGGACACGTGGCTGTCGCGGCCGGTCGCCATCGCGGAGGCCGGCGCGGTGCGTGCGCTGGCAGACTGGGTGCCGGAGGCAGGGACGCGCCGTGCCGCGGCCGGCCCGCTCCGGACCTTCCTGACCGACTGCCCGGACTGCGGCGCGGCCCTCGAGGAGTCCTCGACCGCCGCCTGCTGTGGCGGCTACACCGACCCGACCTCGGAACCCGACGACGTGTTGGCCTGTCCGGAGTGTGGCGTCCGGCTGTACACGTTCGACGACTGATTTGACCAGCGACCCGAGCGTGGACGGCTGCTCGCGGACCGCCCCGACTCGCGATGCGATCTAACGACTGACTCGTGAGCGAGTGAAATCTCAGTCGTTAAGTGCCGCCCGGTCCCCGGACCGGACATGTATGCCGGCGTGGACCTCGGGGCGACGAACGTCCGGGCAGTCGTCGCCGACGCGGACGGGACCGTCGTCGGGCGGCACCGCCGCGCCACCCCGAACGGTCCGACCGGTATCGCCGTCACGGAGGCGGTACTGGATACACTCCGGGCCGCCAGCAGGGCCGCCGGCGCCGACCCCTCCGAGCTGCGTGCGGTCGGCATCGGCTCGTTCGGCCCGTTCGACCTCGCGGCGGGTGCAATCGAGAGCCCCGCGAACCTCCCGGACAGCGTCGAGACGATCCCCCTGACCGGGCCTGTCGAGAACCTCGTCGGCTCCGACCGGGTGTACCTCCACAACGACACCAGCGCCGGCGTCATCGGCGAGCGGTTCTACAGCGACCGGAACCCCGACGACATGGTGTACCTCACCATCTCCTCGGGCATCGGCGCGGGCCTCTGTGTCGACGGGAACGTGCTGTCGGGGTGGGACGGGAACGCCGGCGAGGTGGGCCACATGACCCTCGACCCGAACGGCGCGATGCAGTGTGGCTGCGGGAAGGACGGCCACTGGGAGGCGTACTGCTCGGGCAACAACATCCCGCGGTACGCTCGCCACCTCTACGGGGACGGCGAGACGGCACTCCCGCTGGAGGATCCCGACTTCTCCGCGGCGGACGTATTCGCCCACGCCGACGACGACGCGTTCGCCGACCACGTCCTCGAACGGGTCGCCGCCTGGAACGCGATGGGAGTCGCCAACGTCGTCCACGCCTGCGCGCCGCTGGTGGTCTACGTCGGCGGCGCCGTCGCGCTCAACAACCCCGAGCGCGTCCTCGACCCGATCCGCGACCGGCTCCCGGAACTGCTGCTCGCGAACCGCCCGGACATCCAGTTGTCCACTCTCGGGGAGGATGCCGTCGTCCGCGGGGCCCTGGCGAGCGCGATGACCGCCGGCACGGGGAACCGGGCACGGTTCCGGTAGGGGCCGGCCCGAGACCGATGTCGAGCACCGCCGGTCGGCGCTACTCCTCGCGGACGAACGTCACCGGGCAGGGAGCGTTCAGCATGACCTCCTGGGCGGTCGAGCCGAAGACGGCCTTTCCCGTCGGCGAGCGCTTCCGACCGCCGACGATAATCAGGTCCGCGTCGAGGTCCTCGGCGAGTTCGACGATCGTCTCGCCCGTCTCGCCGATGCCGCCGTACCAGGTGAACGCGACGCCGGCCGCCTCGAGCGCGTCGCCGAGGTCGCGGACCACGTTCTGTCGCTTCGCGATTGCGTCCGGCGTCGCCTCGGAGTCTGCGCCGAACTCCAGTCTCTCACGGAGCCGCTGGTACTCCTCGCGGTCGAACACGTGGGCGAGTCGGACTGTCGCCCCCGCGGCGCCCGCGATGTCGATGGCGGCCTGCGCGAGTGCCCGTTCCCGACTGGCCTCCTCGTCGTCGACGGCCACGAGCACGTTTTCCAGGGTCATACCGGCAAGTATCGCATCCAACTACTTAATATTGTGGAGGTTAATTTGAATCTGAGTAAATAATTTTTCATCGCTCAACCTCCAGTATACTGTTCTGACATCTTCCCACGGCTGAACAGTAGTTGCCGATTCAAATTGCAGAGTGGTCGCTGAGGTACGACGAGATTGCTGAAATCTGGCTTGAGCCGGTCGTTCGAGCAGGGACTCGAGTAGGTGGTGATGGACGAGACGAGAGATTCACGGGGAGCATCAGTCTCGCCAGTACGGAGGGGAATGCTGATTCGGGCGCCAGCGCGGGTCTGCCACCCCGACGGCGGTTAGCCGTGTGTCACCGGCCCGAGGAAAGAGCGAAACGTCGCCCTCGAAACTAGTGGTTGCTTTTTCACCCGCTTCTGCCCCGGTGATAATTTATAATTGATATAAATAAATTATATTCCAACTATTGGTATATTATCTGAATTATGCGAGGTATACAGGATGCTGCATCCCGAAGAACTGGGAGAGGGACGAGCGATGACCAGGCCGCTCCCTCAACGACCGATCTCGCCCTCGTCACCCGCCTCAACGAGCGCGGCGACCTCGTCGGAGTCCACGAGAGCCACGTCACCGTCGATGGTGCGCTTGAGCGCGGCCGTGGCCGTGCCGTGCGCGAGCGCGGTGGGGACGTCGCCGCCATCGAGGCGGCGGGCGAGGTAGCCCCCGACGAGCGCGTCGCCGGAGCCGACCGGGTCGACAGTGTCGGCCTCGAAGGCCTCGCACTCGTAGACCATCCCGTCCGCGGCGGCGAGGACGCCCTGCTCGCCCCGGGTGAGGACGACCGTCTCGAACCCGTGGTCGTCGGCCAGCGTCCGGGCGATGCTCGCCGGGTCGCCCGAACGGTCGAGCACGTCGCGGGCGTCGCGCTCGGCGACGAACAGGCGGTCGACGAGGGGGAACAGGTCTGTCAGCGTCCCGCGTGCCTCGGCGGGCGACCACAGTTTCGAGCGGTAGTTGAGGTCGAACGCCGTGGTGACGCCGGCCTCGCGGGCGGTCTCGAGCAACTCGCGCGTCGTGGTCACCGCCTGCTCGGACAGCGCCGGCGTGATGCCCGACGTGAAGAAGCAGTCGGCCTCGCGGACGACGGACAGCGGGAGCGCCGCGGGCGTCACCTCGCGGACGGGCGTGCCCGCGCGGTCGTAGATGACCGACGCGCCACGGGGGGCGCCGCCGCGTTCGAAGTAGTAGGTGCCGACCCGGCCCTCGTCGGTCCAGGCCACGCGGGGGTCGACCCCCTCGCCGCGGAGCGCGTGGGCGACGCGCTCGCCGAGGTCCGTGTCCGGAAGCGCCGACAGCCAGGTCGCGTCGACCCCCAGTGCCGCGGCGGCGACGGCGACGTTGCTCTCTGCGCCCCCGACGTGGACGTCCAGGCCGTCGACCCGCGAGAGCCGGGTTCCGCGCGGCGTCGACAACCGGAGCATCGTCTCTCCGAACGTGACGAGCGAACTCATGGCTCCGACGAGGCGAGGGAAGAGGATGAATCCAGCGCCCGGTGGCCCCCGGTTCGCGCGGCGGACCACCCCCGTCCGGGCCGGGCGTGTACGACGACCGCCGGTCCTCGATCCGGCGGCGCGGGACAGTGGTTCGAGATGCGTCGGCGCATGCTCACGCCTCGTCGAACAGGGTCTCGCCCTCGACGAGGTGGTCGGCGACCGCGTCCAGGTCGAGGGTCACGCCGAGACCCGGCGCCTCGGGCACCTCGATGTACCCCTCCTCGATGACCGACTCCTCGACCAGGTCGCCCCACCAGTCGAGTTCGTAGGAGTGGAACTCGACGGCCAGCATGTTGGGGACGGCGGCGCCGACGTGGGCGCTCGCCATCGTCGCCACCGGCGAGGCGACGTTGTGCATCGCGACCGGGACGTAGTACTGGTTCGCGATGTCGGCGATCTTGCGGGTCTCGCGCATTCCGCCTACCTTCGGGAGGTCCGGCGCGACGATGTCGACGGCGCCGTCCTCGACGAGCCGGCGCTGCTCGGTCACGCGGTAGCGGTTCTCGCCGGCCGCGATGGGCGTGGTCGTCGACTCGGTGACGCGGCGCTGTACCTCGAGGTTCTCCGGCGGAACGGGGTCCTCGAGCCACCAGACGTCGTACTCCTCGACGTCGGCCGCCAGCCGCTCGGCGGAGTTCCCCGAGAACGTCCAGTGGCAGTCGAAGGCGACGTCCGCGCGGTCGCGCACCCGTTCTGTGACCCGTTCGACGATGTCGACCTTGTGGCGGAGTTCTCCCGGCCGGAGGTGGCGGTTGGCGCGGTCCTTCTGATGGCCCGACGGGACGTCGAGGTCGAACTTCAGCGCGTCGTAGCCCAGTTCCTCGACGACGCGTTCGGCCTCGTCGGCACAGGCCGCGGGGTCGGCCGATTGCTCGGTGTGGCAGTCGCAGTACGCCCGGACCGCGTCGCGGTACTTCCCGCCGAGCAACTGGTACGCGGGGAGTTCGAGGATCTTGCCAGCGAGGTCGTGCAACGCCACCTCGATGCCGGAGATGGCCGTGACGGTGACGCCCTCGACGGATCCCTCACCCGACATCCGCTGGATGAGGTGCTCGTAGATCCGGTCGATGTCGAGCGGGTTCTCCCCCTCGATGAACGGGCGCATCCGCTCTATCAGTTCGGGGACGCCCGCGCCCCAGTAGGCTTCGCCCGTCCCGACGATGCCGGCGTCGGTGTACACGCGGACGAGGGTCCACGGGAAGTTTCCGTCGACCATCGTACACTGGACGTCGGTGATCTCGACGTCGCGGCCGCCGCCGCGCTTCGCCCGAACACCCATTGCCTCCGCCGAGAGGTCTCGCATCGTGTACTCGGCGTTGGGGTCCCGGAGCGAGCCGTAGTTCCTGTCCATACCTCTGCGAGCGAGGCTACGGACTAAAGCCTGAGGATTTACTCGGAAATGAATTATACTGACAGGATCACACCAGGTCCAGGTCCCGGAGGTCGGCGGCGAGAGCCTCGCGGTCCTCGTCGTCCATCGTCCGGAGGGGCGCGCGCAGGTCGCCGACGTCGAACCCGGGGTCCCGGAGCGAGAGCGCCGTCTTCACGCCCGCCATGTAGGGCCCGCGCTTGAGCGCCGCCCGGACGTCGAACACCCGTGACTGGAGGTCGCGAGCGCGGGCGCGGTCGCCGGCGGCGTACGCGTCGTAGAGGTCGGCAACGAGTTCGGGGAAGACGTTGGCGACGGCGCTGACCAGCCCGGCACAGCCCGCGTCCAGTCCCGGCACCAGCAGCGAGTCCGATCCCACGAGGAACGTCAGTTCCGAGTGTCGGTCGGCGGCCTGTGCGAGCCAGGGGACGTCCTTCGAGGAGTCCTTCACGCCGGCGAGGCCGTCGAGTTCGGCGAGACGGTCGAGCGTCTCGAGCGACAGTTCGTTGCCCGTCTTGCTCGGAATGTGGTAGACGTAGACCGGCAGGTCGACCGCCTCCGTGACGGCGCGATAGTGAGCGAGCGCGGCATCGCCGTCCAGCGGGTAGTAGTACGGCGTGACGACCACGACGCCGTCGGCGCCGACACGGGCGGCGTGTTCGGCGCCCGCGACCGTCTCGCGGGTGCTCGGCGCACCGACGCCCGCGATGACTGGGACGTCAACGGCGTCGACGACCGTCTCTACGACGGCCTGGCGCTCGGGCCCGGTCAACAGCGGTCCCTCGCCGTTCGTGCCGAGAGGGAAGACAGCGTTCGCACCTCCCTCGACGACGAACTCGGCGTGTGCCGCGGTCGCCTCGTGGTCGACGTCGCCGTCCGCGTCGAACGCCGTCACGGTCGGCGGCACGACCCCCCGCAGCGAGAGCGGGTCGGCGCTCCCCGGTTCCGGTGCGGTCTCCATACCAGACCGTGAGGCGCGGGGGAGAAAAGCATACTGGAACTAACTCAGTTATGAGTAAGTTATTTTATGCGCGGCAGAACGCGAAGAATCTGGACGAGTATGAAGAACTTTGTTCGATATCGAGAATACTTTCCGGAGAAGAGGGTAGTCGAGGAGATGAAGGCTATCGGGATCGAGCGGAGCGCGGCGGAACCACAGCTGCTCGACTCCCCCGTCTTGGGCCAGACCCGGAGAGGTGCTGGTCCGGACGCTCCGGGTCGGCCACGAGACACCGCCCGACATCTGAATTCCTCCACCCGAGACGGCGACAGCAGGGCGAACACGGACAGAAGGACGGTCGCACCGCTCGCGAGACGAAACGACGGGTCGGCGTGTTCTCCGGCCGCCCGAACAGTGCGAGCGAATCATCCACAGACGAGCGAGCGTGCTCGTTCGCCCGCGCGTAGAGAGCGAATCTGGACGATTCTGTGATTTAACAAGAAAATTTTGCCTGTTAGCGGAAGATTTTGCCATTGAACAGAGAGTCTGAACTACGATGTCGTCAGATGTGTGCATCCCCCAAGAGCCCCGGAAGATCGCCGGCGGGAGCGGAAAGGGCATATACTGGATCGAGGAGTGTGTAGAGGCGGGAGCGATGGCCGAGTACCTGACCCGGCACCCGGAGGGCCAGGAGTACGCGGAAGGCTGGTACGAGGAGGGGAAGGGACTCCACCTCTCTATCAACGCCTACCTGCTGATCGGTGAAGACAAGAGCCTGCTGTTCGACACGCTTTCGCCGGCGTCGCGAGAGCACATCGTCGACACCGTAGAGGAGCTGCTGGACGGGGACGACCTCGACTACGTCGTGGTCTCACACGACGAGGCGCCACACGCCGGGAACACGTTCGCCCTGGTCGACCGGTTCCCGGAGGCAACGTTCATCGGTGCGAACGCTGGTTCGCCCGTCGACGAGCTTCACCACTACGAGGCCGCGCGTCGGGTCGACTTCGGTGAAACTATCGACCTCGGCGGCTACGAAGCGGAGTTCGTCGAACCGGTGTTCTCGGACTCGCCCGCGACGCTGTGGCTACTGGAACGCGACACCAGATTCATGTGTACCGTCGACTCGTTTGGCTTCCCGCACTACCCTTCGGACTGCGTGAAGTTCGAAGACGAGATGGAGACCGACATGAACGCCTTCCAGATGATGCAGTACAACGGGCGCTCCATCCAGTGGCTGGAGTTCGCCGACCCGGAGAAGGTGCGCGACCAGTTGCAGTACCACATCGACCACTACGAACCCGAGATCCTCGCGCCGGCGCACGGACAGTTACTCCGGGGAGACCTCCAGAAGTACGCCGAGTTCGGATACGAGGCCGCCAAGCACCTCAGCGAGAACCGGGCGTTGCTCCCCCTGTTCCTGACGGTGAAGCAACTGGAGGAGATGGACGCCGAGGATGCCGAGGACACGTCGACCGATCCGGCCGCGGGTGATTGACCGTGGCGATCCGCCACCTCACCGACGACGTCACGTGGGTGTACGAGACCCACGAGATCGGCGACGGCCGACAGGTCCACAGCTCGTTGCACCTCATCACGACCGACGAGGGGAACCTGCTCATCAATTCGGGCGACCACGACCTCCGCGAGGAGTTCGAGCGACAGATCGACGAGGTCGTCGGAGACGAGGGGGTCGACACCATCTTCGCCCAGGAGTCGCACATCCCCAACTCCGCCAACGTCAGCGCCTTCCGCCGCGAGTGGGACGCCGATATCATCTTCCCCGGTGGGGCCTCGCCAATCCACGGTTTCCCCGAAGTCATCCAGTGGCCCCAGTACGGCACCGAGGAGCTGTTCGGCCGGACGTTCGACCTGACCCGCGGGCCACTCCTTGATCTCCCGCACACGACGTGGATCTTCGACCGGCAGTCGGGGGTCCTGTTCTCTCTCGAGGGATTCTGCTACTATCACTACCCCGGAGAGGAAGGCTCGCTGTCGACCGAACTCGAAGACGGCATCCGATACGAGGACGTGAAGGACTTCTACGACGAGATGCTGCTCTGGCTCAAGTACGCCGACCCGGACAAACTCCTCACGAACCTCAGAGAGACCGTCGGCGAATACGACATCGAGTACGTCGCCCCCGCCCACGGGAACCCGATCGCGGCGGCGGACCTCGACACCTACATGGACCACATCTCCCGCGCTGTCACCGAGATCGCCGACAGCTACGAGTTCAAGATGACGGCGTAGCCGCTGGGTTCGAATCCAGTCTCCCCGAATGACAGACGAGTTCGACTTCGACGCAGAGCAGGCCGAGTTCCTCGCGACGGTCTACAGAACGCCGTCGATGGTGGAGCGGCGGCGGCGGGTCAGAGCGGCACTGGAGTCTCGTGAGGGAGACGACGTGCTGTGTATCGGACCCGGTCCGGGATTCGAAGCCGCCCGGCTCGCCGACCAGGTAGCCCCCGGCGGGTCGGTACACGCGACCGACGTGAGCCAGGCGATGCTCTCGGCGACGCGCCGTCGATGTGAGGACCGTTCGAACGTGACACTCTGTCGTGGCGCGGCCGACGCCCTCCCGTTCGGAGACGACACCGTCGACGCCGCCACGTCCGTCCAGGTCTACGAGTACGTCGAGGACACCGACGCCGCACTCGGGGAACTATCGAGAGTCCTCCGGCCGGGCGGGCGGGCGGTCGTGGTGGCGACCGACTGGCGGTCGTTCATCTGGCGGACCGGCGACCCGGCCCGTCACGACCGGATCATGGCAGCCTACGACGACCACTGTGCCCATCCGACGCTCGGCTCCCGTCTGTCGCCTCTTCTTGCCGATGCGGGGCTGGACGTGGTGGCGGTCGAACCCTACTCGATCCTGTGTACGCGCATGGACGAGGATACGTTCCCGCTGTACTTCGGAACGCTGGTCAGAGAGTACGTCCGCGACCACGACGACGTGAGTCGGTCGGCGGTGGACGACTGGTGGGCGGACCTCCACGAACGCGAGGCCGACGGTGAGACGTTCTTCAGCCTGACCCAGTACATCTACACCGTCGAAACGCCGTCCTGAAGGCCAGAGACGGTCGGTACCGACGTCGACCGCCGCCCGGTTCCCGTCGATGCCGAGTCGAAATGGCCCCGGAGACCTGGTCGCACCGTCGGCCTCGCGGGTCGAGCCCGCATACGAAGTGGAGCAGACGACAACTCATCTTGGTGTTTCTTGTTTCATTTTTTTAAATATAGGTAAATTTAGTATATAGAGGAACTAACTAGATTTTTATCTTTTCGTCTCACTTCGAGAGGCGACCCCATGACACCGACACGTCTACGTGGCGGAGGAGTATCGACGACGGAAACGAGAGCGTCGTCGCTCTCGGTTGACACCGCATCTCGCGGACAATGGGTGACTATACCGCTGTTCTGGTCCGGGGTCTCCTGGGCATCGAAGGGATTGCTGCGAGGCCGATGGCGGTGTACGATCAACCCACTCATCAGGGAGTGTGATCACTCGATATGGCACAATAATAAAATATTTATTATATATTTTTTCTTGATAATAGGTGCGTACGTTCGAATGAGAAACTTCGTAGATATCAATAATATTCCAACTTTTCATGATTTTTCTCGTAGTAATTTTTTAATTGTGGTCTTATTCGATATATTCCCATTATGGCAGACTTTTTGAAAAAGTGCATATTTCTATTTATTATCACTTTTTGGATTTTCTCTGAACAGCGTCCCAGAGCCTCTCCCAGTCCGAGACGAGACACACTAAGGGCGTCTCAGAAACCGGGCGTATTCGGCGTCGGGTCAGGGGATGCTCGCGGCGACTCGACCCGTCGCAATCCAGTGCTCGATGCCCGGGCGAAGCCAGAATGGCTCGCTGACCGGCCGACGGAAGCCACGCGGTCGGCGTCGACCGGACGTCCGGCATCGGACTACTCGCCGAAGACGATCTCCTCGATGAAATCGGCGCGCTCGTCGACCGGCATCAGCGGCACGTCCGTGACGTCGTACCCGAGATCCCGGTACGCGGCCCGGATCTCTCCGTGTAACTCCCGGGCCTCCGCCTCGTCCTCCGAGCGCACCTCGTCGTCCCTGAAACGGATACGCTCCAGCAGGAGGACGTTGTCGTACCGCCCCCGGCAGCGCTCGAACAGCTCGTCCGGAACGGGGTTATCGAAGTGTCGCCGGTAGGCGATATTGTCGGCCAGCGACCGGTCCAGGAACGTCACCTCCTCGGACAGGTTGGACTCGATCCGCAGATCGATCGCCTCGACCTGCTCGTGGAAGTCGTCGGCCCGGCGCAGTTGTTCGGGGTCGCCCCCCTCACTGATACACTGGTCGAACAGGATTCGCGCCGCCTCCGGGCCCGTTCGATACCCCCGCGCCGATAGCTCCCGGATAGTGGATGACTTGCCCGCACTCGGTCCCGCCGTGATGATGTTCCAGTCGTGCGCCATAGGTCGCGATAGCGTGGTCGGTGGTCGGCCGGCGTCGCACGGCTCGCTCGGGCCGGGGCCTTCCGTGATGCTGCGTGTTCAGATCGCCTCGCTCGACCGCGTGTTCGTGTTCAGATCGTCTCTTCTCGAATCTTCTCGATTGCGTTCAGATCACCGCTTGTCGAGAGTGGGCGCGAGCGCCCGCGAGCGCGCGCCTCGGTCTCAGAACAGGTTGCGCTCCTCGTAGACCTCGGCGGCCTCGCGGACGTGTGCGGCGTTGATCTCCGCGTCGTACTCGTCTTCGAGTTCGTCGGCGATGTCGTGGAGCTTCTCCTTCTCGGCGCCGCTCGGGCGGAGCGCGTTGTAGATCTCGAGGATCCGGTCGTCCGGGACTGCCGTCAGTTCGGCGGCACGGCGGAAATTCCGAGCGACCTGCGGTCGCCCCTCGTCTTCTGCAATTTTGGCCTGTTTCTCGAGGGTCTCCGGCGCGATGACGA
Source organism: Haloglomus sp. (assembly GCA_042217755.1). Taxonomy (GTDB): domain Archaea; phylum Halobacteriota; class Halobacteria; order Halobacteriales; family Haloarculaceae; genus Haloglomus. Next base: position 1,226 of record JBDGSA010000168.1, on the reverse strand, counting down.
GTTCCTCGCCGTCGATCTCGCCTTCGACGACCTTCTCGAGCGTGATCTCCGAGAGCTTCGTTCCCTCCGGCGTTTCGACCTGGTCCGGATGCTCCGAGAGCGGGTATTCGATGTCGTCACTCATGGTTATTCGAAGGACACCTCCAGTTCCATCGGCTCCTTGTCTTCGTTCTTGTACTGCATCTCCTTGATGTGCCACAGCGCGGCGAGCGCCTGGTACTTCGGTCGCGCCATCGGGTCGTTCGCGACCGGGACCGGTTCCGGCGTCTCGCCTTTGGCGTACAGCGCGGCGTTCTGCCCGATCGCGCGGTACGTCTCGAGATCGATCAGCGGGGCCTGGGGGAACAGTTCCAGGTTGCTGAGTGGAACGAGGTCCTCCTGGTGGATGAGCGTCGTGCCGCGGGTCTGGATGCCGATCGAGATGCCCGAGCCGCTGAGTCTCGCGCCCCGGAGCCCGATGACACCGAGGTCCAGGTTGTCGGAGAAGCGAACGACTCGCGCGTTCAGCCCCTCCTCCTCGATGCCGGCCATCATCTCCCGAAGAACCTCGGCGAGTTTGACGCCGGCCAGCGTCTCGTCTTTCATCTCGTTGAACCCGGCACTGATGGAGATGACGACCTCGTCTGTGTCGGTCCCCTCCTCGGCCGAGCCCTCTTCGGTCAACACCAGCGTCCGCTTCTGTTGTTGTGCTTGAGCCATGGTCGGTCAGATGTCCTCCGGATCGACGGCGAATCGAACTTCCTTCTTTTCCTCCCAGTCCTCGCCCTCGAGACGGTGTCCCGTTCCGGGGCCCTGGTAGTCGTTGGGGTCGTTGACGGCACTCACGACGTCGAACTCGCCGTCGCCCTCGAAGATACCCGACGTCTGGATGTAGTCACCTGCCACGCGTCCCTTGAGGATGCCGAGCAGGTTCTCGGCGATCTCGTCGTAGCCGTTCTCGGCCAGTATCTTCACGATGTCAGCCCCCGAGACGTTCTCCTCCATCATCTCCTCGGCGGCCTTGATGTCCTCGGCCGTACTGCGCTCGGGCATGTCCTTGCTACCGTCGGCGTAGATCGCGGCTTCGACCTCCTCGTCGGAGATCGGTGGGAAGCCGAGCTCCTCGAAGATGGACTGGAGGGCCTTGGCGGCGCGTTCGCGGTACTCGAGCACCGTCTCCTCGTCGACCGGCTTCGTGCCGCCCTCGACCTGCAGGTCCCGCTGCATGACGTTGTACTCGTCGAAGT
>JBDGSA010000007.1:34460-40984 GCA_042217755.1 Haloglomus sp. | reverse complement strand
TCCAGGCGCTCGTCGCGGTCGTCGACCTTGTCCATCTTGTTGACCGCGAGCACCGGCGGAATCCCGACCTCCTGCAGGAACGAGAACAGCTCGACCGCGTGGGGGATCTCGTCGGGGCCGGAGTGGCGGTCGATGATGTCGACCGCGGCCTTGCCGTCGAGGACGATGACGCCGACGAGGATCGCGTCGGCGTGCGCCTCGACGTACCGGACGATGTCGGTCTTGATGGCCTCGCGGCGCCCCTCGGGGACGCCCTCCATGAACCCGAACCCGGGCAGGTCGGTGACGACGAAGTCCTCGGGGGCCCAGTCGTAGTGGTTCGGTTCTCGCGTGACGCCCGGCTTCCCGCCGGTGTCGAACGTGTGGCCCGTGATCTCGCGCATCAGCGTCGACTTGCCCACGTTCGACCGCCCGAGGAGGGCCACCTCCGCGTCGCGGTCCGGGCGCGTCTCGAACATACCGTAATGGAGTGGACTGGCGGGGATAAGGCGTGCGGGTCTGGACGGGTACCGCCTCCGGGACGGCACCGCATTGACCGCGAGGAGGCGCTGGCACTGCACCGACCGCGAGGAGGCGCTGGCCCCTGCGATCGCACCGAGGCGCTGACGGTGCACCGACCGCGGCGACAGCGCGGCGGGATGTGCCGGCGTCTCACGCGCTCGACCGGCCGCGGCGGCACGAGCACCCGGCGCTTCGGGGGATTTCAGTTATCCGTCAGAGATGCAGATTTTTGAATTATTCTGGATTTATATCACTAAATGTCGGAATTTTATACAAAATTTCTCTTTTTTACTTGTTCTGCTTCCTTCACTCTCTGCGGGCGGGGCGCGTCCCGTCCCGGACGAAGGTGTGCGCGCCCGAGCGCGCCTTCGCGGCCTCGGTCACGCGGATGAACTCGACGCCGTCGCGGGCCTCCGCGAGCGTGTGGCCGCCGGCGTAGCTCATCCCCGAGCGGATGCCGGCGAGGAACTCCGAGAGGACGGAGGCGACCGGACCCTGGTAGGGCACCAGTCCGGCGACGCCCTCGTCGGCCTCCGGTGCGGACTGTGCCGCCGACTTGTCCGAACGGGCCTCGTTGGCGGCGGTCGAGGCCATCCCGTGCGAGCGCTTGTACCGGCTGCCGTCGTGTTCGACGAGTTCCCCGGGCGCCTCCTCGGTCCCGGCGAAGAAGCCGCCCATCATCACCGTGTCGGCGCCCGCGAGCAGCGCTTTCACCGCGTCGCCGGACGTCGAGACGCCGCCGTCGGCGATCGTCCGGACGCCGTGGTCGGCGGCGGCGCGGGCGCAGTCGCGGACGGCCGTAAACTGCGGGACGCCGGCGCCCGCGACCTCGCGGGTGGTGCAGTGAGAGCCGGGTCCGACGCCGACTTTCACGGCGTCTGCGCCTGCGGCCGCGAGGTCGGCGACGCCGGCCGCGGTGGCGACGTTCCCCGCGACGAGCGGCGCGTCGAACTCGCTAGCGACGGTCTCGACGGCGTCGAGTGCGGCCTCCATGTGGCCGTGGGCGACGTCGACCATCAGGCAGTCGGCGCCGGCCTCGAGCACGGCCTCGGCGCGGTCGAGGTACTGCTCGTCGATGCCCAGTGCCGCGCCGACGCGAGCGCCGCGGTCGACGGCCTGGCGAACGTCGGCGGCCTGATCGGCGACCGTCTGGAAGCGGTGGATGGTGCTGAACCCGCCCCGCTCGTGGAGCGCGACCGCGAGATTCGGGCCGGTGACGGTGTCCATCGGTGCGCTCAGGACCGGCGCGTCGAGCGCGAGGCCGTCGGTCAGGTTGGTTGCGAGCGAGACGTCGCTCCGGGAGCCGACCGGCGAGCGCGCCGGTACGACCAGCACGTCGTCGTAGGTGAGCCCCGTCCGCAGTGCGGGGTCGTCTGCTGACATATCGAACCGTCCGCTCTCGAACCGGCAGCCTGTTGAGCTATTCGGTTCGGAACGGAGAACAGAGAGCGCAGGCTACCCGAGCAGCCGCCGGACCCGCGCGAGCAGGCCGCCCCCGCCGCGGCCGTCGGCCAGCCCGAGTTCGGCCGCGATGGCGTCGAGTTCGGCATCGTCGAAGCGGTCGTCGGCGCGTGCCTCGACCAGCCAGTCGCGCCACTCCGCGTCGGTCAGGACCCCGCGAGCGCCGTCCCACTGCTCGACCAGCGCCGCCCGGTCGGCGAACGGGACGTCCATGTCGCCGCCGCCCCAGTACAGCGGCACGAGATAGAACGCCACCTCGTCGGGGCCGGGCCCCGGCCCCGCGGCGCGGGCGTTCCCGTCGTGCTCGTCAGCGGGGACGAACCGGTAGGGGTACTCCTCGTAGCAGAAGACGTCTCCGGGCGTGACCGTCTCTCCCGTCGGGAGTTCGAGCGTGTCCATGTCGGACGGTACGGGCTCCGGCCGGAAAGCCCGACCGGCCCCTGGTCGCCCCGGTCGTCCCAGTCGTTCCGAACGCCCCGAGCATCTCGAGTGTCCCGAGCGTCTCGAACGTCCAGCACCGCTCACCTCAGCGACGGCAGGCCGCCCCCGTCGAACACCTCGTCGGCGATGTTCTCGCGCATGATCTCGTCCGTGCCGGCGGCGATGCGACGGCCCCGCGCGAGCCGGTGGAGATACTCGAGCGGGTGTCCTTGCTGGTAGCCCGTCGCGCCGAACACCTGGAGGCAGTCGCTGACGACCGACTCGGCGGCCTCCGAGGCGCGGAGTTTCGCGAGGCTCGCGCGCAGGCGGTCCGGGTGCGCGGGGACATCATCGCCTCCTCGTGTGTTCGTGGCCGCGTCGTGGGTGAGTGCCCGCGCCGCCGCGTACCGCTTGACCGCGTCGGCCACCTCCCACCGAAGGCCCTGGAACTCGCCGATCGGCTGGCCGAACTGCTCGCGCTCGCCCGCGTAGTCGACGGCGTGCTCCAGCGCGCAGCGCGCCATCGAGGCGGCGTAGGCGGCGCTTCCGACCCGCTCCCAGTTGAGCGCCTTCAACTGTTCTTTCAGCGCCTGTTTCCCCCGGACGAGGACGTGGTCCTCGGGGACGGGGACGTCCTCGAAGAACAGGTGACTCTGGGTGTGGCCCGCCATGTTGGTATAGTGCTCGTGGACGTCGACGCCAGGCGCATCGAGGTCGACGAGGACGGTCCCGAGGTTCCCGTCGGGAAAGCGCGCCCAGACGACCGCGGCGTCGCTGGCGGGGATGTAGGAGAGCCAGATCTTCTCTCCCGAGAGGACGAGGCCGTCGTCGGTCGTCTCCACCGTGGTCTCCATCGCGCCGGCGTCGCTCCCCGCACCGGGCTCACTGATGCCGATGGCGATGGCGGATTCGCCGGCGCAGACCGGCGGGAGGTACGCCTGCTTGAGCGCCTCGCTCCCGAACATCTCGATGGCGCGGGGTGCCACCATCGTCTGCCCGTACAGCGCGTTCGCGGTGTCTGGACAGACTGCCCCGACCGTCTCGATGGCGAGGACGGCGGCGAACTCCGGCAGGCCGCCGCCGCCCCACTCCTCGCCGAGATTGACGGCCCAGAGGTCGCGGTCGGCGAGCGTCCGGACGTTCTCCCGGGGGAACCCGTCGTGGGTGAAGGCGGCGTCGGCGAACTCCTCTCGCGCGATGTCGTCGAGGACGTCGACCAGCATCCGCTGTTCGTCGGTGAGGGTGACCATACCCTGTTCGCGCGTGCCGGGTGGAAGTAGGTTGGCCTGGCCCCGGGCCGTGCAGGGTACTCGCGTTCCCCCCGCCCTTTCAGGTCGAACCGTTAACCGTCTCCTGGTCGACACGCCGGGCATGAGCGACCAGGATGCAGATGAGGGCGCGGACGCCGACAGCTCCACGGACGGCGGGGAGGAGACGGGCGTCGTCACGGTCTTCCTGCGGAACGGCTCGGACGTGCTCCTCTTCTGCCGGAGCGACGAGGTCGGCTCCTACTCGGGGCAGTGGGGCGCTGTCGCGGGCCACGCCGAGGGCGATCCCGAGGGATTGGCCCGCGAGGAGATCCGAGAGGAGACCGGGCTCGACCCGGCCGACCTCTCGTTCGTCCGGCGGGGAAACTCGTTCGCCGTCGAGGACCCCGACCACGGCGTCTGGCGGGTCACCCCTTTCCTGTTCGACTGTCCGACGCGCGCGGTGAGCACCAACCGCGAGACGACCGAACACGAGTGGGTCCAGCCGACCGCCGTCCTCGACCGCGAGACCGTCCCCGAGCTGTGGGAGTCCTACCGGCGGGTGGCCCCCACCGTCGCGGACGTGCGCGAGGACCGCGAGCACGGCTCCGAGTACGTCTCCCGCCGCACGGTCGAGGTGTTGCGGGACGCGGCCGCGGCACTCGAGGCGGGCGTCGAGGCGCCCGCGACGCTGCCGGACGGTGACGACGACTGGGCCCGACTCGCGGCGCTCGCCGAGGACCTGTTCGCGGCCCGCGAGAGCATGGCCGTCGTCGCGAACCGCGTCAACCGCGTCATGGCCGACGCGACCGACGGGCACAGCGCCGCGGCAGTTCGACGGGCCGCCGAGGCGGTGCTCGACGACCTCGACGCCGCGACCGTCGACCCGGTCGCCGGGCTCCGAGACGGGACCGTCGCCACCCTCTCTCGCTCGGGAACCATCGAGCGCTTGCTGACGCGGTGCGGTCCGGTCGCGGTCGTCGTCGCCGAATCTCGGCCCGGCGGCGAGGGGCTGACGGTCGCGCGCGACCTCGCGGGCGCGCTCGACGCGCCCGTCACCCTATGTGCTGACGCGGGCGTGGCGCACGCGCTCGACGCCCGCGACGTCGATGCCGTCCTGGTCGGCGCGGACGCCGTGCTCGCGGACGGGTCGGTCGTCAACAAGGTCGGCACGCGGACCCTCGCGAGCGCGGCGGCCGCACAGGACGTGCCCGTCCACGTGGCGGCACACACGGACAAGGTGGCGCCGCCGGGCCACGACCCCGACCTCGAACCCCGCGACCCGGGCGAGTTGCTGGGGGAGAGAGAGGGGGACGACGGCGGCTCCAGCGCCGTGCTCGACGTCGAGAACCCGACCTTCGACGTGACGCCGCCCGGGCGGGTCGACCGCTACCTGACCGAGAATGGGCCGCTCGGAGCCGACGACGTGCGCGCGGTCGCCGAGCGGGCTGCCGCCCGGGCGGACTGGCCGCGATCGTGAGCGCGGTCGGCCGCGCTGGCCGTCCTCGCCGCGGCTGGAACGGCTCTCTCCGTGAACGGAACGGCCCTCTCCGTGTCGGTCACGGCGGTTCCGTGTCGTCCACCGCGAACAGGTCGGTCGAGAGGTAACGCTCGCCGTCGTCCGGGCAGACCGCGACAACGAGTTCGTCCGGGTGTTCGGCGGCGTAGTCGGCGCCGGCCGCGAGCGCGGCGCCGGCCGAGACACCGACCAGCAGCCCCTCTGCGCGGCCGACGCGTCGCGTCGTCGCCTTCGCCCGCTCGTCGGTCACGCCCCTGACTTCGTCGACGAGTGTCGGGTCCAGCGTGTCCGGGACGAACCCGGGACCGATGCCCTGGATGTCGTGGGCGGCGTCGGATTGTGCCGAGAGCGTCGGCGACGACGCGGGTTCGACCGCCACCCCGGTCACGTCGGCGTCGCGGTCCTCGATCAGGTGTCGCATCGTTCCCGTGATGGTGCCGCCCGTTCCGACGCCCGCGACGACGGCGTCGACGGCACCGTCGGTGGCCCGCCAGATTTCGGGCCCGGTGGTCCGGCGGTGGGCCAGCGGGTTCGCCGCGTTCGCGAACTGCCGAGCCATGACCGCGTCCGCCCGCTCGGCGACGAGATCCTCCGCGCGCTCGCGGGCGCCGGTCATGCCACGATCGGCCGGCGTGAGTTCGAGGTCGGCGCCCAGCGCGCGCAGCATCGTCCGGCGCTCCCGGGACATCGATTCGGGCATCGTCAGCACGCAGTCGTACCCCCGGGCGGCCGCGACCGCCGCCAGCCCGATGCCGGTGTTGCCGCTGGTCGCTTCGACTACGGTTCCGCCGGAGCCGAGCGCGCCGGCTCGCTCGGCGGCGTCGATGATTTCGCGGGCGATGCGGTCCTTGACGGAGTAGGGGTTTGCCGCCTCGACCTTCGCGAGCAGGTTGTCGGCCAGTGAGTCGAGTCGGACCAAGGGTGTCTCGCCGACGAGGTCGGCGACCGACTCGGCGACCGTCGCGCCGTCGGGGACGACATCTCGCGAGGGCGTCGCGTGGGTTCGTGCCATCGTCGAAACTCGTGCCCGCGAGGCGGTGGGCCCTCACCCGCAGTACTGGGGGTGTTCAGGACGCGGGGAGCGCCGGGAACCACCGCCGCGGTTCTTCGGACTCCTGCTCTCGTGGTTCCTGTTCACTGCTCCCTGCCAACCAGTTCTTTCGCTCGCTGTCCCTGCCTACCGATCCCTGTCCCCGCGGTTCCCGTCTATCGGTCCCGCCTCCCCTGCCCCTGCGGTCCGCGTGCTCGGGCTACTGCTCGCTGCCGTCCGTGTACGGCTCCTCGATGGCCGCGTCTCTGCCGGGGACGGCCCCCAAGCGCTCGAGCGGCGACAGTCCGGTGTTGGGTCGATGATGAGTGGTAGTCCGGTGTTGGGT
>JBDGSA010000007.1:0-34360 GCA_042217755.1 Haloglomus sp. | reverse complement strand
CGAGCGGCGACAGTCCGGTGTTGGGTCGATGATGAGTGGTAGTCCGGTGTTGGGTTGGCGATGAGTGGTAGTCCGGTGTTGGGTTGGCGATGAGTGGTAGTCCGGTGTGAGGTCAATGAATAAGTCATCCGCGGCCGGAGTTGTCCCATGGACCTCGACATCGAGGACGTCGTCGGTGGCGACGGCAGCAAGCTCGAGACCAGTCTCCCGGGCGTCGAAGTGACCACGCAACTGGACGACGCGGACGCGGAGGAACTGGAGGCGCTCCACCGGCGGCAACTCGAACTGGCGCTGGAGCACGCCGAGGAGGCCAAGGAAGCGACCCGGATGTGACAGCGCCCGGCTCCCGGTGACTGCCCCGCGCTGGACAGCCCCGCCGGTCGGATGGAACGGCCTGCCTATCCTCCGAACGTCACTTCAACATCGGCATATTTATCAAAAATTACCTGATTTTGTCGAAAAATACGAAAATAATCATAATATGCGGACTTTTTCGAAATATAGATGCCATCCCTGTTCTATTTCGATTCCCTGTCACCCGGTCGGACGGGTGTCGCATCCGCGGCCGTCGACCGCCACTGGCGCCACCGCTCCAGGTCGTGGGTCTGGACTACCGCCGGCGCCACCGCTCTAAGTCGTCGGTCGTGTCGATGTCGATTCGCACTCCCTCGTCGTCGACCGCGAGCAGCACCGCGCCGTCGGTCCCGAGGAGGACGCCGCGACCGCCGGTGTCACCGTCGACCCGCGAGAGCGCCTCGAACCGCCTGCCGTCGAACAGAACCGGATTGCCGCGCTGGCTGTCGTGCGCGGCGGCGAGCGCCGGAGCGACCTCGGCCCGGTAGGCGTCGACCAGCCGGTCGACGGTGGCCGGGTCGACGAAGGGCATGTCGCCGGGCAGGAAGACGGCCGCGTCGGCACCGGCGTCGGACACCGCCGACACGCCCGCGCGGACGGAGGTGGCCTGCCCATCCGCGTAGTCCGGGTTCTCCACGAACGTCACGTCGCTATCGGCCGGTTCCGTCTCGACCCCGAGCGCCGCGCGCACCCGGTCGGCCTCGTGGCCCAGCACCGCGACCACGCCGGTGAGGTCAGCGTCGAGGAGCGACCGCGCGGCGCGGGCCACGATCGGCTCCCCGTCGAGGTCGGCGAGCAGTTTGTTCGCCGCGCCGAACCGCGAACTGGTTCCGCCGGCGAGCAGCACCCCGAACACCCGCTCGCGGTCGGCCGGCGCCTCGGGGTCGGCCGGCACGTCGGCCGCCTCGACCACGGGGAGGTCTGGGTCGCTCACTCGACCACCCCCCAGGGGACGACCGCGGCGGGGTCGTCCGGCGACAGCGGCTCGGTTGTGACGACGACGCCGTCCGTCAGCGCGACGCGGGTGCTGGAGGCGACGCGCCCGGGCGCGAACCGGCTGTCCGCGCCGTCACTTCCCGTCCGGTACAGCTGGTGCGACGAGTCCCCGTGTCCCAGCGGCACCGCGCCCGCGTCGGTCAGCCGGACGGGGACGGCGTACTCGACGTCGGCGTCGGTATCGGGGAGTTCGACGCGGGCAGTTGGCGTCGCCGGTCGGGTCGGCAGCGTCGCGTCGCCGCCGGCGAAGGCCGGTCGGGCGACCAGCGTCGCGGCCGTGTGCGCGGCCATCGGCTTCCCGGGCAGGCCGACCACCGGCGTCCCGTCGACCAGCGCCGCGGTCACCGGGCGGCCGGGGCGGAGCGCGACGCCGGTGAACAGCAGGTCGTGGGCGGCCAGCGCCGTGCCGACGTGGTCGCCGCGGCCGACGCTCGTCCCGCCCGAGGTGAGAACCGCGTCGTGGCTCGCGGCGGCCGACTCGATCGCCTCCCGGACGGCCGGTTCCTCGTCGGGGATCGATCCGAGCAGCGTCGGCTCGCCGCCCCACCGCCGGACGAGGTTCGCCAGCATCTCCGAGTCGCGGTCCGGCTGTTCGCCCTCGTGGATCTCGGTTCCGGTGGCGAGAATCCCTACCGACCAGGGCTCGTAGACGGTCACCGACTCGACGCCGACGTCGGCCAGGAGTGCGGCGTGGCGGGCGGCCAGCCGGTCGCCCGGCTCGAACAGCCGCTCGCCGGCCGCCGCTGTCGCGCCTGCCGGATAGGCGTTCGTCCCTGGCTCCAGGTCGGGGGGTGCGAGCTGGTCGTCGGTCACGGTCGCGTCCTCGACGGGGACGACGGCGTCCGCGCGCTCGGGGAGGGGAGCGCCGGTGGCTACCCGGACGGCCTCGCCTCGGTCGATGGCCGGCGCCGCGTCAGCGGGCTCGACCGAACCGACCACGCGCAGGTCTCCGCCGTCGTCGGTCGCGACAGCGAACCCGTCCATCGTGGCGAAGTCGGTCGGAGGGACGTCATCGGGAACGGTGACGGCCGCCGCGACGATCCGGCCCGCGATGGCGTCGCGGGCCACGCTGTCTGTCCTGTCCGGAGGCTCGACCCGCTCAGCGAGGCGGCGTCCTGCCACCGCTCGGGTCGGAAGTTCGTTGGTCGACACTCCTCCGGTACCCCGGCGCGCTAGGGTAAAGCTCTGCCGCCCGCGCGTCTGCGGCGCTGTCGCTTTCGATCTTCCGCGGCGACGATCCGAGTCGCCGTCTACGGCTCCGCCCCGCCCGGGAGCCCGGTCTCTCCGCCACTCTCGCGTCGATTCCCGGCGACGATCCGAGTCTGTCAGTCTGGGCCGCTACGTGACGTTCAGTTCCCTCCACGTCCGCCGTAGACGGGTTTAGGGAAACACTTTTGATATACACGCCGGAAACGAACGATATCGCGGCATGAGAACACCTGCCGTGAGTGATGGGAACGATGGAATTCAACGGCACTTTCGAACTGGAAGATACAACCGTCGACGAGGTGTGGCTGGCGCTCTCGGACCCGGTGCTGATCAAGGACTCGTTGCCGGGGTGTACGTTCCTCCTCGAGGTGGAGGACGACGACCCCGACTTCGACAGCCTGTCAGAGAGGGCCGAGGAGGAAGGGGAGCGCGAACTGACTGGCGACCCGGAGGTCATCGCCGAGCGCGCGCTCAAGGAGGGCGCGCTGTACGCGGCGCTGCTGCAGGTAAGCGTCGGGCCGGTGAACCCGACCTTCGAGACGGTCGTCCAGATCGACGAGCGGGAGAAACCCCAGATGCTGGCCAGCGGCGAGGGGTCGTCCGGGGACAGCTCCTTCGAGATGTCCTCCTGGATGGAGCTCTCTGAATCCGACACCGGCGTCACGGTCGAGTGGGGCGCCGAAGCCGACGTGTTCGGGAAGGTCGCGGGAATGGGACAGCGCGTCATCAATCCGGTGGCGAACCGACTGGTCAAGCAGTTCTTCACCTCCGTTCAGTCGACGCTCCGCGAGCTGACGCTCCTGGAGTCCGAAGCCGTTCAGAGCGGCGACGGCGACACGGAGGGGACGGAGACAGAGGCGGAATCGTCCGAGAAACGCGGACTGGTGGATCGACTGCTTGGACGCAACAAGACTAATTCGCAATGACGACACACGATATTACGCTGACGGTGAACGGTACGGAGCACGAACTTACGGTGGAGTCGCGGACCCTGCTGGTCCACGCGCTCCGCGACAAACTGGGGTATACGGGAGCGAACATTGGCTGCGAGAGCAGCCTCTGTGGCGCCTGCACTGTCCACGTCGACGGCGAGGCGGTCAAGTCCTGTACCGCCTTCGCCGTCCAGGCCGACGGTGCCGAGATCGAGACCATCGAGGGACTCGACGAGGGTGGCGAGCTCCACCCCATCCAGGAGGCGTTCCAGAAGGAGCACGGCCTCCAGTGTGGCTACTGCACACCCGGCATGATCATGACTGCCGCCGACCTGCTGGAGGACAACCCCGACCCTTCGCGCGACGAGATTCGCGAGGGGCTCGAGGGGAACCTCTGTCGGTGTACTGGCTACCAGAACATCGTCAACGCCGTCGAGACGGCTGCCGAGGAGATGCAGGCCGGCGGCCGGCAGGTCGAGGTGACCGCCGACGGCGGGGAACCACGGACGGACGGCGGCGAGCCCCGTACCGACGGCGGTGAACCGCTCGAGGGATCGATCGGCGGCTGTGACTGCGGTGCGGGCGGCTGCGGAGGTGAGCTCGAATGACGATCGAATCCGTCGATCCGGACGACGTGAACGCGGCAGACATCCTGGGCTCGGCCATCGAGCGCCGCGAGGACCCGGCGCTCATCACGGGCGACGCCGAGTACACCGACGACATCCAGCCCGCGAACACGGCACACATGGCGGTCGTCCGGAGTCAGTACGGCAACGCCCGCGTCGAGAACATCGACACCAGCGAGGCCGAGGCGATGGACGGTGTCATCGACGTCTACACCTACGACGACCTGGCCCGGGAGGACACGCCCGGCGAGCTGCCGTTCCTGCTGCCGGTCGGCTGGCTGCTTCCCAGTCTCAACAACGTCGACCACTCCATCCTCGTCGACGACCACGCCCGCTACCAGGGCGACGGCCTCGCGGTCGTCGTCGCCGAGGAGCGCTACCAGGCCCACGACGCGGCGAGCGCAGTCGACGTCGACTACGAGCGCTTCGAGGCCGTGACGAACCCGGACGAGGCGCTCAGCGAGGACGCTCCACAGCTCCACGACGACGCCGAGGGGAACGTCGCGTTCGACTGGGAGATCGGCGACGCCGAGAAGACAGAGGACGCGTTCGCCGAGGCCGACCACGTCGCCAGCATCGAGGTGTCGAACCAGCTCCTCATCCCGAACGCGATGGAGCCGCGGGCCTGCGTGGCGGACTACAACCCCGGAACTAACGAGCTGGACGTCGCCATGACGACCCAGAACCCCCACCTCCACCGTCTGCTGATGTCGGGGGTCATCGGTCACCCCGAGCACAAGCTCAGCGTCCGTGCGCCGGACGTCGGGGGCGGCTTCGGCTCGAAGATCCACCACTACGCCGACGAGGCGCTCGTCGCCTGGGTCTCGAAGCACCTCGAGCGGCCCGTGAAGTGGGTCGCGACCCGCTCGGAGACCTACCTGACGGACGCGCCGGGGCGGGGCCACGAGACGGACGCCGAGATGGCCCTCTCCGAGGACGGCGACATCCTCGGCCTCCGGGTCGACACCCGCGCCAACCTCGGGGCGTACCTCTCGACGTTCTCGCCGTCGATTCCCACGTACCTGTACGGGACGCTCCTCTCGGGCCAGTACGACATCCCCGCCATCCACGCGGAGGTGACCGGCGCGTTCACCAACGTCCCACCGGTCGACGCCTACCGCGGTGCCGGCCGCCCCGAGGCGTCGTTCCTGGTCGAGCGGCTGGTCCACACGGCGGCGAAGGAACTGGACATGGACCCGGTGGAGTTCCGCAAGCAGAACTTCGTCCCGGACGACGCGTTCCCCTACGAGTCCCAGGTCGCGGTCGTCTACGACAGCGGCGAGTACGAGAAGCCGATGAACGAGGCGGTCGACCTGCTCGACTACGAGAACTTCCGCGAGCGCCAGCAGGAGGCCCGCGAGGAGGGCCGCTACCTCGGCGTTGGCTTCTCCTGTTACATCGAGGCCTGTGGGCTTGCGCCCTCGGAACTCGCCGGGCAACTCGGTGCGCAGGCCGGCCTCTGGGAGTCCAGCCTCGTCCGCTTCCAGCCCTCGGGAACAGTGACGGCGTACTGTGGCACCTCCGGTCACGGCCAGGGCCACAGCACGACCTACGCCCAGATCGTCGCCAACGAGCTCGGCATCGACTACGACGACGTCGAGGTCGTCGAGGGCGACACCGACGAGGTTCCCCAGGGGATGGGAACGTACGGCTCGCGCTCGGCGGCCGTCGGCGGGAGTTCGCTCGTCAAGAGCGCCCAGAAGGTCGTCGACAAGGCCCGCGAGATCGCGGCCCACCAGCTCGAGGCCGACCCCGACGACCTGGAGTTCGAGGACGGCGAGTTCCGCGTCGCCGGCGCGCCGGACCGCTCGATCGCCATCCAGGACGTCGCCCAGCAGTCCTACCTGGCCCACGACATCCCCGACGAGATGGAGCCGGGTCTGGAGGCGACCTCGTTCTACGACCCGGACAACTTCGTCTTCCCCTTCGGCACCCACGCCGCGGTCGTCGAGGTCGACCCGGACTCGGGGGAGATCGAGTTCGAACAGTACGTCGCGGTCGACGACGTGGGCAACCAGATCAACCCGAAGATCGTCGAGGGGCAGATCCACGGTGGCGTCGCCCAGGGTGTCGGGCAGGCGCTCTACGAGGGTGCCGAGTACGACGACAACGGCACGCTCGTGACTGGCTCGATGCAGGACTACACCGTCCCGAAGGCCGAACACATCCCCGAGATGGAGACCGAGTCGACGGTGACGCCGAGCCCGCACAACCCGCTCGGCGTCAAGGGCGTCGGCGAGGCCGGCACCATCGCCGCGCCGCAGGCTATCGTCAACGCGGTCGCGGACGCACTGGAGCCGTTCGGCGTGAATGGCGTCGAGATGCCGATGACCGAGGAACGCGTCTGGCAGGCCGTCCAGGAGAGCGCCGCCGCCGACGGCGGTGAGGGCGGAACGCCGGAGGACTCGGCCGCGGACGACGGAGGTGACGCCTGATGTTCCCTGACGAGTTCGACTACTACGAGGCGACGAGCGTCGACGAGGCAATCGACCTCATGCAGGAGCACGCCGGCGAGGAGATCGAACTGCTGGCCGGCGGGCACAGCCTCATTCCGGCGATGAAGTCCGGCCTCTCGAGTCCGGACGTGCTCGTCGACGTGGGCGATATCGACGACCTCCACGGCGTCCACACGGAGGGCGACCGCCTCGTCATCGGCGCGATGACGACGTACGCGGACCTGCTGGACGTCGACAGCGCCCACGAGCACGCGCCCGCCTTTACGTCCGCGGTCCGGCAGGTCGGCGACGAACAGGTCCGCAACCGTGGCACCGTCGGCGGCAATCTCGCCCACGCGGACCCCGCGTCGGACCTGCCGGGCGCGGCACTCGCGTCAGACGCGACGATCGTCGCGCAGGGGCCGGACGGCGAGCGCGAGATTCCGATCGACGAGTACTTCTTCGGGATGTACGCCACCGCTCTTGGTCCGAACGAACTGCTGACGCGCGTGGAGATTCCGTCCGCGAACGGCGCGGCGGGGGCGTACGCGAAGAAGCCGTCGCCGTCCTCGGGCTACGCGATGATCGGCGTTTCCGCGCTCGTCGAGACCGACGGCGGCGTCGTCACCTCGGCGCGGCTCGGCGCCAACGGCGCGATGGACCACGGCGTCCGCCTCGAACCGACCGAGGACGCTCTCGAGGGTGAGCGACTGGACGAGGACGTCATCGAGCAGGCGGCCGCCGTCGCGTCCGACGACCTCGACACGGACATGATGATGGAGGATCTGCAGGCGTCCGCCGAGTTCCGCGAGCACCTGCTGACCGTCTATACGGAGCGGGCGCTCGGCGAGGTCGCCGATCGCGTCGGCGCTACGGCACCGGCGGCCGACTGAGTCGCCAGCCGGCACTCGGCGGACACATTCATATCTCTCGCGGACGGATACTGAAGTCGAAAGAGCGAATACGAACCGGACAGTTCTGGACGTAACCGAGTAATTATCGTGACGCAGACAGACCGACTTCGCACGTGGAGACGGGCGATGCACACGACACCAACCGACACGACATGACTGGTCGCGACGAGACGCCGTTCGACGCGGTGACCGAGGAGGAACTCCGCTCGGTGTTCGACCAGCAGTCCTACGTCGCCGACGACGACCTGGTGACGACCGTTCTGCTGGCGCTCCGGCTCGGCAAGCCGCTCCTCGTCGAGGGGGAGCCAGGCGCGGGGAAGACGGAACTGGCGAAGGTACTGGCCGGCGGGTTCGACACCGAACTCGTTCGGCTCCAGTGCTACGAGGGGCTGACGGCGGCGAATGCGCTGTACGAGTGGAACTACACGAAGCAGCTACTCGCGGTTCAGTCCGGGGCCGACGACGGGTCGGTGTTCGAGGAGGACTACCTGCTCGAGCGGCCGCTGCTCCGCGCGCTCCGTCACGAGGGCGACTACCCGCCGGTCCTCCTGATCGACGAGGTGGACCGGGCCGACGAGGAGTTCGAGGCACTCCTGCTCGAGGTGTTGAGCGACTTCCAGGTCTCGGTGCCGGAACTCGGGACCATCGCCGCCGAGACGCCGCCGGTCGTCATCATCACCTCGAACCGGACGCGGGCGCTGAGTGACGCTCTCAAGCGGCGCTGTCTCTACCTCCACGTCTCGCCCCCGTCCTTCGAGAAGGAGCAGGCCATCCTCGCGCGGAAGGTGCCCGAACTCGACGCGGCGGTCGCGGCCGAGCTGTGTGCCATGACCGACCGGATCCGGGACGAGCCGCTCCGCAAGCCGCCGGGCGCTGCCGAGACGCTCGACTGGGCCCGCGCGGTCGCCGCGCTGCGCGGCGACGACGGCGACGAGCCACTCTCGACCGCGGAGGTCCACGACACACTGGGCTGCCTGCTCAAGGAGGCCGAGGATGTCGAGCGCGTCGACGAGTCGCTGCTGGAGACGCTGGTCGAGGTCGCCGCAGACGCCCGCGAGGAGGTGACGACGTGAGCGACGACCGCGGCGCCCCGCGGTCGTCCGACGGCCAGTCGTCCGGCAGCCAGTTGTCCGACGGCCAGTCGTCTGGGGCCGGCGAGTCGTTCCGGAGCGGCGACGGGCCGCCGGCGTTCGTCTCCGCCCGCGACCACGTCCGCGAGTCGCTGGTCCGGTTCTGTCGGTCGCTCCGGCGGGCCGGCGTCACGGTACCGGCCAACGCCGCGACGACGGCCGCGCGGGCACTGGTCCAGGTCGGGTTCGACGACGAGGACCGCGCCCGCGCGGCACTCCGGGCCTGCCTCGTCACGGAGGCCGAGGACATCGACACCTTCG
This sequence comes from Haloglomus sp., assembly GCA_042217755.1. GTDB lineage: Archaea > Halobacteriota > Halobacteria > Halobacteriales > Haloarculaceae > Haloglomus. The sequence goes on along the minus strand of JBDGSA010000007.1, from coordinate 25,503 downwards.
ACCGGCAGTTCCCGGAGTTCTGGCGCCGGCTCACCGCGGGCCTCGACCCCGACGGGCCGGCGTCCCGGATGGACGACGTGGAGGGGACGCTCGCGCCGCTCGGCGACGATGGCGGCCTCGGCGCCGACGACGCGAGTACTGACTCCGCCGAGAGCGCCGAGGACGCGAGCGCCGAAGAGGAAGAAGAGCAGGGTGCGCCCGCGACGCTTGACGCGCTCGGAGGCGTCGTGACCGACGCGAGCGGCGACACGGACGGCGAGGAGGTGGCTGCCGCGTGGTACAGTCCGACCGGGGACCAGTCGGCCGTCTCGAGCGGCGACCTCGCGGGCGAGGTGTCGCTGGAGGCCCGACTGGCGGCGGCATTCGACGAACTGACGCCGGCGCTGGGGAGCCTTCGAGGCCGGCGCTGGCAGCCCCGTGGCGACGAGCAACCAGACGTCCGGCGGGCACTCCGGGCGAGTTTCGGCACCGGTGGCACCGTCGTCTCGGTCCCGCGGCGCTCGCGCGACCCAGACGCGATTCGGGCGCTGTGGCTGGTCGACGTAAGTCGGTCCGTGCTGGACACCGTCGACCGGGCGTTCCTGCTGGCGACGCTTCGGCGGGCCCGGGCGGAGTGGCGCGAGAGCCGCGTCGTCTTCTTCGACGAGGACGCCCGCGAGGTCACTGGCGCGTTCGACGCGCCGTCGCCCGAGGCCGCACTCTCGGCGCTCGAACGCGCCGAAACGGAGTGGGGCGGCGGAACCCAGATCGGCACGTCGCTTCAGACCGTCCGCGAGCAGTTGCCGGAGGCCGTCGACGGACAGACGGCCGTGTTCGTCGTCAGTGACGGGCTGGAGCAGGGCGACACGACGGCGCTGGAGCGCGAACTGGCGTGGCTGTCCCGTCGCGCCCGCGTTCTCGTCTGGTGTAATCCGCTGGCGGCCGCGGCCGACTACGAGCCGACTGCTCGGGGGATGGCCGCCGCACTCCCGTTCGTCGACGGACTGTTCGCGTTCGCGATGCCCGAGGACCTCGTTGAACTGGGCCGTCAGCTCCGTCGCAACGGCGGCGGCGGACGGATCGGCTACGAGTACGACCCGCGGCGGGGGACTCCGTGATCCTACCCGTGACTGCAACTGTGACCGCGACTGCCCCTCGCCGCCCCGAAACGGTAATGGGCTCTCGACGCTCGGGTACTACCACGAGGATCGCAAGTTCAGCCACAACTACGACGATTGCAGGCCCGACCGCAACTACGCCGACCGAACGTCCGACCGCAACTACGACCATCATAAACCCGACCGCAACTACGACCATCGACCCATGAGCACAGGCACGAGCGACTGGAGCGTCCCGGAGACGGACGTGTTCGAACGGATTCGCACCGCACTCGACGAGGGGACCGACGCCGTCCTGGCGACGGTCGTCGCCGTCGAGGGAAGCGCCTACCGCCGCCCCGGCGCGAAGATGCTCATCGACCCGAGCGGCGGCGGGGCCGGGAGCATCACCGCCGGCTGTCTGGAGGACGAGGTCCGCGCCCTGGCCGCGGACGTGCTCGAGGCCGGCGCCCCCCGGCTCGAAACCTGGGACCTCACCGGCGACGACGACGTCTGGGGGATGGGCGTCGGCTGCAACGGTGTCGTCACGGTGTTGCTGGAACCGCTCGGCGAGTCCTACCAGCCGGTGGCCGAGGCCCGCGGCGACGGCGAGAACGTCGCCGTCGCTACCGTCGTCGACGGCGATCTGCCCGTCGGCACCCGGAGCGTCTACCACCCCGGTGACGGCGGCGGGGAGGCCGGAACCTTCGAAGGCTCGCTCCCAGAGTGGGTGACCGACGAACTGACGGCTCCGGCCGGCCGGCTGCTCGACGCCGGCAAGGGCGACACCGTCTCGGTCGAGACAGACGAGGGCGCCGTCGACGTGTTCGTCGAGGGGGTCCGCGCGCCGCCGGAACTCGTGGTCTTTGGCTCCGGCCACGACGTCGGGCCGGTCGTCGAATTGGCGAAGCTGGTCGACTTCCGCGTCACGGTCGTCACCTTCCGCGGCGGCCACGCCGATAGCGGCCGGTTCGGCCGCGCCGACGAGGTCGTCTCGGCTAGCCCCCGCGACGTGCCCGACCTCCGCGAGTGGGACGAGGATACTTACGCGGTCGTGATGAGCCACAACTTCGTCGACGACCGATTCGCGCTCGACGAATTGCTCGGAACGCCGGTCCCGTACATCGGGCTGATGGGCCCGACAGAGCGGTTCGAAGAGATCCGCGAAGCGTTCGCGGAGGAGGGCCGGACGTTCTCCGAGGCAGAACTGGAGCGCATCTACACGCCCATCGGTCTCGACCTCGGGACGGGGACGCCGTACGGCATCGCCTACAGCATCGTCGCCGAGCTGCTCGCGGTCGCGAACGACCGGACGCCCGAACACCTCAGCCGGCGCGAGGGCCCCATCCACGAGCGGGTCGAACTCTCGGCCGACGACTGACACCGACGCGGTCGGCGACTCCCGCTACCCTTGGCCCCGCCAGCTCTTCCCGCGGACTTTTTGCACTCGACGCAGGAGCGTTCACTGGTGGCGATGATGACGGTTACCCCCACCGAGCCCCGTGTGACGAGGCCACACCACTGAGCCACCAGTTCTCTCGCAATCGCTCGTCGACCGGACCAGCCGTCGCGTCCGGCAGTTACCTCGCCGCGCTGAGCGTTGCCGTCCGGTCTCTCGTCTGTACGTCTCGTCTCTGCGAGCCAGATACTTCGGCAATTTCGACAATACTCGAGAAAAATTGAAAATTTTTTGATTATATGGGAAATATTCCAGAATTTTTGGTGAAATAGCTGCATTAATTTCTAAATTCGTCAGTTACTTCGGTTAGTTCGGCCTCGCCGTCGGGAACGCGGTAGGCCGCGATGACGTCGCGGTCGGCGTCCATCGAGTTCACGTGCTTGTCGACGCTGTAGGCGACGTAGGTGCAGTCGTCGCGGGTGAACTCGACGACCGAGTAGCCCCAGTGGTGCGAGTCAAAAAAGTCCAGGTGCGGGTTCTGTGCGGTGACGAACGCCCGGAGTAGCGGCTCCGTCACGCGCCCGACCAGCCCGTCGGTGATGCCGAGCGCCTCCGCGACGTTGAGGCTGGTGACAGCGGGCGTCATGAACTCGACTCCGACGCGCTCGCCCGGGTCGAACAGCCGTTCGGTGATTGGGCCGCCGTACTCGGTCTTCTTGTAGCCCGCGACGTAGCAGTGCATGTCCCCCGTCAGCGTGATGAAGTTGCGCGGGTCGAACTCGTGGAGTTTCTCCGTGATGTACTGTCGCTCGCGGGTGTAGCCGTCCCAGCCGCCCTGGACGGGGTAGATGGCGGCGCGGCCGATTCCGAGCCGGAACGGCACGGTGAGCACCTCGTCGGACCAGACGGTCCAGCGCGCCTCGGAGTCCCGAATCTGCGCGGTGAACCATGCGAGTTGTTCCTCGCCGAGCATCGTCCGTCCCGGCGGCTCGTTCTCGGGGCGGCAGTTCCGGGCCGTCGGGAAGACCTCTCGCGGCGGATCACGGTAGAGGCGCTCGTCGGTCATCACGAGTTTGACGAGGTCGCCGAACTCGAACGAGCGCCAGAGCTGAAAGCGGTCCTGCAGCGACGATGCCTGGGGGTCGTATCCCAGCCGCGCCGGCATGAACTCCCACCAGGCGTGGATGGCGTCGGCCGTGAGTTTGGTCATGAACTCCGGATTCTCGCCCCGGGGGTGGTCGGCCTTCGGCGCGTCCGTCTCCGGGTCCCAGTAGATGTCGTTCGCGATCTCGTGGTCGTCCCACGCCGCGATGAGGGTGTGTGACTCCAGGGCCCGCTGGAGGAACCGGTCAGAGCGATACGTGCGGTAGAGGTAGCGGTAGTCATCGAGATCCTGCACCCGGTCCTCGCCGCTCGGCAGTTCAATCGACCGGTCGGGGTACTCGCGGCTGTCGAGCCCCTTGAATTCTCCCGCGCCGGACTCGTAGATGAAGTCGCCGACGTGGACGAGAAAGTCCAGATCCTCTTCGGCGACGCATCCGAGCGCGGGGTAGTAGCCGTTGAGATAGTTCTGACAGGCGAGAACGCCAAAGCGGAGTGACTCGGGCGAGGCGTCGGGTTCGGGGAGGGTGTGGCAGGTGCCAATCCGCGAGGCGACGCCGTCGTAGACGAATCGGTAGCGGTACTCCGTGTTCGGCGCCAGCGCCCCCTCCACGTCGACCTTCACGACGTGGTCGTGGGCTCGGATGCGGTCGGTGTCGTCGACGACGCCGCGGTAGACGGGGTCACCGAAGCCGGCGTCGTGAGCGACTTCCACTCCGAGCGGGATGTCCGGATCGAACGCCTCGGGAGCGACCCGCGTCCAGAGGATGACGCCCTCGGTGGTCGGCCCGCCGGAGGCGACCGACTGGGGGAAGACGGTCCCGGGCGCCCGGTCGTCGTCGGCGACGAAGACGGCGTTGCGCTCGGCCGCGTGGGGGTGCTGGCTCAGAATGAGGTCCTCGTTCGAGAGCAGCGACGCGAGTTCGGTGTGACCGTCCGGCCGGGCGGCAGCGTCGTGTGGTGCGGCGTCGGGATTCAGGTCCGGGCCGGTCCCCGCGATCTCGGGTCCTTCCGAGTCCGATTCCGCCGTTTCCGCCCTCTCGGTCTCGTCCCCCTCCAGGTCGGCGCCTCCGGGTCGGACGTCACCGTCGGTTTCGCCGTCGTCGGCCCCCTGTTCCATCGCCCGTCGCTACGCGTGGCCGCGGTTTGGCGCTTGTGGCACCCGCAACTGGCTCCGTGGCGTGGAGGCGCGGTGGCCCCGTAGTTTGAAATCCGGTGGCGAGACCAACGGCCCCATGCTCTGACGAGCTGGCCCCGGACCGCCGGCCCGACGCGGGACCTACCGTCCCGCCCGGTTCGACCAGCGCGGCGCACGGTCTGGGGACGCCGTTGAATCCTCGCTCGCAAGTTCGCGAGGACGCGGTCGCGTCGCCTGTTCGCCAGTTCAGCCGTCGCCCGTCACCCGTCACCCACTCCACTCCCGCCCGGCAGCTCCGGCTCCAGCCGCGAGAGCCGCATCGCGTTCCCCGTCACGCCAAGGGTCATCCCGGCGTCGCCCACCAGCACCGCGGCCGCGACACCGACCGCGCCGAGCGGAACGCCGACCGCGAGCAGCGCCTTCACCCCGAGGCTGGCGTAGATGTTGCTCTTGATGACGCTCTCGGTGTCGCCGGCCAGCTCGTAGAGGTACGGCAGCCGCGTGAGGTTGTCGCCGAGGAGGGCGATGTCGGCCGCCTCGATGGCGGCGTCCGTCCCCGCGGCGCCCATCGCCACGCCGACGGTCGCTGCCGCGAGCGCCGGGGCGTCGTTGACGCCGTCGCCGACCATCGCCACACCGCCCTCGTACTCCCCTTCGAGGGCGGCGACGGCGTCGGCCTTCTCCTCCGGGAGGAGTTCGGCGCGGTAGTCGTCGACGCCGACCTCCTCGGCGACCGCGCGGGCGGTCCCCTCGTTGTCGCCGGTCAGCATCACGACGTCGAGGCCCATCGACTGCAGGCGGTCGACGACCTGGGCGCCTGTCGGGCGGACGGTGTCCGCGACGGCGATGACGCCCTCGAGTTCCTCCTCGCGTCCGACCAGGACGACCGTCTTCCCCTCGGACTGGAGGCGCGGGATGGTCTCTTCGACGAGGTCGAGACAACCCTGCCGGTCACAGAGCGAACGGACCTCGTCCGGGAGTGCTTCGCGTGCGTCCCCGACGACGTGTGCGTGACCCAGTTCGAAGCCAAGTTCCTCGAACAGGTCCGGCGTCCCGGCGTAGTGAGGCGTGCCGTCCAGCGACGCGCGGACGCCCTTGCCGGTGAGACTCTCGAAGCCCGTCACCTCGCGTTCGGGACTCGCAGCTGCGCCCTGCCCTTCGGCGTGTGCGACGATGGCCTCGCCGACGGGGTGCTCACTGCGTGCCTCCAGCCCGCGGGCACACCGGAGTACGTCCCGTTCGGTGTGGTCGCCGAGTGGGACGACGTCGGTGACCGCCAGCTCGCCCGTAGTGAGTGTCCCGGTCTTGTCGACCGCGACAGCTTCGATGCCGCCCATCGCCTCTAAGTGGTCGCCGCCCTTGACGAGAACGCCGTTGCGAGCGGCGGCGGTGATTCCCGAGACGACGGAGACGGGCGTCGAGATGACGAAAGCGCACGGACACGCGAGTACGAGCATCGTGATGCCGTTGACGAACCAGGTCACGGGGTCGGCGCCGAACACGAGCGGCGGGACGGTCGCCACGAGGACGGCGATGGTCACCATCACGGGGGTGTAGTAGCTCGCGAACCGTTCGACGAACTGCTCGCGCTCAGTCTGGTTGGCGTCCGCGTCCGCGACGAGTTCGGCCACGCGATCGAGCGTGCTCTCGCCCGCACCGGCAGTGACCGCCACCTCCAGGTAGCCGGACTCGTTGAGCGTCCCGGCGTACACCTCGTCGCCGGCGGCCTTGTCGACGGGGACGGACTCTCCGGTGATGGGCGCCTCGTTCACCGCGCTCTCGCCCTCGCGGACGACGCCGTCGGCCGGAAGCTTCTCGCCCGGCCGGACGACGACCGTGTCGCCCACGCGGAGATCGTCGGCCGGGACGGTCTGCTCCTCGCCGTCCCGTCTCACCGTAGCTTCGTCGGGCGAGAGGTCGAGCAGTTCCTGCACCGAGCCGCGCGTCCGGTCCATCGCGTACCGCTCCAGCAGCTCCGCGACGCTGAACAGCGTCGCCAGTGTCGCCGCCTCGACGTACAGGTGGGTGCCGGCGATTAGGCTCGCGGTGATGGCGCTCACGATGGCCGTCGCCATCAGGAAGTCGATGTCGAGGTTCAGGTTCCGCGCGGAGTAGTAGCCGTTCCGGAGGATGGCGAGGCCGCCGGTCGCAACGGCCCCGAGAAAGAGCAGGTCTGCGGCGGCGAACGAGACCGGTCCCGCTGTCACGACGGTCGCGTTCAGCCCCACCGCGAGGAACTCGAAAACCAGCCCCGCGGCGAGCAGCACGGCCGCGACGCCGGTCGCTTTCGCTCGGCGGCTTTGCCAGACGGGCTCGCGGGCGACTGAGCCGCTCTTGCCCGCTCCGTCGACCTGCTCGCCCGTGACGGGGTAGCCAGCCCCCTCGATGGCTGCACGAAGGTCCGCCGGCGTTGCGCCGTCGCCGAACGTCACCCGGACGCGCCCGGCGGTTGGCCGGGTGTCGATCTCACGGACGTCCGTAACGTCGGAGAGAGCGTTCTCGACCTTCCCCGCACACGACGCACAGTCCATCTCCGGGACCTGGAACTCGGCCGTTCGCTCACCACCGGTGCCGTCGGTAACTGTATAACCAGCGGCCTCAACACGCTCGCTCACGCCCGCGCGGGTCACGTCCCCCTCGACGGCGAGACGGCCAGTCGTCGGGTGAGTCTCGATGGCCTCTATCCCCTCCAGTCCGCTGACACTCCGTTCGACCTTGCCCGCACACGACGCACAGTCCATGTCGGACACGTCGAGCGTGACCTCGGCGTCGCCGTCCCCGTCGCTCGGGGCGGCCGAGTCGGGTTCGGCGTCGCTCTGGTCGCTCATTACCAGCCCGTCGTCGCTCCAGTGTTATTAGAGCTACTGATAACACCCCGGGTTGAGTAACCAGAAATTGGTAATTCTATGCGCCCAAGATATTAACTCGTCCTGTTCTCACTGCTCGTCGGGGTCCTCGATACCCGCGCCACTCCGCCCTTCACCGCCCGCGAACCGCTCTGCGCCGGCCTCCGCCGTCCGGAGGACGCGCGAGCCGTGCCAGCCCTCCAGCCCGAGCCCCTGCTGGAGCGGGGTGCCGATGCCGTCGTAGACGGCGTCGCGGTCCGAGAGCATCGTGTCCTGCGGGAACTCGGACAGTTGCGTGCCCAGTTCGACTGCCCGTTCTCGGGCCTGCCCCTCGTCGGCCAGCCGCGTCGCGAGCCCCCAGCGCTCGGCGGTCTCGGCGTCGACGGGCCGCCCCGTCAGAATCATATCGAGCGCGCGGCCCAGCCCCACGACCCGGGGCAGGCGCTGTGTGCCCCCGTCGACGAGCGGAACGCCGAAGCGCCGCTCGAAGCAGCCGAACGTCGCGCCCTTCGCGGCGACGCGGATGTCACACCAGAGCGCTATCTCGATGCCTCCAGCGACGCAGTGGCCCTCGACGGCGGCGATGACCGGCACCTCACACCGCGTCCGAGTGAACCCGAGCCACCCCTCCGGGGAGTCCTGCAGGTCCATCGCCTTCAGGTCCGCGCCGGCCGAGAAGGTGCCCTCGCTGCCGGTGAGGACCGCAACTTTCGCGTCGGTCTCCTCGACGCGGGTGAACGCGTCTAAGAGTGCCTGACTGGTCTCGTAGTCGATGGCGTTGCGCCGCTCCGGCCGGTCGATGGTGACGACGGCGACGGGGCCGTCCCGCTCGTAGTGCACGGGGCTGTCGTCGGCGTCGAGGTCGTGGTCGCTCACGCGCCGGGGGACGGCGCCGGGGGTGTTAACTCCGGCGTGGATTGCGGCGAGTGGTTCGAAGATATCGCTTCCGGTTCGGTGGGTGTCGGGAGTGTGCTTTGTAGTAAACCCAGTGACGGCGACCGCGGATAGGACCGGGTTGGAAGGGGCTGAGCGTACGGGGATTTTCAACAGCTCCCTGCCGCCGCCGTCGATCTGAATCAGATCGAACAACTGGAATGTAGCACATAGTAAAATTTATCTGGGGCATATTTTCATAAATGTGCATATACTGGAAAAATGGCGGGAGACAGGAATAACTGCGGTTCCAGTGTCTCCTCAATCGCCCTCGGTGACGATGTCGGGAGAGAGGCCCTGCGCCATCTGGATCTCCTTCGAGTTGTTCAGCGTCCGCGCGGTTCGGTCGGTGACCGCCTCGATGATCTCGCGAGCACTCGGGTAGCCGTTGCTGGATTTCTCCACGCCACCGAATGAGAGCTGGACCTCCGAACCGATACAGGAGAGGTTGCCGTACGCGAGCCCGACCTCCGCGTGGTCGCGGTAGTAGTTACTCTGCCGGTAGTCCTCGGAGATGATGGCTCCCGCGAGCCCGTAGTCCGTGTGGAGCCGGACGTGTTGCTCATCGACGAGCCCTTCGGGGACCTGGCGCCCAACACCGCCCAGGAGGTGTTCAGTCACGTCGAGGCCGTCAACGACCTCGGCACGGCTATCCTCACGGTCGAACAGAACGCGAAGGAGGGCTCTCTATCTCCGACCGCGGCTGCGTCCTCGACCAGGGGACCGTCAGGTTCGAGGACGGGGCAGACACCCTGCTCGACAACGAGGAGGTCTCGCGGCTCTACCTCGGCGGCTGAGCGTCGGGGTGACCAGCGCCCAGAATAGAGACCAGATAGCTGCGATAGCCGAATAACAATTTTATCTCGAATAGAATAGAATTTTTCCAGAGATAATTAGATTATCATTCGGCACTCGGATGCTGGTTGACCGGGGCACCGAGCTTCTCGGGGTCGACCTCGTCGGTCAGGTCCGCCGGTTCGTCCACCGGCCCGTTGACGAACAGCCCGTGGCCGACGAGAAGCGCTCCGACCAGCCCCGCGCCGATGACCGCGTTGTCGAGCGTCACAGGTGTCAGCACGCCGATGGCACCGCCGCCGCCCATCGCCACGGCTATGGCCAGCAACAGGAGGTCGTAGTACTGAACAGTGTAGTCCATGACCGGATTCGCGAGTGTGATGATGAAAAGCCTCGGGAACGGAACGGAAGTGGTCGACGACTACTCCGGCAGCCCGTCCGACCGCCGGCCGCGTCACTCCGAAGCCCCGTGGTGCTGACTCGCCGACCCGCCCTCGTCGGTACTGGTTTGACCTCCCGGTGTGTACGCCGGGCGCGTGTCCAGAACGACGAACCCGTGGGTGGTGTTCGCCGGCTGCTTCTTGGTCTCCATCGGGGCCAACGCCTACATGATCGCCCCGTCCAGCATCGCTCCGCTGTTCGTCGAGCAGTTCGCCATCGAGAAAGCGGCCGTGGGCGACATCGTCAGCGCCGCGATCGTCGGCTCCATCGTCACGCAGATTCCGGGCGGCTACCTGATGGACCGGTACGACAACCGGTGGCTGATGACGCCGGGCGTCGCGCTGTTCGCGTTCGTCATCGTCACCACGCAGTCGGTCGAGTCGTTCGTCCCGTTCCTCGTGCTCCGGGCGCTGGGCGGCGTCGTCGGCGGATTCGTCTTCACGGGTGGCGCGAACGTCGTCGGTGAGGTGTTCGCCGGCGAGCGGCAGAGCTTTGCCACCGGGCTGTTCATGACCAGTCCGCCGATGGCGTTCGTGCTCGCGCACACGACCAGTCCGCTCGTCGGCACCGCCGTCGGCCCGCTGCGGGTCTTTCTCCTGCACGCGGGGGTCGTCGTCGTGGGCCTGGCCCTGTTCTGGGTCGGCGCGGGTAACCCGATCCGGAGCGCGGGCACGCCGACGACGGCGGAGTTCGCGCGGGCGCTCGGCAACCCACGGGTGCTGCTCCTGTCGGCGTCGACGTTCTGTGCGTACGCGCTCTACCTGTTTTTGAATTCGTGGGTGCCGACCTACGGGACGGACGTACTGTCGCTCTCGCTCTCGGCAGCGGGGATGGTCACCGCGCTGGTCCCGCTGGTCGGCATCGTCGCGCGGACGAGCGGCGGCTGGCTCAGTGCCCGCATCGGCAACCGTCGCCGTCCGGTGCTCGCGGGGGGCCTGCTGACCGGGCTCGTGCTCCTGGTCGCGGTCCCGTTCGCCGGGGGCTTCTGGCCGTTCGTCGTCCTGCTCGGGGCGGGCGCGTTCGCGCTCCAGCTTGGGACTGGCGTCTACTACGTGCTCATCCGGGAGCTGGCGGCGCCGGGGACCGAGGGGACCAGCCTGACCGTGATGACGACCATCGGCTTCACCGGCTCGTTCATCGCCCCCATCGCTGGCGGCTGGCTCATCGAGAGCTACTCTTGGCCGGCTGCCTTCGCCGCGTTCGGCGCGCTCGGTCTGGTCGGCGTGGCGGTCCTCGTCCCGCTCTCGGAGGGAGACACCGCCGCGTCGCCCGTCGGTCCCGGTCCCGAGACCGACACGGATACCTGAACCCCCAGTCGGGCAGACCGACCGCCGGTCTGGTACCCTGGCCCGCACCAACACCTAGCTCGCTTCGATCGGCCCCTGTCACTCCTCGCCGGTTTCGCTCTCCGGCAGGTTCATCGCCTCGACCAGCCGGTCGGTGACGATGCCCTCGACGAAGTCGACGAGTCGCTCGTCGTCGGCCGCGTCGGCGAACAGGCCCAGCGGGACGCGGCCGCCGGCCATCTCGCGGTGGCCGCCCGCGCTGCCGACGTCATCGAACGCGTCCCCGAGAACCTCGCCGACGTGGACCCGCGAGTCGGTCGTCCGGCCGCTCAACTCGAGGCAGTTCTCGACGACGCCGAAGACGACCGCCGTCTGGACGCCCTCGAGTTCGACGAGATAGTCGGCCGCCTGCGGGAGCGCGTCGCGCTCGTCCGTCCGGCCGACGCCCGACATCAGGACCGACCCTCGGACCTCGCGGTTGTCGATGGCGGTGCCGAGTGCGTCAGCGGTCGCGCCCGTCACCGGCGGGCTGGCCAGCTGCCGGAGCGTCTCCTCGTCGGCGTGGGGCTGGAGGCCGGCCGCGGCCTCGTGCTCGGCGGCCGTCACCCCGCGGAGGAAGCCGAGCGTCTCGCGCCGGACCGCAAATAGGAGCGCGGTCGCGAGGCGGCCGTCGAGGTCGACTTCGAGCGCCCGGACGTACTCGGTGAGGATGGTGGCGGTCGCGCCGGCGGACTCGCGCCGGTCGACGAACCGCGCCTCGACGCCCTCGGCGGGGTGGTGATCGATGACCACGTCCAGCGCCGTCTCCGGCGGGACGGCGTTGTTTTCGCCGGGCAGTGAGTGGTCGACGAAGGCGACCAGCCGGTCTTCGAGCAGCGCCGGGTCGAACGGTTCCAGCTCGAGTTCGAGCAGGTTGACTAACGCCCGGTTCTGCTGGTGGGAGATGGAGCCGCCGTAGCAACAGACGACGTCGTCGACGCCGGCGGCGGCCGCGATGTCGGCCAGCGCCAGTGCGCTCGCGAGACAGTCCGGGTCGGGATTGTCGTGACAGACGACCGTGAGCGCCTCCCCGTCGGCCAGCAGGTCGTGGAGGGCCTGTGCCCGCTCGCTGGACGGGTCGGCGTGCGTCGCGGCGGGAATGCCGGCGGGCTGCTCGCCCTCGTCGGGCGGCGTCGCCTCGCCGTCCCCGCTCTCGCTCTCCCCGTCGTGCTGTTGCATACTCGCGAGTTCGAGGCGAGGGCCTATGGGTGTGTGGGCGTCGTGGGGTCCACACGGCCGGCACGGGGCGTCACTACCGCGAGCGGACGTCGAAGATCAGCCCAGTTGCTCGCCGACGATGCGGTCCGCTTCCTGGATGAACGCGCGCTCCTCGCCGGCGGGGATGGTTGCGCCTGCGGCCACGTCGTGCCCGCCGCCGCCGCCGCCAACCGCGGCGGCGGCCTCGCCCATCACGACCGAGAGGTCCAGTCCCTGCCCGACGAGCGCGGGCGTCCCGCGCGAGGAGACCTTCGTCTCCGCGTCGTTCTTGCTGGCGAACGCCACGATGGGCGTGTTCCGGTCGACGCCGCTGGTGCCGACGGCCATCCCCGCGATGATGCCGACGATGGTCTCGCGGATCTCCTCGCCGGCGTCGAACCACTGGATGTTGTCCTCGCGGGTGACGCCCGTCTGCTCGACCCACTCGAGCCCCGACGAGAGGTTACGACGGTGGTCGCGAAGGAGCGTTCGCGCCCGCGCCAGCGCCGCGTCGCGGTCGCCGCGGCAGACCGCCAGTCCGACGTCGGCGCGCTCGTAGCGGGCGGTCGCGTTCAGGAGCGTCGAGAACTCGCTGGCGTCCCGGAGTTCGGTGCCGACGGACTCGTCCAGCAGGGTGTAGGTCGTCCCGACGAGGTTCTCGGCTTTCCGGGCCGGCACCCCAGAGCGGACGGCGCGCTCGACGAGCCCGGAGGTGATGGCCGTCTGCTCTGCCCGCGTCAGGTCGACCCACGTCCGCCAGTCGCCGTCGTCGTCCCGGAGGTTCAGGTCGAGCGAACGCAGGAAGTCGATGGCGCCGGCCTCGTCGTTCGAGATGCCGGGAACGAACGTGTCGGTCGCGTACTCGAGCAGCTTCGGCAGCGGGCGGGTCTGCTTGCCGTACACCGCGAGGTCCTTGGCCTCCTCGAGCACGCCCGCGTCGACGCCCTCGGCGACGATGCCGGCGTTGGCGCCGTGCAACTCGCCGCCGGAGGCCTGCATGTCTCCGACGGCGCCGACAACCGCGAGCGCCGCGAGGTCGCGGTTGTCGGCGTCGCGGCCGTGTGGTCGGTCGGCGCCGGCGGGTTCGAGTGCCCGCGCCAGCACGTACGCTGCGCCCGCGCCCGACAGCTCCGAGGCGCCGTCCAGGCCGCACAAGAGCGGGTTGAGGTGGAATTCCGTCTCGGAGTCGCCCCCGTCGGCCGCCTCGCCCTTCGCGGGCTGGTGGTGGTCGACGACGACGGGGGCGAAGTGCCCCGCCCGCTCGTGGGCCGCGATGACGTCGAGTTGCCCGCTCCCGAAGTCCGTGAACAGCACCGTCTCGTAGTCACGGTCGGCGATCCCGGCGACGGATTCGGCGTCGAGTTGCTTCTCGAAGACGACCTCGTGGGGGACGCCCGCCCGCTCGAGCGCCCTCGAGGCGACGGCGGCGCTGGTCAGCCCGTCGGCGTCGATGTGGGAGGCCAGCAGCACGCGATCTGCTGCGGCGAGCCGCCGGGCGCAACGCGCGGCGTCCTCCGCGAGTTCCGGGACGGGGAGGTCGTCCGAGTCCGGCGTCGAGACGGTGGCAGCCATTACCCGGGAGTGGGTCGCTCTCCGGCATAAACTTGCGGTCGTCGACCCGCCCCCATCACTCGCCTCCGTCTACGGCTCCCCCCAGCTTCCGACTGCCGGTGCGGAAGGAGACAATTAGGACGACCTAAACTTCGACACCGTTTTGTATACCTAGGTTGGCCTAAATTCCATGGGAGACGACAGCAGTCGTGGCGTGTCGCGACGGAACGTACTGACGACTGGGGCCGGCCTCGTCGGCGCGGCGCTACTCGCGGGCTGCACCGGCGACGGCGGTTCGGGCGACGGAGACGCCTCACCGACCGGTGCTTCACCGACCGACACGTCACCGACTAGCACTTCGCCGACCGATACCTCGTACACCGTCTCGATGGCCCCGACCGGAGAGGTCACCTTCGATTCGACTCCGACGAACGTCACAAACTACTTCCCCGGCTACGCTGACATGGCTGTCGCGCTGGGGCACGGCGATTCCATCAACAGCGTCGGCATCAAGTCCCGTTACCACACCGACACGTACGACGAACTGGACGGCGTGAGTATCGACAAGAACTCGCTGACGGCGCTGTACCAGGGCGGCATCGACACGGAGGTGTTCTACTCGCTGGGCGGCGATCTCCACCTCATCGACCCGAACTGGCTCCTCAACAACTTCAGCGGATTCGAACAGGCCGATATCGACGAACTCGCGGAGAACGTCGCACCCTTCTTCGGGAACGTCATCTTCCGGCGCACCGACTCGTGGCACGACTACCGCTACTACACGATGTACGAGGCCTTCCAGAAGGTCGCACAGGTCTACCAGGAACAGGAGCGCTTCCAGGCGTTCAAGTCGTTCCACGACGACTTCATCGCCCGCGTGCAAGCCGACCTGCCGCCCGCGACGGAGCGCCCCAACGGGTTGCTCTGCTTCGCCGCCGGCAACGAGCCCGAACTGTTCTACCCCTACCGCCTGAGCGACAAGGGGACGAACAAGAAACAGTTCCACGACCTGGGCATCTCCGACGCGCTCGCGGGCAGTGGCGTCGAGGGGCTCTCCACGAACGACCGCGGACAGATCGACTACGAGGCGATGCTCGAGGTCGACCCCGACTCCATCCTCATCCGAGGGCACGAGACGAAGACCCGTGCGGAGTTCCAGAACACGGTGCTCGCGTTCATGCGTGACCACGACACCGCCTCGGAACTCACGGCGGTGCAGGAGGGTAACGTCTTCCGCGGCGGTCCCATCTACGAGGGCCCCATCCAGAACCTGTTCCTCACCGAGCGGTTCGCGAGCGCCTACTTCCCAGAGACGTACTCCGGAACGCTGTTCGACCGGGGCGAAGTGAGCGGCATTATCACTGGAACTAATTGATGAAATCTGAATATAAATAAAATATTCCGTATCTATAGTAAAAATTCACATCTCGAAATATTATCCGGGCGAACGACGCCGGCGTCGTTCGCGGACCGCAATCCTCATCACTGCTTAGGCCACCCTAAATCACAAGAGATGACGACGGGGGCCGCGCATGGCGACTGAGACGCGCGAGGTGTTCGGCCGCGAAGTCGGCTGGCTGGACCGCTCGTTGCTCCTGACGTGCGTCGCTGGCGCGGCTGTGACCGTCCTCGCGGGCCTGGTGCAGGTACGCTTCGGCGCCTACGACATGACGTTCATGCAGGTGGTGGGCGCCGTGTTCGACCCGCTGGTGTGGCTCCGGCCGAACGTGCTGGCGTCGTTCGTTCTCGGGGACGGCCTGGCCGGTGCGCTGGGCTTCGACACGACCTTCGACCTGCCGACGGAGACGCTCATCGTCTGGAACGTCCGGCTGCCCCGCGTCGTCGTCGGCGCGCTCGTCGGGGTGAACCTCGCGCTCTCCGGTGCGGTGTTCCAGGCCGTCACGCGCAACGAACTCGCGAGTCCGTTCATCCTCGGCGTCTCCTCGGGGGCCGGCTTCGCCGTGCTGCTGACACTCGTCGTCTTCGCCAACCTCTCGGCGCTGCTCCCCGTGACGGCGGCGCTCGGTGGGAGCGTTGCCTTCCTCGTCGTCTACGCCATCGCGTGGCAGGGCGGCACCTCGCCGGTCCGTCTCGTCCTCGCGGGCGTCATCGTCGGCACCGTCCTCAATTCGATGCAGACGGCGCTGTTCTTCTTCGCCTCGGATCTGGGCACGGTGCAGGCGGCCATCGCCTGGACGACGGGCTCGCTGACGGGCGTCGACTGGGAGCAGGTCCGGATGGTCCTCCCGCCCACACTGCTGGTTCTGCCCGGGGCCGTCCTCGGGGCCCGCTATCTGAACGTCCTCCTGCTGGGCGAGTCGACCGCGAGCGCGCTCGGGATGCGCGTCGAGCGGGCGCGCTTCCTGCTCTCCGCGCTGGCCATCCTGGCGGCCGCGGCGTCGGTCGCCGTCGCGGGCATCGTCGGCTTCGTCGGCCTCATCGTCCCGCACATGGTCCGCACCGTCGTCGGGAGCGACTACCGCCGGCTGATGATCGGCTGTGCGTTCGTCGGCCCGGCGCTGCTGGTGGCGGCGGACCTGGGTGCGCGGCTGGCCTTCCAGTTCGCGACGGGCGCGCCCATCCAGCTCCCGGTGGGGATCGTCACGGGGCTGGTGGGCGGGCCGTACTTCCTCTACCTGATGCGACGGCGCAACGAACTGGGTGACCTCTGATGGACGGCACACGCACGACAGAGTCGGTGGAACCGGACGACGACCACGCGTCGACGGACTCGTCGATGGCGGTGTCGGACGGGGAGACGCCGGCCAGCGACCTCGTCGGGCGCGACCTCGTCATCGGCTACCCCGCCACCGACGACGCCGTCGTCGAGTGCGAGCGCGTCGTCGTCCCGGCGGGCGAGGTGACCGCCCTCGTCGGGCCGAACGGGAGCGGGAAGTCGACGCTGCTGAAGGCACTGGCCGGGCAGCTGTCACCGTGGTCGGGCGCCGTCGAGGTGGACGGCGAGGACGTGTACGGGATGGCCGACGGGGAGCGCGCCCGCCGGATCGGCCTGCTCTCCCAGGAGCGCGAGGAGCCGGGGTCGCTCACCGTCGAGAAGCTCGTCCAGCACGGGCGCTACCCGTACCGGGGCTTCCTCGACGGCCTGCAGGACGCCGATCGGGAGGCCGTCGACCGCGCTATCGACCTCGCGGGTGTCGACCATCTCCGGGACCGTCCGCTGAACGGGCTCTCCGGGGGACAGAAGCAGCTCGCCTGGGTCGCCATGACGCTCGCCCAGGAGACGGACGTGCTCCTGCTGGACGAACCCACGACGTTCCTCGATTTACGCCACCAGCTCGACGTCCTGGAGACGATTCGGGCGCTGAACGCCGACCGCGACGTGACGGTCGGCATCGTCCTCCACGACATCTCGCAGGCCGCCCGCTACGCGGACAACCTCATCGCCATGAAGAACGGGGCACTGTACGACTGGGGGCCGCCAGCGGACGTGGTGACCGAGGAACTGCTCGCGGACGTGTTCGGGGTGGATGCGACGGTTCGGGAGGGGCTGGACGGGCCCGAGATCGTCCCCAGGCGGCCGCTGGAGTAGGGTTCCGGGTTCGGAGACAGCGACGGCGGAGTCCTGTTGAAATCCTCTGCCTGCTCTTGGGACGATGACAGTGCGGACAGCTACAACAGGAACGCGTTGAAAGCCCTCACCCGCTCTCCCGACGGTGCCAGCGACGGAGTTCTGTTGAAAGCCCTCGCCCTCTCTCGGGACGACGACAGTGCGGACAGCTACAACGGGAACGTATTGAAAGCCCCCGCCCGCTCGACGTTCCGGGGCTCGCTGTCGCCGAAAATCGGAGATTTTCGAGATCACGAGAGAGCTCCGCTCTCTCGGACGACGCTCCTCGCGCTCGCTTCGCTCGCGCTGCGGTGCTTACGTTGCCCGGGAACGGTCGAGCGATTTCTCGGCGATGCCGAGAAATTATTCGCTGGCGGCGAAGCCGCCAGCCGGGCGGCCCCTTTCAGTCCCGCCCTGGTGCTTGTGGCACCGAGCGTCCGTGCGTGGTGGTTCCAGCGGAGTGCTAGTGGCCCCACACCTCCCCGCGCTCGCGCTGGCGTGTTCCGGCACGCTCGCTGGCGCGAGCGGCCTCCACGGGGGAGCGCGAGCGCGCTTCCTGGCCTCGGAACCAGCCGGCCGATTAGCCGCCCTCGGGCCGGGAGCGCGTGGCGGAACGGAGTGGAGCCCGCGCGTGCCGGGGGACTCCGTCCCCCGTCCCTCGCGGCGCAGCCGCGAGAACCCGGGGAAGGGCAGGGCCACAGCGCCAGTGACACGTTCGACGTCCCTGGTGGAATCGAAGGGCGAGCGCGCTCCGGGAAGCACGGCGACGCAAGCACCGCAGGCCGAACGAAGTGAGGCCGAGGAGCGCAGCGAGCCGCGCGACTGGAGCGCGCGAGGGCTTTGGAGGCACCTCTGTCGTCGCCGTTGCTGTTAGCGGGTGCGAGGGCATCCGCTGCAGTGGCTTTTATTCAAAACTTGGATTTAAAGATGAAAACGTCTCATTATATATAATTTCTCCGGATTTAATTATAATATCGGCCATTAGAATATTATTCTCCGTGCTACCCCGATGAGTAACCCCTATCCGCCGCACACACCGACCACAAGTGGATGAGTACGGCCGGCGACGAGGGGAGCGTCTTCGATCGGTACCGGACCGACGTGGAGCGGCCGATGCGCCGGCTGTTCGGCACCTACGGCCGGGACCGCCGCGTCTGGTTCGTGGTCGGCGTCCTCGCCAACCTGGTTGCGCAGTTCGCCTCGCTCGTCCCGCCCGTCGTCTTGGGCGCGGCTATCGACGGCGTGTTCGGGCCCGGGCAGTTCCGCTTGCCGCTCGTGCCGGCCGACTGGCTCCCGCGCACGCAGGCGGCCGCACTCGAGTTCTCCGTGGTCGCCGTCGGCGGCGCGTTCGTCGCCACGGCGCTTGCCACGTGGGTGTACGGCGTTGCAGCCAACGAGTTCGCCCACGGCGTGATGCACGAGGTCCGGGTGGACTGCTTCGAGACGCTGTCGGGGCTGGACATGAGCTTCTTTGACGACAAGCAGACCGGCGAGGTGCTGTCGATCCTCTCTTCGGACACGGAGAACCTCGAACTGTTCCTCGACGACGCGCTCGTCTCCAGTGTCCGCCTCGGGGCGATGGTGCTGGGCATCGCGGTCGTCCTGCTGCTCGAACAGCCGTATCTCGCGGTCGTGACGCTGGTCGCGGTCCCGGCCATGGTCATCTTCACGCGCTGGTTCATGCGCGCGGCCGAGCCACGCTACGCCGCGCGCCGCTCCAGCGTCGCGAACCTCAACACCCGCATCGAGAACGCCGTCGCCGGCGTCGAGTTGACGAAGGCCACCGCCAGCGAGCCCTACGAGACCGACCGCGTGCGCGGGGCCAGCCGGCGACTGTTCGATGACACGATGCACATGCTCCGGCTGTCGTACTTCTACCGCCCGGGAATGGAGCTGCTGGCGGGTCTGTCGTTCGCCCTCACGTTCGCTGTCGGCGGGTACTGGCTCCTCGTCGGGCCGCCGGTCGCGGGCGCCGGCACGCTGCAGGTCGGGACGTTCGTCACGTTCCTGCTGCTGACCCAGCGGTTCGTCTCGCCGCTCGCGGAGGTCTCCGACATCGTCGACCGCTACGAGAACGCGAAGGCCTCCAGCGAGCGCGTCTTCGGGCTGATGGACATTCCGCCCGCCGTGACCGACGCCGAGGACGCGGTCGACCTCGATGACGTCGCGGGCCGCGTCGCGTACGAGGACGTGACGTTCGCGTACCCCGAGGGGCCGAGCGAGGTGGACGCGGCCGACGGCGAGCACGCGGGGCGCGACGCCACGACCGACGGCGGCAAGGGCGGCAGCGACGCCGACGAGGGGCCGGTCATCGAAGACGTGAGCTTCGCGGCCGCGCCGGGCGAGACGGTCGCACTCGTCGGGCCGACGGGGGCCGGGAAGTCGACGCTCGCGAAACTCCTGCTCCGGCTGTACGACGTCACCGAGGGCGCCGTCCGCGTCGACGGCCACGACGTGCGGGCGGTGACCCGCGAGAGCCTCCGCGACGCGGTGGGCTACGTCGGGCAGGACGCCTTCCTCTTCGACGGCACGGTGGCCGAGAACGTCCGGTACGGGCGGTTCGACGCCTCCAGGGAGGCCGTCCGCGAGGCCTGCCGCGCCGCCGAAGCCCACGCGTTCATCGCGGACCTGCCCGACGGGTACGAGACGCGCGTCGGCGAGCGCGGCGTGAAGCTGTCGGGCGGGCAGCGCCAGCGCATCGCCATCGCCCGCGCGATGCTGCGAGACCCGGCCATCCTCGTCCTCGACGAGGCCACCTCCGCGGTCGACACGGCGACCGAGGCGCGCATCCAGCGCTCGCTCGACCGCCTCAGCGAGGACCGCACGACGCTCGCCATCGCCCACCGCCTCTCGACCGTCACCGACGCCGACCAGATCCTCGTCGTCGAGGACGGTCGGGTCGTCGAGCGCGGGACACACGAGGAACTGAAGGACGGCGACGGCCTGTACGCCGCGCTCTGGGCCGTGCAGGCCGGGGAGAGCGGTGTCTCCGCGCTGGTCGACCAAGCGGAAGCCGACGACTGACGGCGCCGGCGTTAATCTCCCCCCCTCGTGTGGCTGGCGCCGCCCGGGTGGTCACAGCGTCTCGCCGTCGACGACGTCGTATCCCAGGTCCCCGTCGCGCAGCGCGTCCGTGACCGCAGAGAGGCTGGTCACGCTCGCGACGACCAGCACGTCCAGACCCCGGTGGGCGGCCTCCGTGACGGCGGTGGGGACGCCAAAGCGGATGTCCGGGTCGAGGTCGGCCCGCGTGAGCGCCGCGAACGCCTCGCCGCCCGTGACGGCCAGCAGGTCCGCGTCGGCCGCCCGCGCGGCGAGCGCGTCGGCGTCGATGGCGCCGCTCCCGCCCTCGTGGACCCGCGGAACGCTCACGACGCGGACCTCGCCCCACTCGTAGTCGACGAGTCCTTCGAAGTCGGTGACGCCGACGTCCTCGCCCTGTTCGGCCGAGGTGACCGCGACGCCGGTGGCGCTGCCGGCGTCGCCGGGCGTCGCGTGCAGGATGCCGTCGCGCATCGACAGCGAAACCGGCTGTCCCTCCTCGATCACGGCGGTCGCGATGGCCGTGTCGACCTCGACGCGACCGAGGACGTCCTCGGAGACGTGCGCGATGTAGTCGCGCAGGGACTCGGTCCGGGACATGAGCCAGTCGACGCCCTCGTTTGTGACCTCGTAGCGCCCGCGGCCGTGCTTCTCGACGTACCCCTCCGCGACGAGGCCCTGGAGGTAGTCGCTGACGGCCTGGGCGGTGACCCCGATGGCGTCGGCGACCTCCTGCTGGCTGACTGCCGGCTGGCGCTGGGCGATCTCGACGAGGATCTGGTAGCGCGTCGCGTCCCGTTTGCTGCGGAGCACGCCTGCCCGGTCGCCGGCCTCGGACGGTCCGCCCCCCTGGTCCGACGACCCGCGGTTGTCTGGGGCGCCCGAGCCACCCCCCGGCTCGTCACCACTCATACTGATACCGGGGGCCGGACTGTGCAAGTAACTTTGGGAACTGGTGGACGGAGTCCCGCGCTCTCGCACAGCGAGACAGACGAGATTGTGGCAGTGAAGGCGAATTTGTATCCGATTCGGGAGTGATTGCGCTCTGCATCCGACCTCGGCACCGGTCTGTGTGGGCGTCTACGCGCTCGCTGAACCGAAATCGGAATCAGGAACAAATGAAGTATCATTAATACAAGCAAAATTGTTTTACGTTCTAGGATAGTTGCTTGTCCGTATGTCGAGGGTAGCACTCCCCCACGACGCGAAAGCCGGGCCGACGAAACCGGAGGTCCGGGCGGTGACGCTCGCGAAGCTCGATCCGGGGCCGTCCGACCACGCCGTCGAGATCGGCTCCTGTACCGGCGCCGTGACCGTCGAACTGGCGCGCCGGGCCGGGCGCGTGACCGCGCTAGAGCGGAAAGAGGGGCGATTGACGACGACCCGGAAGAACCTCGCCGCCAACGACGTCCCGCTCGCCGACGGGAGCGGCGCCGGAGCCGCCACCGACGGGGGCGTCGTCGCGCGGGAGGACTCGGCCACAGCTCCGGCCGAACCGGCGCCCGTCGAACTCCGCGCGGCCGAAGCCCCGGCGGGACTTCCCGACGATGCCGACTGCCTGTTCCTCGGCGGCAGCCGGAACTACGCGGCCGTGCTGGACCACGCCGTCGAGACGGGCGTCGACCGGGTCGTGATGAACGTCTCGCGGCTCGAGGTGGCGGGCGACGCCGTCCGGGCGTTCCGCGAGCGCGACCTCCTCGACGAGGTCTGTCAGTTCCAGGTCAGCCACGGCTACGAACTCGCCGGCGCGACCAGCTTCGACTCGGAGAATCCGGTCTACTGCATCGTGGGGGGCACCTGAGATGACGCTGTACGGTGTCGGCCTGGGCCCCGGCGACGCGGGCCTGGTCACGGTGCGGGGACGGGAGATCCTGCGCGACGCGGACGTGGTGTACTCGCCCGGCCGCCTCTCGCGGTCGGTCGCGACCGAGCACGTCTCCGAGGAGCGCATCGGCGACCTGGACTTCCCGATGACCCGCGACGAGGACGAACTCCGGCGGGCCTGGCGCGAGGCCGCGGCCGAAATCGCGCCTCGCGCCCGCGACGGGACGGCGGCGTTCGTCACGCTGGGCGACCCGAACGTCTACTCCACGTTCGGGCACCTCCGCCGGACGCTCGCCGCGTTCCACCAGGACGTGGACATCGAGGTGGTCCCGGGCGTGAGTGCCGTCACGGCGTTCGCGAGTGCGCTCGGCGTCGAGGTGGCCGCCGGATCGAGCATCGCCCTCCGGGAGGCCGCCCGCGGTGCCGCGCCGACCGGACCGGACCGGATGGTCCTGTTCAAGGTGACCGACGCGCCCGCGACCCACGAGGGACTGGTCGAGGCGGGCTACGAGGTGACCTACGGACGGCGGCTGTTCATGGAGCAGGGCGAGACGATCATCACCGACGACCCCGCGGAGATCGCCGACCGGGACTACTACACGCTCGCGTACGCCGAGCGCCCGGAGGCCAGCGTCGAGCACGCGACGGACGCGTTCGACGCGACCGACGCGGACGCGGCCGGCGAGGACCGCGCGGTCACTGACGGGGGAGAGGCCGCCCGACTCGAACGCTCCGAGGCCGCCCTCTCCGGCGACGAGGTGGACCAATGAGCGACGACGGCGACGGGACGACCGAGGATGCCGACGCGAGCGCCACCGATCCCCAGGCGGCCATCGATGCGGCGTCGGCCGCCCGCGCGGACGAGCGCGACCCGCGCGTCTACGAACACGCAGCCGGTGACGAGCAGGAGGGCATTCCCTTCGTCGGCGCGGGCCCGGGCGACCCGCGCCTGCTGACGGTCGCCGGGCGGGACCTGCTGGCGGACGCGGACCTCGTGGTCCACGCCGGATCGCTGGTCAACAGCGAACTCCTCGAGGAGTACTGCGACCACGCCGAGACCGTCTCGTCCATCGGGAAGGACCTCGAGGAGCTGATTCCCCTGATGCGGGACGCGTACGAGGCCGGCCGGAATGTGGTCCGACTCCACAGCGGCGACCCGGCGGTGTACGGCGCCGCGCTCGAACAGATGGACGCGCTGGAACACGAGGGCGTTCCGACCTACCTCGTCCCGGGCGTCACCTCGGCGTTCGCGGCCAGCGCGACGCTCCGCACCCAGCTCACGCTCAACGGCGCGGCCAACCACGTCGCCTTCACCCGGCCCCAGGGCAAGACGCTCGACCCCGAGGACGACCACGTCGCCGACTTCGTCGAGATGGGCGACGTGACGACCTGCATCTACCTCGGTACGCACGCCGTCGCCGAGACGATGGACCGGCTGCTCGAGGAGGGGATCGACCCCGAGACGCCGGTCGCGGTCGTCTACCACGCCTCCTGGCCCGACGAGGACGTGCTGACCGGCACGGTCGCCGACATCGGCGACGCCGTCGAGGACGCGGGCTATCGGGCCTCGGCGATGGTCGTCATCGGCGACGCCGTCGGCGCGGGCGACTACGAGCGCTCGTACCTGTACGGCGGCTGGGCGAACCGCGGCGACGAATCGGACGAGGAGGCAGGAGCCGACTGATCCCCATGAGCACGGACAGCAACAGCGGTACGACGGACGACGCATCGGACGACAGTTCCGGCGGGCACTGCTCGACCCCCGACAGCGACGGCGAGGTGGCCGAGGAGATCGCCATCGTCGCCTTCGAGCGCAAGTGGGACACCGCAGAGGAGATCCGCGACGGCATCGGCGACCGCTACGAAGCCATCGATCTGCTGGAGTACCACGGCGACGTGTTCGCCGAGCACTGGGGCGAGTACGACTGCTTCGTCGGGCTGATGGCCAGCGGCATCGCGATGCGCAAGACCGCCGGCCTGCTCGACGACAAGTGGGAGGACCCGGCCGTCGTCGTGGTCGACGAGGAACTGACGTGGGCCATCCCGCTGACGGGCGGCCACCACGGCGCCAACCAGGTGGCCGACGACCTCGCGTCGATGGGCGCGGTGCCCGCGATGACCACGGCGTCCGAGGCCGCCGGCAAGCAGGGCGTCGAGGAGCGCGCGAAGGCACTCGACACCCACGTCGTCAACGGCGACTCGACGGTCGCGACGAACCTCGCCGTGCTGGACGACGAACTCGGGCCCGTCGCGCGGCTGGACGGTCCGGCGGCCGTGATGGCCGACGACGACGTGACCGTCCTGAAGCGCAACGGCGACGACGGCGTCGTCCTCGGCACGGGCAGCGTCTCGGGCGCCGACCCCGACCAGTTCGAGGCCGCGTGGCGCGAGGCGCTCGCCGAGACGGAGTACGACCTCTCGGACGTGGAGTTCGTCGCCACGGGCACCCGGAAGGCCGACGAGGAGGGTCTCCTCGAGGCGGCCGAGGCGCTGGACCTCGGCGTGGTCGCCTTCGAGAAGGAGACGTTAGAGGAGTTCGAGGGCCCCACGCCGTCGCGCTCCCGGGAACTCATCGGCTGGCCGGGTATCGCGGAGGCGTCGGCCATCGCCGGGGGCCGCGAGCACGACCTGCTGGTCGAGAAACTGGGCTACGAGGACGCCGTCACGGTGGCGATCGGCCGATGAGCACCGACACCGACACCGACGCGGGCGAGGAGTTCGGCCTCGACGGCGAGGTCGTCCCGCCCGAGGAGTACGGCACGCTGTACGTCGTCGGAATCGGGCCCGGACTGCCCGAGGAGATGACCCAGCGCGCCCGCGAGATAATCCGCACGGCCGACTGTGTGGTCGCCTCGAACCTCTACCAGGAGTTCCTCCGGCAGGATGGAACCCTCCCGCCCGAGGACCGCACAGACGAGGACGGCGTCTTCGAGCGCCCGGACGGCTCGACCGGCGAGCTGGTCCGGTCCTCGATGGGCCGGCAGGTCGAACTGGCGCGGGAGGCGTTCGCCCGCGTTCGCCGCGGCGAGGACGTCGCGCACGTCTCCGGCGGCGACCCGAATGTGTACGGCAAGAGCGACCTCGTGTTCACGATGGCCGAGGCCGAGGACGCGACGGACGTCCCCATCGAGATCGTTCCGGGGGTTACGGCGGCGCTCGGGCTGGCCGGGAACCTGGGAGCGCCGCTCTCGAACGACTTCTGCACCGTCTCGCTCTCGGACAAGTGGCGCGGCTGGGAGGAGATCGAGGAGAAACTCCGGGCGGCCG
>JBDGSA010000039.1:25529-44721 GCA_042217755.1 Haloglomus sp. | reverse complement strand
GGCGGTGTCGAAGAAGTCGACGAAGAAGAACGTGAACACGATCAGCGCGAACGAGAAGGGCTCGACGCGGCTGAAGCCCTCGACGAACGCGCCCGCCAGCGGCGCGATGTTGTAACTCGCCGTGTCGTAGACGATGGGCACGTTCGGCGCGAGCGGGATGGGAGTCTTCAGCGCGACCCCCGCCTGCTTTGCGGCCTCCACGGCTGGCTGCCCGGAGTAGCCCATCGCCGAGGCGGCGTAGCCGGCGAGCGTCGTCGCGATGACGCCGATGATGATGGAGCCTCGAACGCCGCGGGAGTACAGCGCAAGCGTGAAGAACAGCCCCAGCACCGAGAGAACGGCGATTGGGTCCGACGCGAACACGGGACTGAAGGTGACGAACGTCACCGGATCGTTAGCGACGACGTGCATCTCGATGAGGCCGATGATGGCGAGGAACAGACCGATACCGGCCCCGACAGCGAGCTTGACGGGCTCGGGGAACAGCTCGATGATAGCCTCTCTGGCCCCGATGGCCGTCAACAGGACGAAGATGATCCCCTCGGTGACGACCGCCGCGAGCGCTGTCTCCCATGGGACGCCGAGCGCCAGCACGACCGTGAACGCAAAGAAGGCGTTCAGTCCGAGTCCGGGCGCCTGTGCGAACGGCCGGTTGGCGTACAGCGACATCACCAGGGTCGCCACAGCCGCGGAGATGAGCGTCACCACGGCGATCATCTGGAAGGTTCGGGTGTCGCTGACGCCCTCGATGCTGATGGCTGCCGAGAGGATGGCCGGGTTCACGACGACGATGTAGCTCATCGTCAGGAACGTCGTGACGCCGGCGACCACCTCCGTCTCCAGGTCGGTGCCGTACTCGTCGAAATCGAAGAAATTCGCCAGTTGCTCGCGTACCATTACCTCCCGACGCGAACAGCCACCACTTAACGGTTTTTCATCCGAATCACCCGGCCGTCCGGTTCCGTAATGCGTCTGCCGCCGAACGCCAGCCAGTGTCGGGATTCGGTGTCGATGTCGGCAGTCGGTGGGGCGGTCGGCGGGGGTGTCGGGTTCGGCACTCTCGGCCGGTCACTCGCCGATGTCGACGTCGGCGTCCGCGTCGGCCAGGAGGTCCGACGCCGTCAGGAGCGCCGCCAGTTCGACCCCGTGCTCGGCGAGGTTCTCGCGGGCGCCCTCCTCGCGGTCCACGACAACGAGCACCCGGTTCACGACGGCACCGGCATCGCGCAGCGCCTCGACGGCGTCGATGGCGGACTGTCCCGTCGTGGCGATGTCCTCGAGGACGACGACCTCCTCGCCCTCCTCGAAGCGTCCCTCGATGCGGTTGCCGGTGCCGTACTCCTTCGTGGCCTTCCGGACGATGACGTAGGGGTTCCCGGTGGCGACGCTCGTGGCCGCGACGAGCGGGACGGCGCCGAGTGCGACGCCCGCGAGCTTCCGGTCGCCGACGCGCTCGGCGAACGCCTCGGCGATGAGTTCGAGACACGCGGGGTTCGTCTCGAAGAGGTACTTGTCGACGTAGTACTCGGAGGTTCCGCCGTGCGAGAGCTCGAACTCCCCGAACCGGACGGCGTCCGCCGCGCGCAGGGCCGCGACGAGCGCCTCGCGCTGGCCCGTGTCCTCGGTCATGGGCGTCGCTGCGGTGGGTGAGGGGTTAAGCGGCCCGGAAGCGGATCGGGAACGGATCGGCGGCCCGATGCTCACGGCGATAGAACGGCCCACCCACGCCGATTCGGCGCTCTGCTCGAGCCGTCGGCTCCCGGCCTCAGGTCTCGTCGGGCGTCGTGGTGCGGGTTCCGGTCGCGGTGCGGGTTCCGGTCGCGGTGCGGGTTCCGGTCGCGGTGCGGGTTCCGGTCGCCGACCCCTCGTGCCCCGAGCCGCCGGATCAGCCGGACTCCGAGGCGGTGGCACCGCCGGAACTGCTGCCGGAGCCATTGCCTCCCGTCGTCCGCGACGCGGTCGGCGTCCTGTCGGAGGCGGGCACAGACAGGTCCGCGCGGTGTCGCTTCCCGCCGGCACGGTACCAGACCGTGACCGTCCCGACGCCCTGGTACTCGAGGATAGGTGGGACACCCTGGTAGCTCGCGGTCTCGCCGGCCGGCACCTCGAACGCGACGACGCTGCTGTCGTCGTGGAGCGCCTGGAAGGAGACCTGCGCCTGGAAGCGGGCCTCCCGCTCGCCCTCGTTGGCGACCCGGAGGGAGAGTTCGACCTCGCCGCTGTCCAGCCGGCGCACCGACATGTTCTCGATCCGGAACGCGGGTTCGGCTGCCAGCGTCGCCAGCGTCGATTCCGAGAGGGGCCAGCGGACGGTCGTGCCGGCGACCTGCCAGCACACCGCCGCCCGCTCGTGAGACGCCGCCGGAAGCGGGAAGGCGAGGCTCTGATTCTCCCACTCGGACGGGTCGGACGGACCGCCGGGGGCCTCGTCTGCGACCACGATCGGATCGGTGGCGACGCGCTCACCGTCGACGGTCGCGGCGATGTCGAACTCCCGGCGCTCGTTCGGCACCGGGCCCCTGGTCGTCACGTCGACGACCAGATACTGTCCGTCGGTCGCGCGGAGGCGCTGCCAGGCGGACGCGTCGTGCAACACAGTCGGACGGACGCGGGGGTTCTCCACCCGGACCCAGTGTTTGTCGACGATGGCGCTCTCGCCCATCGCTACCTGACGGGTGTCGGACGTATCAGTCGGGGAGGGAGTTGCTGTCCCGGTCGCCGTTCCGGTCGGCGTTCCGGTCGGAGACGGTTCGTCGTCCGGACTGCCGGTTCCCGTGAGCCGGTCGGTACAACCGGCCAGCGCGGCCGCGCTGCTCCCGAGCAGCGAGAGGAGGGCTCGCCGTTCCATGTCCGAACAGCCGCCCGTGGCGGATAACTGCCTTGGGAAGGCAAAAATGGACGCTTGAGTCTCGGCACGAATCGTCGGCGTCTTGCTTATTCGCCTGTATTAATCTATTTTTTCGAAAACAATCAATTTAATCGTAAATTTGACATATCATTGGCTATTTTCAGTGAATCTATCGAGTCCAGTCTGCTGTCGTCGGTCACCGGCGTCGGGGTCCCACGGCGTGGCGTCGGCACGCGCGGCCTCCGGGTCGACCGCGGGCGCCTCGCCCGGTACGTGCCCGTCACACGCGGGGCCACACTCGCTGGCCGGGTCGACGACGCGTCCCTTCCACGGGCAGTCGGGGAGCGGGCCCGCCCCGCCGCGCTCGCCGACCTCGATGCGGGCACAGTCCGGCCACGCCGCGGCGTCGGGGCGCCAGCCCTTTCCGAAGGCGCGCTCGGCGAGGCGACGGCGGGCGCGTCGCTTTGCTGCCGCGGACACGACCCGAACTTCCGTCCGACCGGGGTGGCGGTCCAGCGGTTCGACGCCCGCCGCGTCGGTCGCGAGCGGCGTCGGCTCGCGAACCACCTCGCGCTCGCCGGTTTCCGGGTCGAACTCCCAGACGCCGACCGCGGACGGAATGCGGTTCAGGTGTGCGCCGGTGACGTGCGAGGCGGTCGCCAGCACCACCTCGTCCAGCAGCGCGAGCGAGATGTCCGTCCGCAGCTGCCGCTCGAGGTCGCCCGGGCGACCGAGGTCGGGCTTGTTCTCGATCCCCCGAATCGAGCCGACCCAGTCCCCCGGATAGCGGCCGGTCGCCCGCACCAGTTCGCGGCCCTCCCGACGCTCGCGCTCGAGATAGCCCGCCGCGACGGCCGCGTCGACGACCCCCTCGACACGGTCGGAATGCACGTCGAGCGCTCGATGTGGGTCCCGCGCGGTTCCGGGGCCGATGTCGGATTCGAGGACCGGCGCCGGAATCGGCCCGGGACAGAGCGCGACCCGCTCGCCGAACCGGGGACCGGGCACGAGTTCGACGACGTCCATCACCCGCGAGCCGTGACAGGAGGCGCCGAGCTGGCGCGCGAGGAGTCCCTCGAACTCCGCTTCGCGGTGGGCACACAGCGCCAGCTCGAACGCGTACTCGCGCACACCGGAAGATTGGCCGCGGGCGGCATAAGCGGCGCGTCGGGTTTCGCCGGACGGACCCGGCGACCCGCCGCGAGTGGCCGGACAGCCGAACTCTAGACCGAATCCCCATCCAGCCGAACGAAATCGGATAGAAGTTCACCCGGAGTTCGAAAAATCCACTTACAACAGCTCTCCGTCCCGTTCGCTGGAGGCGCGAGCCTCTGGATACCGAATGACCGACGACAGTAATCCGACCCGACGACGCGTGCTCCGGACCGGCGCGGCGGCCCTCGCCGCCGGCGTCGGTATCGGAAGCCTTGGAAGTGTCGCAGCGAAGTCAGAGAACGGCAAACAGTTCGGGCGCGTCTGGGCCAACGACGTGCTCTGGCGGACGAACGTGGTGCGGAAACTCGACGAGCGGCCGGACAAGGAAGACGTCGTCTACTTCGTCAACGACGGGACGAAGGCCTCACTTCCCGGCGGCGGAGACGGCACGGCCAACGCGAACGCGTCTCCGTTCGTCTCCGAGTCCGCGCCCGGTGACCAGGACTGGAACGGCGGTCAGTGGGTCCACAAGGCCGCAACTCTCGACGACGGCGTGACCCTCGACAAGCCGCTGACCTCCGAGGCTGAAGTGCTGGCGGCCGAGAAGGCCGGCAAACTGACGATTTCCGACCGTCGACCGTACCTGGACGGGACGACGACGGCGTTCGGTCCGCCGCGGTACTTCATCTGCCCGCTGAACGGACGCGCCTGACGGCCCCCTCTCACGAGACCTCGCTGGCGCGACGGCCCAACCACAACTCTTTGCCCGAACCCGCCGAACGCCCGCGCATGGAGAGTCTCAACGTGATGGCCGTCGAGTTGGTCGACGAGGCCATCGAGTTCCAGGACGAACTCGCCATCGATACCCACGAACTCGACAACGGGGCGACCGTCCTCGACTTCGGCGTGGGGGCGTACGGCGGCATCGAGGCCGGCCTCCTGCTCGCCGAGATCGCCACCGGCGGCCTGGCGACGGTGCAGGTCGATGCCTCGGGCACCGTCGACGGCGCGACCGTCCCGCACGTCGAGGTGACCTGTGACCACCCGGCGCTGGCGCTGCTCTGCTCGCAGAAGGCCGGCTGGGACGAGTTCCCCGACGGCTACGACGCGCTCGGGAGCGGGCCGGCCCGGGCACTCGTCGCCGAGGAAGAGGAGTTCCAGCAGACCGGCTTCCAGGACGAGGCCGACTTCGCGACGCTCTGTATCGAGTCCGACACCCTCCCGGACGAGGCCGTGGCCGAGACGGTCGCCGATCTCGCGGGCGTCGAGCCCGAAGGCGTGTTCCTCCCGACCTACCGAACGGGGTCAATCGTCGGCGGCATCGCGACCGCCGCCCGGGCCGGCGAGCTCGCGGTCTACCGGCTCTCGGAACTCGACTACGACCCGCTGGACGTGCTCACCGTCACGGCGCGAACGCCGGTCGCGCCCGTCGCTGGCGACGAGGCGACCGCGATGGCCCGGACGAACGACGCACTGGCGTACGGCGCCTGCGTCCACCTGACCGTCGACCGCGACTTCGACCGGTTCGACGAGATCCCCTCGACCGCCGCCGAGGAGTACGGGGCCCCGTTCGAGGAGTTCTTCGAGGAGGTGGACTGGAACCTCGGTGCCGTCCCCCGCGAGGTGTTCGCTCCCGCGCAGGTGACGGTGGACGTCCTCGGCGGCCCGACGCACGCGGCCGGTGAGACGAACGAGGCGCTACTGGCGGAGAGCTTCGGCCTCTGATGCGGTTCAAGGTCGTCCCCGCGGTCCCCGAGGGTGCTCGCGAGGAGCCCGGAGTCGGGCTGGAGCAGCTCACCCGAGCGCGGAAGGCCGTGCCGCTGGTCCCGCGGTCCGAGGACGACTGCTGTATGCGCGTCGTGAATGCTGACGTCGTCGGGGCACGCGACGCGGCCAGTGAGTGGCTCACCTTCGCGCGAGCGCTCGGCCTGGTCGCGGAGTCCGACCGGGGCTACCACCGCGTCCGCGACGGTCCGGACCCGACGACGCGCGAGGGCCGCGCGACGCTCGCCGACCGGTTCCGCGAGCGCGTCTTCGGGGCCGACGAACTGCTCGGAGCGCTCCGCGAGGCCGAGGCGGGGCTCACGGTCGACGCCGCATTCGACCGGTTCCGCGACCGCATCCCGAACTGGGAGCGACGCCACCACTCCGACGCCGTGACGGTGTGGCGCGACCGCGTCCGGAACCTGCTGGACTGGGCCGTCGTGCTCGGCCTCGCGGCGTGGGACGGGGACCGCGAGCGGTACGTCACCACTCAGTCCCGCAGCGCGTAGACGGTCCCAGCGTGGTCGGCCGCGAACACCGTTCCCTCGACGGCTGCCAGCGAGACGACCGCGTCCGAGAGCGCGACCTGCCAGCGCTCGGCGCCCGAGGCGAGGTCGTACGCCCGGACCGTGCCGGCCGGGCTCTCGGTCCCCGTCGCGACCAGCGCCGCCCCGTCGGAGACGGCAGTCGTTCGGGGGTCGGTGTCGAGCGTGATCCGCCAGCAGACCTCGCCGTCGGCCGCGTCTACCGCGACCAGTTCCGGCCGCGTATCGCCCTCGTACTCGACTGTCGACACCACGACGCCGTCCCCGACCGCCAGCGACGATGCGAGCACGCCGGCGTCCGCGCTCGCTGCCCGTGGGTGCCCGAGCGCCGTCCAGGTCACGGCCCCGGAGTCAGACCGACAGGCCGCCAGCCCCGCGGCTCCGTCGTCGTCCTGCTGGCCGCAGAACACCGCACGGTCGGTCGGGACTGGCGGCCCCCGGACCTCGGTGACCGGCGGATCGCTCTGCCAGTCCGCGGCCGGCCCGTCGCCGAGGGGAACGTCGAGCAGGTCCCGTGGGGCGTGCCGCGAGAGTCGGCTGTCGAACGTGGCGGCGTAGAGGCGGCTGCGGTGGACGGCGAGCGTATGGGAATGGACGCCGCCCGTTGACAGCCATCGGCGGCGGCCACGCCCGGCGTCGAACGCGGCAGCGCCGCCGTCGAGCCCCGCGAACACGGTGCCGTCGGCGACGTGCAGGGAGGTCACCTCCATGACCGTCGACTCTGTCGCCGGGAGCGGACGACGCCACCGACGGGCGCCCGTCGCCGCGTCGAGCGCCAGGACGCCCGTGTCGGGACCGAGGACCTCGGCGGCGGTTCCGGCATAGAGTCGGCCGTCTCGGAGCGCGAGTCGACCGCTGGCGACGTCCGGGGCCCGCCACGCCGCCTGCCCGTCCGCCCGATCGAGAGCGACGACGCCGTCACCGCCAGCGTACACCCGGCGCGGCCCGACCACGACGGTCGTCACGTCATCGCGGCCGAGCCCGTCGTCGCGCCACGCGACGCTCGGATCGGTCGGCAGACTGGCTCCGGTTCCGGCGGTGTTGGCGAGGTCGTGTCGGGCCAGCGGCCAGGTGTCCGGCGCGGGCGTCCAGCCGGCGATGCCGCCGATGGGGAGGAGTTCGGCGACTCCGACAGCTCCGGCCGCGCTCGCGCCGGCGAGCAGCCGACGACGGGTGAGATACCGGTCGGGGAGCGGGGTGGCCCGGACCGGGGACCTCACCGGGCCGTCCTCTGCCATCGGCCGTGATTGCTGAGACTCCGGGATACGTCTTGTGCCATCTCCCACGCTGCACAGCGTGGCTCGCGGCCACCGATCGCATCCGGACGTTCGGGACTTCGGAACCTGCTCGGCCGGCCGATTGTCCTCGGACGGGAGGGTGAGACGGCGAGCGTCGTCAGCGCGTGGAACGAGGTGGCCGCATCACGGCGCGTACGTCCCCTCCAGTTGTGCCTCGGCGAGGACGTGCCCGTCGACGGCGTCCAGCAGGTCGTCCTTACCTGCCGAGGACGGGAGGTCGAGCGTCGTGTCGAGCGCGAACAGCCGGAAGCGGTACGTGTGCTCGCGGTCCGGCGGGGCCGGGCCGCCGTAGCCGGTCTCGCCGAAGTCGTTCCGGCCCTCGGGTCCCACCCCGCCGGCAGCTCCGCGTCCGGCGGAACGTTCCAGACGACCCAGTGGTCCCACACCGTTCCGGCGGGCTCGACCGCGTCGGGGTCGTCCATCACGAGTGCCAGCGACTCGGCGCCCTCGGGGACGCCCGTGACGGACAGCGGCGGGGAGACGTTCGCGGCGTCGTGGCCGTGCTTCTCGGGAATCCGTTCGCCGTCGTCGAACGCGGGACTCGAGAGCGTGAGGTCTGCCATGGGTATCGACCGGGTGTCCGGTCGGGCACTGGATTCCGCGCGACCGGGCAAAAAGGTTCGCCGCGGGACGAGTCCGCCGAGCGAGTGTCCCGTTTTACGGTCGTGCGTTCGCGGCCGGCAGATCGACGTCCGGGCCGAGGAAACGGCGGGCCGCGCCGCGGAACAGCGCGTCGAAGGCGTCCTCGGAGAGGTCGCGCGCGAGCAGGCCCTCGTACTCGCGCTCGTAGGCGTGGGGCATGTTCGGGAAGTCCGAGCCGTACATGACCTGGCCGGCGAGGTCCTCGAAGACGGCGTTCGGAATCGTCTCGGGGTCGAAGTCGACGTAGTCGCCGACGACGGTCGCCATCGCAAAGCAGGTGTCGAGGAAGACCCGGTCGTGGTCGCGCGCGAGGTCGACGAACGCCTCGTGTTCGAACGTCCCCATGTGCGCCGCGCAAGCGCGCACGTCCGGGTACGAGCGGACGAACGACTCGAACCGGTCGATGCCGACGTGCGGAGAGTCCTCGAACATCGGCGCGGTGCCCGCGTGGAACAGGACCGGCCGGCCGTACTCGGCACAGAGTTCGTACGCGGGTGCGAGGCGCTCGTCGTCGGGCGCGACGTTCTGGACGGGACACTGGAACTTCAGGCCGCGCGCGCCCGCCTCGAAGGCGTCACGGACCACCGGACGGACGTCGTCCGCCGGGTGGACCGTCGCGAACGGGATGCACATCGCCGAGTCGGCAGCGGTCTCGACGAGCCACTCGTTCAGGTCTCGGGCGATGCCGGACCGGTGGGCGTACGGGAGCGCGACGTAGCGCGCGATGCCCGCGTCGTGGAGGCGGGCCTCGATGGCCTCGGCGTCGGCCGGATGGGGGAACTCCCACCCGGCCTCGTCGTTGAGCGCACCCCGAATCGCGCCCATCAGTCGCTCGGGCATCAGGTGGACGTGGGCGTCGACGGCGGGAGTGAAGGGTACGCCCGGCCCGTCGGCGCCTGAACGGTCTGTCATGCCGCACCCGTTCGTGAGTCGAGAACCAAAGGCTTCCGACGACGTCCGCTCGTGAGCCGAGAACCGATGGCTTCCGACGACGTCCGCTCGTGAGCCGAGAACTGACGGCTTCCGACGACCGACGACACCGACTGGCGTCATCCGCTCCCCAATCATTATATTCCCTGGATATTACCCCTGGAACAGCGAGTGTCGGGTTCCCCGATACTCGCGATCCCCCACCCCCCCTTCGGGCGGCAGTGCCGCCCGCGCGCTTCGGGCGTCTCTCCGCCCGAACCTTCTTGCCGAATCCGGCCGGACCATCACGCATGGCCGACGACTGCATCTTCTGCAGCATCGTGGCTGGGGACATCCCATCTCGAACCGTCTACGAGAACGAGGACGTACTGGCGTTCCTCGACGCGAACCCGCTGGCTCCGGGCCACACGCTCGTCATCCCGAAAGCTCACCGCGAGCGGCTGAACGACCTGGACGAGACCCTCGCTTCCGAGGTGCTCGAGACGCTGCATGCCCTCGTCCCGGTCGTCGAGGACGCGGTCGACGCCCCCGCGAGTACCGTCGCGTTCAACAACGGCCCCGAGTCCGGTCAGGAGGTTCCGCACGTCCACGGCCACATCATCCCGCGCTTCGAGGGCGACGGCGGCGGCCCAATCCACATGATTGCAGGCGAACGTCCGAACCTGAGCGATGAGGAACTCGACGACATCGCAGAAGCCATCCGCGGGAGCCAGTGACCTCGATAACCAAATAACAAATGAATTTTGAGAGAAATCGCGGAAATAATTGACAGAGAACTCGGAAAAATATTTTATGCGCGAAAAAAGGAGATAACTTGAGACGCGTCAGGCGTGGCGGACGAGACGGATCCTGTCTCCTGGCGTGACGGTGGCGCGGGCCGAGAGCGGTTCGGACCCGACCGCCGATTCACGGATCGCGGTCGTATCCGACGCGAGGCGTTCCGGCCCGAACTCGACGGCGAGTGACTCGACCACCTCCGCCACCGTCGCCTCGTCGTCGACGGAGACGTACGCGCCAGTGGCGCCGACGCGCTCGGTGAGCCGATCAGAGAACGTGACTTCCACGGTCATATTGGAACGATGTGTCCGCGTCGATAAAAAGTTTACTCGAGTACGAGTATCCGAATTTCTCGTCCGCCGGGTGTCGGGGCGCCGCATCGTGGATAATTCCGGTCGAATCCGATAGATTTTATCGTACAATTCTTGTAATTAGTGGTATGGACGACAGTCCGATTTCGGGGCAGGAACCGACCGGCAACGAACCGAACACGCTGGCGCTGGTGGGTGCCGTCGGCGGAGCGGGGGCGACGCGATTGACCGTCGAGTGTGCGGCCGCGCTGGCGAGCACGGGGCGCGACGTGGCGGTGGTGGACGCGGCATACGCCACGCAGGGGCTCTCCGCGTACTGCTCCGGGCGTCTCGATCCGGACGTGACGACCTGTGTGATCGACGACCGACCGCTCGACGAGGGTCTGGTGTCCCTCCCGATCGACGCGCCTGGCCGGGTGACGTGTCTTCCGGCGTATGCGCCGTTCGAGCGGCTAGCACGGGCGAAACGCCCCGAGGCGGCCCAGCGGCTCGAGCAACTCGTCGACGGGGCCACGAACCGGTTCGACGCCGTCTTGCTCGACGCCCCGCCGGTCGCAGCGAACCAGGCGGTCGCCGCCGTCACGGCCGCTGAAAGGGTCGCACTGGTGACGCCCGACTCCCGGCGCGGTGCGGACGCGCTCCCCCGGGCGGCTGACCGCTTGCGCGATCTCGGCGTCGTCCCCGACTGCGAGGTCGCGAACGCCGGAACCGGAACGACCGCCGGGACCGTCCAGCGGGCGGCGGTGACGGTTCCCGCGAGCGACGCCACGAGCCCCGGAGCGGCACCCGCGTGTCTCGACGGCGGGGCGTTCGGTTCGGAGATTGCGTCGCTCGTGGCCGGAACGCTCGAAACAAGGGTCGAACTGGCGTCGGACGGCGGACTCGGCGACTACGTCCCCCGGCTGTCGGAGTAGGGTCCCCCGGACGCTCTGTCGTCGGGTGCTTCACGGCAGAATCAGGGGTGTTCGCGCCGCGTCACTCGTCGGTCGACTCGGCGACCTCCAGCAGCTCCTGGTATCGGTTGCGGATGGTCACGTCGCTGACGTCGGCGGCTGCTCCAACTTCGGGCTGAGTGGGCATCTCGCCGGTGAGCTGGCCCGCGGCGTAGATGGCCGCGGCGGCCAGCCCGACCGGGCTCTTCCCGTTGAACACGCCGGTTCCCTCCGCGTTCCGGAGGAGTTCCCGCGCCTGATACCGGGTCTCGTCGCTCAGGTCGCGCTCGATGTTCCCGAGGATGCGGTCGACGAACTGGAGCGGGCTCGCCGGCTCGACCGCGAGTTCGAGTTCGCGGTTGATGTAGCGGTAGGCGCGCAGGAACTCGGTCTCGTCGACGCGGCTCACGGCTGCCACCTCGCCGATGCTGCGGGGCCGGCTCATCTGTCGGGCCGCGGCGTAGATCGTGGCGGTCGCGACGCCCTCGATGGAGCGCCCCGGCAGGAGCCCCTCGTCGAGCGCGCGCCGGTAGATGACGCTGGCCGTCTCCCGGACGTCCTCTCCGAGGCCGAGCGCGCTGCCCATCCGCTCGATTTCGCCGAGCGCCTGCTTCAAGTTGCGGTCCTTCTGGTCCCGGGTGCGGAATCGTTCGTCCCAGGTGCGCAGGCGCTGCATCTTGCGCCGCTGGCGCGACGAGAGGCTGTTCCCGTGGGCGTCGCGGTTCTGCCAGCCGATGTTCGTCGACAGCCCCTTGTCGTGCATCAGGTTCGTCGTCGGGGCGCCGACGCGGGACTTGCTGTCGCGCTCACTGGCGTCGAACGCGCGCCACTCCGGCCCGCGGTCGATCTCGTCCTCCTCGACGACGAGGCCACAGTCGCCACAGACCGTCTCGGCGTGCTCTGCGTCTGACTCGAGACGCCCGCCACACTCCGGACACGTCGAGGTGCGTTCGGTGGCCTGGGCATTCTCGCTCGATTCGGTCTCTACGGACTCTGTGCCGTATGCTCGGGTCGCTGTTTCACTCATCTGGATATCACGGAGGATAACTGCGCGGGGCACCCCCCAGGCCCACTTGGTAACTGAAGGTAAACAGTTCTAGTATTTAAATCTTTCTCAAATTGCGGTCTGTCGAATAGCCGATAATATGGCGGAAGAAACGCTCAAAAACGTCAAAATCCGCATCCAGGTCGAGTACGGTTGATCCTTCCGCGTCGGGCAGAATATAGTTCTAATATATAAATAAATCGGAATAGATATTTCCTCGGGTGAGACGCGGAGCGCCGGCGCCTACAGGAACTCGTCGGCCCCGCTGTGGGTCTCTGCAAGCGGGTCGCCGGCCTCGACGGCGAGCGACCCGTCGACGGCCTCGCGGGCGCCCGGAATCGGCTCGTGGGTCTCGGCGTAGACGGCGAGTGCGAAGTCGGTCGGGTCTCCCCCCGTGAGTTCGACCGCCTCCGTCCGAGGGAGACGAGCGTCAAGCCAGTCCCGGACCACTTCGCGACCGGTCGGGTCGAGCGGCTGGACGGGTTCGCCGAGTCGGTAGAGTGCCTTCGCGCCCGTCACCGGAGCGATTCCGGCCTCACGGGCCGCCGCGCCGACGCTCGCGCCGGCCGCGTACTCGGTGACGAGAGTGGCCGCCGCCGCCGGCGTGCAGGGTAGCTGCTCTGCGAATGCCCCGAGCCGCTCTGCGAGCGGCGCGTCGGTGTCGTCGACGGCCGCGACGCCCCGCTCTTTCTGTTCGGTGGTCACCTTCAGCCCCGCGGCGATCTCCGAGAGCGTCACGGACGGATCTCGCTCCACTATCTACATTAAATTTTGTTTCTCATTAGAAGGGAATCTATATCGAACGGGAATCTACCGACCGGTGACCGGTCGGTAGGCCGGCGGGCGCTCCACCTCGACTGCGTCACTCCCGATCCTTTTTGAAGGGGTATCGCGCCGAAGCTTCGCATATGAGCGCGACAGCGAACACGTGCCCGGAGTGCGACGGTCGACTGCACAGCGAGGGGACCGAGACGGTCTGTGAAGCGTGTGGATTAGTGGTCGAGAAGGACACACTGGACCGCGGCCCCGAGTGGCGGAACTTCAGCGACGACGACACCGATCCCCGACGGACCGGGGCGCCCCTGACGCGCAGCCGTCACGACCGGGGTCTCTCGACCGAAATCGGTCGCTCGACGCGACTGAAGGGCCGCAAACGCCGGCGAGTCGCACGGATGCGCCGGCACCATCGGCGTGCCTCGATCGGCGGCAAATCAGACCGGAACCAGGTGTACGGGTTCACGGAGGTCCGACGGCTGGTGGCACAGCTCGAACTCCCCGAGAGTGTCCGCGACCGTGCTTGCGTCCTCTTCGAGTCCGCGCAGGACGCGGGGCTCCTGCAAGGGCGCTCGATCGAGGGCTTCGCCGCCGCCGCGGTGTACGCCACCTGTCGGACCGCCTCGGTTTCACGGACGCGGCGCGAGATCGTCGACACTGCCCGCGCGGACGCGAGCGAACTCGCGGCCGCCTACGACGCACTCAACCGCGAACTCGGCCTCCCCACCGGCCCCATCGACCCGACCGAGTACCTCGCCCGGTTCGCCTCGAAGCTGGACCTCCCGCGGGCGGTCGAACGTCGGGCGCGCGCCCTCGCGAGTGCGGGTGAGAGAGCCGGGCTCGTCAACGGCCGCAACCCGAGTGGATTCGCCGGCGGCTGCCTCTACGCGGCGGCCCGCGAGCGCGGCCACGACCTCACTCAGCGCGAGGCCGCCGAGGTGGCCGACGTGACGCCGGTCACGCTCCGGTCGGCCTACCGGGACGTGCGCGACCTGGAGACCGACGACGCCGAGGGCCCGGTCGACGCCGTGCCGGCCGACGACTGACGCCAGCGCGCACTCAGAACCACGACCGTGCCGGTCTCGCGCTCGACACAGCGCGCCAGGACCGCACGCCCGACGCGGGTGAGTGGCCCGCCCCATCCGACGACCGGCACTCCCTTGCGGATCCGGAACGACTCGACGAGGGCCGCACGCCCCGCCAGAACGTCGCAAGCGTCCGGACCCTGCCCCGCTGTGGTGCCCGCCAGGCGACCGGTTGCGTCGAGTACGGCGCCGTCGAGCGCCCCAGCAACTCGGAGGGCGCGGCCGACCCACTCGCCGTCGAGGTCGATTCTCACGACACCGGCTCGCGAGCGCCCGCCCGCGCGGTCGCCAGTCGCTCGCCGAGAGCGGCCGCTCGCCGCTCCAGCGCGGCGAGTGTCTCGCGGTCCACGACCACCGTCGCGTGTCCTGCCGACCGCTCGCAATCGCCGTCCTCGACCGCCTCGACGCGCCGCTCGAGTGCCGAGAGCCAGGCGCCGACCGCCGGCGGCAGCGCGATGCCGGCGCCGTCCGGGCGCATCGCGCCGTCGGTCCCGGCTTCGCCTGCTGCCCGCGCCGGAGAACACGGTGCAGGACCCACCGACCCGTCGACCGTCGACTGGGCCGCGCCGGCGCCGCGGTCAGTGACGGCGTGGGTCAATTCCGCCGGCGGCTCGCGCGGCGGCGCCGGCGTGGCGTACCCCAGCGCGGCGCGCTCGCCCGGCGCGAGCGTGCAGGTCGCTGTTCCATCGGTCCACGATGGTCCGAGCGCTTCGGCTGGCGGCGCCCGGACCGGCCCGTCGAGCCGGTTTGTCACCCGGACACAACGGCGGTCGGAGGTGTCGTTGTGGACGGTACACTCGACGAGCGTGAGCCCGCCGCGCCGGTCGGTCTGGCAGTCGAGCGTCGGCATACGGGCGGTGGTCCCGGCATCGTACGTGAACCTACGGCCGATGGTCGGAGTCACCGGTCCTCGAACTCGGGCGTTCGTCGATCCGCGGCGCGGCCACCGCCCGGGTATCGTCGTGTCGAAGGTACCCCGGGCGACGAGGCCGAGGTCGGCGGCTGTCTCACCGTCGACGACGCGCCTGGTGGGGACAGGCGCCGGAGGCCGACCGCATCCCCCGACGCTTATCGCCCGACCCGCACAGGAAGGAGTATGACCGATGCCAACCACGAGTTCCTCGCGAACCACGATCACCTGCGCGACCTCGGCATCACCATCGAGGCGCAGGCGGACGGCTGGGTCCGGGGCGCTCTCCCGCACCGCGACGCGCTCACCAACCCCGGCAGCGACGCCATCCAGGGCGGCGTGGTGGCGACGCTCATCGACCACGTCGCCGGAGCCGCCCTCCGGACGACCCTCGACGACCCCCTCGGGACGCCACACGCCTCGACGGATCTCAACGTCTCCTACCTCCGGCCCGCCGACGGCGACCTGACGGCCGAAGGAACCGTCCTCCGGGTCGGCGGCTCGATGGGGGTCGTCCGCGTCGAGGTGACCACCGGCGAGGGGACCGACAGTGAGAGCGGAGCCGACCGACGCGTCGCCGAGGGCCGCGTCTCGCTGCATATTCGGCGCACCTGACTAAATCGACAGTTATTATTCGGCTTTCGATTTAATAAAGAAAATAAGCAACCAATATCTGATATAAATGTATAATACCCGCTGGAGTCCGCGACTCGCCTGACTCTCACACCCGGAGCACCGGTGTACCGAGCCAGTCGCTCGCCGCCCGCGCGTCCGGGAACCGCCGGGCAGCGAGCACGAGGGGTGCCCGGAGTGGGGCCAGTCGAGCCAGCGCCAGCCGCGCCGTGACCGGGTCGGCGTCGGCCAGCGTCGTGGCTCGCGCGCTCGGCGTCGAGATGACGGCGGCATCGGCAGGTTCGCTGACGCGGGCAGCGAGGGCAGCGCGTGCTTCGCGACGGGCGTTGGCCAGTCGATCCTCGATCCGGAGGCGACGCTCGCGGACATCGCGTGCCTCGCGGGCCCGTTCGCGATCGCTCGCGAGCGCCTGTCGAGCGGCCGTGCGTTCGGTTTCTGCCTCCGAGAGCGCACGCGCAGCCGCCTCCAGCTCGGCAGCGGCGTCGGCCGCGTCGGCGCTGGTCTCGCGGAGCGCCCGGACGCGGCCCCGGAGCGTCGCGACGCGCTCGCGCCAGCGCTCGATGTCCGCTCCGGCCGCGGCGACCCGCTCTCGGGCGGCCCGCAGGTCGACGCTCGGCGGATCGATATCGGATAGCCGGGACTCGAGGCGCTCGATGCGGGCGCGATTCGGGGGTCGATGGCCGAGCGTCCGGGCGACGGTCGCCAGTGCCCGTCGTCGGTCGAGCGGCCGCGGCGCGACGAGCCCGACGAACTCGTGTGCCGGGCCGGGCGTCGGACAGTGAACGCGGTCGTCGTCGCCGTCCCGGACGGCCGCGGCGACGGCCCGGGGCGAGCGACCGAGCGCTCCGGCTCCGGAGAGGTCGACGGCTCGCCCGCGCTCCTCGACGCCCGCGAAATCGACCGACACCGGAGGGGCGGCCGCGTTCGACGCCGTCGCGGTCATCGCTCGTCCGACAGGTCGCGCGCCTTCAGCGCCGTCGGGTCCGGGTGGGGCGTCCCGGCGGCGAAGCGACGGTAGGGGGTGTTCAGTTCGTCGCGGGCCTCGTACGCGGCGGCGGCCTCGCGAACGGCGTCGTCGACGTCGGTGAACTCGTTGAACGGGCGGGTGCGCTCGACCTGCACGTCCGCGGGATGCTTCTCACGGAGCCGGCAGGCGAGGAAGGCCCCGTGCTCGGTCGCCGCGAGCAGCGCGGCCCGGCCGAACCGCCGGACGAGCGTCTCCTCGTGGGCACGGCAGACGTTCCGCAGGTCGCGCCGGGCCGCCCGCGAGTAGGTCACCACCAGTAGCACGACCGCCACTGTGCCTCCATCGTACGTAAATTTTCTGTATGAAATTAAATCCGTAAATAAGCCGACGGCGGGGCCCGGTGCGGTCGACAGCGGCGGTGAGCGGGGCGTCGCGGCTGGAGTCGTGCGATTCAAGTAGTCGTCCGGCCTCGTTCTCGGTATGAAATTCCAGGGCCGCTCCCAGACGAAGCGAACCGGGGGCCGCCGCCGCCGGACGCGCAAGAAGCGAAAACACGAACTGGGCCGCTCTTCGACCGAGACCCGCGTCGGCGAGCCTCGGCTGAAGACGGTCGACACCCGCGGCAACACCACCAAGGTCCGGGCCATCACGACTGACCGGGCGACGGTCGCCACCGACGACGGAACGGTCAGCGCCGAAGTCGAGAACGTCGCACAGAACGACGCCAACCCGAACTACGTCCGCCGGAACATCGTCACGAAGGGGGCCATCATCGAGACCAGCGCGGGCCGCGCCCGCGTCACCTCCCGCCCCGGCCAGGACGGTCAGATCAACGCCGTTCTCGTCGAGGAGTAGCTGTCCCGCTCTGTTCTCGCGCCATCGGAAAGACCCATCCGCGTCCGGTGACACCACTCCGGTATGCCCCGAACGCTGGACGGCGAAGTCCTCCACGTCGTCCCGCCCGGAGAGCTCGACGACTACGACGTCGAGGCGGAACTCCAGGCGCTGGCCGAATCGCGCTACGTCCTCGTCTGCCGGCCCGGCGGGAAGCCCTCGTGGCTCGAGCGAGTGCGCTCGTTTCTCACGCGCGAGCCCATCGAAGCGATGACGCTCGTCGCCGAGACGGGCGCCGAGGAGGGCGCGGAGGTGACCGCCACCGTTCGAGAGACGGATCTGCCCGGCGTCTACGAGGCGACGGAGTTGCGGGC
Organism: Haloglomus sp.; assembly: GCA_042217755.1. Classification (GTDB taxonomy): domain Archaea; phylum Halobacteriota; class Halobacteria; order Halobacteriales; family Haloarculaceae; genus Haloglomus. Next base: position 26,897 of record JBDGSA010000039.1, on the reverse strand, counting down.
CTGACGCGGTCCCGGTCCCGGCCCGCTGGGTTCCGGACGGTCGCCCAGCGCTGCCGGGACGCGCTCAGAACCCGCTCACGTACTGGAACGGGACGGGCGTAAAGCAGAGCAGGCCCAGCACGAAGGTGAGGACGCCGACGGCCAGCCGCTTGCGGTCGAGCGGCTCCTCGTAGATGGGTGTCGCGTGACCGGCGTACGCCAGGCCGACGGAGATGAACCCCCAGAACGTCCAGATGGCCACCGAGTCGCGGATGGCGAGCCCCCGGACGAAGTAGAGGTAGCCCGCGAGCGCGAACAGCGCGAGCGGGACGAACGACGCCAGGCGCTCGGCCTGCTCGCCGATCATCGCCCGCACCAGGTGTCCCCCGTCGAGCTGTCCGACGGGGATGAGGTTGAGGAAGGTGACGAACAGACCGATCCAGCCGCCGAAGACGACGGGATTCACGGCGGTCCCGGGGTCGCTGTACGTGAGCGGCTGGTCCGTCAGCATCGACAGCCCGTGGAGCAGCGGCGGGTAACCGAACTCGATGACGATGGCGTTGGGGCTGTTCTGGACGCTCGCCGGGACGGAGATGGGGTCCATCAGCAGGCCCACCGTCGAGACGACGACGGCGGCGACGAGCCCCGCGAGCGGCCCGGCGACGCCGATGTCGAACAGCGCCTCCCGGTCGGGGATGCGCCCCTTCATCCGGATGACCGCGCCGAGCGTCCCGATGAACGTCGGGACCGGGATGAAATACGGCAGCGAGGCCTCCACGTCGTGGTACCGAGAGAGGATGTAGTGGCCGAGTTCGTGGATGCCCAGCACCGAGAGGACGGCGAGCGAAAACTTCCAGGAGTCGCCCGTAACCAGGTCGAGCGGCGAGTTCAGCGGCTCGTAGTACCAGATCGTCCCGGCGAACAGCGTCGTCAGTACCGTCAACAGTAGCATCACAACGTTCGTCCAGGGGATGCCGTCGATGCCGACGGTTCGCGGGTTCGCCACCAGGGCGTGTCGGCTCTGGTGGAGTTCGACTCCCGAGATGGGGTCGGTCTCGCTGTCCTCGACGGTCGTCAACTGGACCTCGTAGCCGTGCTCGCGGAACAGCGGCCAGACCTCTCGCTCGAGCGTCTGCCGGCCGACTCGCGGCTCGCCGACGTACACCAGTCGGTCGCCGTCTCGCCGGACCTCGTCGACGCGGAACGCCGACGAAAACGCCGCTACCGGCGGCCCATCCACCGGTGCGTCGATATTCTCCATCACTCTATACTCGGGGACGACGGCGAATAAATCCACGGGCGCCGGGCAGTTCGTGCCCACAATCCAGGGCGCCGCTCGACGGCGCGTCCAGGCGTCGCCGTCACTCCACGACAGGTCGACCGCCGTCG
>JBDGSA010000039.1:0-25429 GCA_042217755.1 Haloglomus sp. | reverse complement strand
AGGGACGCGAAGCGATTCCCGTCGGAGCGGCGCTCCGACGACGGCGAGTCGCCGGTCGGTCCTCCGTGCGACCGGTGGCACGGTCGGCAGCGCGGGCCTGCTAAGTACTGTCGGAGACGCCGGCACTGCGGCCGCTCGGACCGCCGAGCAGCGCCGGAACGGCTGGGCCGTGGACCTCCCTCGCCGGGTCCGCGCGATGACCCGGAATCTCGGGCTCGGCGCGCGGCTGTACGGATTCGTCGACACGGACACCCGCCGGGTCGACCCGCGGCAGGTGTACGAGCGCTACCGACAGGTCCGCGAGAGTGCACCGGCCGAGCGAATGCGGGCTATCGCCGCCGGCATCGCCGACGACCTCCCGGCGGTCGTCGGGCTCCAGGAGGTCGCGCGCGTCCAGCGCGGCCCGAACGACTACACGGGCGGGTCGACCCCTAACGCCGAGCGAGAGGTCTACGACTTCCTCACGCTCCTGACCGACGGGCTAGCGCGAGAACTGGAGCGCTACGACTTCGACGTCGGCTACCGGGTCGCGGCCACGAGCCGGAACCTCGACGAGGAGTTCCCCGCCGAGGCACCCGGCGGCGAGCGGTTCGACGTCCGGCTCACCGACCGTGACGTGGTGCTCGTTCGAGACGACCTCGCGACCCGGCAGACGGACACGGGGAACTACGCGCTCAACGTCAGCGCGGTCCTGCAGGACGGGACTCGGGTGACGGTCACGCGCGGGTACGCGCTCGCGGGGATAGCACTCGAGGGGGCGCCGTTCACGTTCGTGACGACACACCTCGCCGTCGCGAGCGACGTCGTCCGGGAGGCACAGGCGGCCGAACTCGCGGCCGTCGTCGAGCAGCGCGAGGGACCCGTGGTGGTCGCTGGCGACCTGAACACCACGCCGACGGGTGACCGGTCGGCGGCCTACGAGCGACTCGTCGAGGGGAGGCTCCGTGACGTCTGGGCGGCGACGACCGACGACCCGGGGCCGACCTGCTGTCAGGGGGAACTCCTGCGAAACGACCGCTCCAGGCTCGGTATCCGGGTCGACATGATCATGACCGCGGGGCCGGTGATGCCGCTCGCGGCCTGGCGGACCGACACGGAACCCGGAGACCGCATCACCGTGACCACGCCGGACGGGGAGGCGAGACTGTGGCCCTCGGACCACGCGGGCGTCGTCGCGGACGTGCGCGTCGAACCGCGGAGTCGGAATCCGCTGGCGGCGCTCCGTGGACTCCTGTTCGGGTGATCGGGATTCCCTCGAGGTTCGGACCGCCGGCTACCGGAAGTCGTCCGCGTCCGTGCGCTGGTCGCCGCCCGCCCCGACGGTCGCCGCCGGGACGCTCGGACTGCCGAGGATGCGGACCCGTAGGAAGTGCCCCGTCGGCGACAGCGCGACGACGAGCCCGCCCGAGCCGACGAGGAGCCAGTCAGGCCTCGTCCGAGTCGTCCGGGTCGTCTGACTCGTCCAGTTCGTCGACGAGGTCGTCGCCCAGCCCGGTGTAGTCAGCGGGCGTGAGTGCCCGCAGTTCCTCGCGGACGGCTTCGTCGACGTCCAGGTCGTCGAACAGGTCGCGAAAGTCCGCGAGCGAGGCGCGCTGGTCGCGGGTGAGTTCCTTCACCTTCTCGTAGGCGTCGGCCCGCCCCTCGCGCCGGAGGATGGTCTGGACGGCCTCGCCGATGACCTCCGGGTTCGCCGCCAGGTCCTCGCGCATGACCTCCTCGCGCGGGACGACCTTCTCGAGGCCGCGAGCAGTCTTCTCGTAGCCGATGAGACAGTGTGCCAGCGCCGCGCCCACGTTGCGCTTGACCGTCGAGTCCGAGAGGTCGCGCTGGAGCCGCGACTTCGTGACGTAGTCGCCGAGGAAGTGGAGGTCCGAATTGGCCTTCGAGCAGTTCCCCTCGCCGTTCTCGAAGTCGATCGGATTGACCTTGTGAGGCATCGTCGAGGAGCCGGTCTCGCCCGCGACGGCCTCCTGCCCGAGGTAACGCTGGCTGACGTAGAGCCAACAGTCGAGGTTCAGGTCCAGGATCACGTTGTTGGCCCCCCGGAGCGCGTCGAACAGCGCCTGTAGGTCGTCACAGGGATTGACCTGGGTCGCGAGCGGCGTGTGCTCGAGGCCGAGAGACTCGACGAACTCCTCGGAGAAGGCTCTCCAGTCGACGTCCGGGTAGGCGGCGTGGTGGGCGGCGTACGTCCCCGAGGCGCCGGCGAGCTTGCCGGAGAGTTCGCTTGCGGCCTCCTTGATGCGCCCGAGCGCCCGTCCGAGACGGGCGGCGTAGACGGCCATCTCCTTCCCGAACGTCGTCGGCGTTGCGGGCTGGCCGTGCGTCCGGGCGAGCATCGGCAGGTCGCGGTACTCGCGGGCCATCTCGGCCAGCGCGTCGCGCACGTCCCGGAGCGCCGGCACGAGCACCTCCTCGACGGCCGGCTTGAGGAGGATGCGGTGTGCGAGGTTGTTGACGTCCTCGCTTGTCAGCCCGAAGTGGATCCACGGGTGGACGTGCTCTGCAGTGTGCTCCCGGAGGAAGTACTCGACGGCCTTCACGTCGTGGTTGGTTGCCTCGTACCCCGCCCAGCCCTCCGTCTCGAGCTGCTTGATGGCTTCCGCGTCGGTCCCGGTGAACTCGCGGTATCGGTCGCGGAGGCGGTCGCGGGTGGCCGCGTCGAGCGTGAGCGAGACGGCCTCGACGTCAGCCAGCGCACAGAGGTACTCCACCTCGACCTCGATGCGCGCTCGCATGAGCGCGGCCTCGCTCCCGTACGGGACGAGCGGCTCTGTGTAGCGCGCGTACCGGCCGTCGAGGGGCGAGACGGCGTCCAGCGCGGAACGGTCGGTCATGGTTGGTCCCTGTGTGAGTGGCGGCAAAGCGGTGTCGGATGGCTACGGTGCTCCGGCGGGCTTCCACCGCGACGGCGACGGCGACAACGGGCGAAACGGTCACGAGGCGCTCGCGAATTCGACCAGCGCGAGCGCGGGGGCCCGTGGATGGCTTCGCGGAGTCTCCCACGGCGCTGTCGAACCCCGCAACAGCTGATCGAAACGGCGTGCTGGATGCAGAGAGGGCACTCAGCGGGTTCCATGTGGTCACTGAAAATCTGACAAATTGGCGAGATATACCAGAAAAGGTGGACAGATAATGGCGATTCAGGAAATATTTTGTTTGTCCAGCTCATTCCATCCGCCATGTCTGAGGGAACATTGTACGACCGTCTCGGAGGGCACGAACCCATACGAGCCGTGGTCGATGACTTCTACGACAGGCTCCTTGAGGATGAGGAGTTGGGGCCCTTCTTCCAGGACGCGGACATGGAGAAACTGCGACAGACACAGACCGACTTCTTGTGTGAGGCAGCGGGCGGGCCAGAAACCTACGACGCCGAACCCGTTCGCGAGGCGCATCTCCACGTTCCGTTCACCTCCGACCACATCCAACGCGCGGTCGAGCTCCTGTACGAGAGCCTGGACGAGTTCGACGTGCCCGACGAGGACGCGGAACGGATCGTCCAGGCCATCGCCGCACACGAGACGGACCTCCTGGCGAGCCCGGACGACGACGAGAAATGATATAGTTCCCTCAACTACTACCGAGTAAAGCACAATAAGTGCTGATTTACTTAGTCTAGAGGGAAATTTATAATTTATTGTAGAGTTATCGGGGTAATGATGGCTGTATCACTATCCGGGAATGTCGAACTTCTCGCCGCAGTCGGGACACTGCAACTGCATTCCGTCGTCGCCGGGGACGAACCGGAGGGTCTCTGACTCGCCACAGGCACGGCAGGACTGGGGGACCCGGACGTCCGTCGACGGCTTCGGGGCCCCGATGCCGAGCAGGCGGACGGGGCCGTCGGACTCGTTTTTCCCCTGCTGGAAGTCCCCCGGCGCGAAGCGGACGACCTCGCCGCCCTCGACCTCGATTTCCCCGTCCGGCGTCTGGAAGGTGAGCGTCCCGTCGAGGACGTAGAAGATCTCCTCCTGGTCCATGTGGGTGTGAACGCCGCCCGAGAGGTTCTGCCCGGCGTCGAGTTCGTAGTGACTCAGGCCGACGTCCTCGGTGCCGAGTGCCTCGCCGACGCGGCGCGCCGAGCCCTCGCCGCCGCCGGGATTGCTGTCTGTCTCGAGGTCGTCGATGGTGCGTTTCTCCATGCGTGAGGGCACGGACGGCGGACACATGAAACGGTGGGGCGACGGGGCGACCGACCCGGACGACTCGTCCCGATCACACCGTCGGGACCGGTACCGCGTCGAGCACCGACTCGACGACGTCGGCCTTCTCGGCGTCCTCGACCTGCGCGTCGGGCGTGAGGACGAGTCGGTGGGTGAGCGTCGGGCGTGCGACGCGCGTGACGTCGTCGGGCGTGACGTACTCGCGGCCGGCCAGCGTCGCGTGGGCCCGCGCGAGTTCGAACAGGCGCTGGGTCCCGCGAGGTGAGACGCCGACCGCGACCCGCCGGTCCTCGCGGGTCGCCCGGGCGAGATGCGCCACGTACCGGAGCACGTCCGCCTCGACGCGGACGTCCTCGGGGCTCTCGCGGAGCGCCCGCACCCGGGACTCGTCCAGCACCGGATCGACCGTCGGCGCGCGGGCCCGGCGGTCGGCCCGCCGGCGCAGGAGTTCGACCTCGCCGTCCTCGTCGGGATAGCCCAGCGCCGTCTTCACGGCGAACCGGTCGACCTGTGCCTCGGGCAGCGGGAAGGTCCCCTCCTGCTCGACGGGATTCTGGGTCGCGATGACGAAGAAGGGGTCCGGCAACTCCCGGGTGTCACCGTCGACCGTGACCTGCTCCTCCTCCATCGCCTCCAGCAGCGCGGCCTGTGTCTTGGGCGGCGCGCGGTTGATCTCGTCTGCGAGGACGACGTTCGCGAAGACCGGCCCCGGCCGGAACTCGAACTCGCGGTCGCGCTCGTTGTAGACGTGGGTTCCGGTCACGTCCGAGGGGAGCAGGTCGGGGGTGAACTGGATCCGCGAGAACTCGAGGCCCAGCGCCGTCGCCAGCGAGCGGGCGGTCAGCGTCTTGCCCGTCCCGGGGACGTCCTCCAGCAGCACGTGCCCGCCCGCGAGGACGCCCAGCAGCGTCGTCTCGAGCACCGTCCGGTCGGCGATGACTGCCCCGGCTACCGCGTCCAGCACCGCCTCGCAGGCGTCGCTGGCCTCGGTCACATCCATAGCGGTGCGTCGCTCTCCGACGGCTTGAGTGTGGCGTGCGAGAGCGGCCGCAGTCGAGCGTCAGGCGCCGTACGAGGGCCGCCGGCCTCCGGTGGCGCCCCGGACGACCGGAATCGGGGTGGAAGCTCCCGACAGGTCACCCGCGACGGGACCGGATTGACGCTGTGCCGTGACCGGATTGACGGTGCGCCGGGGCTGGATTAACGCTGTGCCGTGACCAGATCGACGGTGCGATGGCCTCTCTCAGGCCTGGAACTACGCGAATATTCTATTAATTTTCGATATTTAGAATTTATAGCCTGCAAAATAACTTATAATCGGCCATTATCAGATGAAATCCAGAAATTTTGCTAAATGAGCCTACCGGCCACCTCGTCGTCAGCGACAACTGGGCGTAGTTTCATTGGCCGGGGCGTGCTATCACGGACCATGAAACGGCGGAGCCCGGACTGTCCAGACTGCGGCACCGACGTGACCAACGTCCAGGGGCGGCACCACTGCCCGGATTGTGCGTGGACCGGGGCGCCGCTGGGCGGGCGGCCAGACCAGTTCTAGCTGGAGAATCATCGCGGGCGGCTGGACCGATTCCAGCCGTCGAGGTCGTCGCGGGCGGCTAAACCGGTTCCAGCAGGAGGAGTCGCTCGCCGTCGGCGCGCTCGCCGAGCGCGGGCGCGACGGAGTCGCCGAGCGAGATGTCCTCGAACTCGCGGGCGACGCCGGTCAGCCGGACCGGCCCGAACTCCGCGACGACGGTGGCGTAGGGTGCTTCGCCGGCGAACGACGGCGTCGGGACGTGGACCACGGAGAACGTCGCCACCGTCCCGGTGTCGGGCAGGGGCTCGTCGTGCAGGTCGCCGCCACAGCGCGGGCAGGTCCGCCGCGGCGGAAGCCAGCCGTGCCCCTCGTCGCACGCGAGGTAGTAGCCATCGTCGGCCGCGACGGCGTCGAGCCAGTCGTCGTACGCACCGTCTCTGGCCGGATCCTCGAGCGTGTAGTCGTCGCTCATGCGACCACCTCCGGAGCGCAGCTCCGGCGTACTCGCACTCGTTCACGCTGTTCGCTCATGCGACCACCTCCAGCACGTGGACGAGCGCACTCGCGACCGTTCCGCCGGCGTTGTGCGTCACGCCGACGTCGCCGTCGACGGCGTCGCTGTTGGGGTGGTCGCCCCGGAGCAGGCGAGTGGCCTCGACGACCTGTGCCGCGCCGGTCGCGCCGACGGGATGGCCCTTCGCTTTCAGGCCGCCCGAGAGGTTGACCGGGAGATCGCCGTCGCGGGTCGTCTCGCCGGCACGGGCGGCGCCGACGGCGCCGCCGCGCTCGTAGAAGCCCAGCCCCTCCAGCGCGAGTGCCTCCGCGATGGTGAAGCAGTCGTGGACCTCGGCGAACGCGACGGCGTCGCGGTCGACGCCGGCGTCGGCGAACGCCTCGCCGGCCGCGGCCTCGGTGGCGGGCGTGTACGCCAGGTCGGCGCGGTCCTGCAGCGCGAGGTGGTCGCCGCCCTGGCCCGTGCCGACGACCGCGACGGGCGCGTCGAGGTCGTGCTCGGTCGCGTACGCGTCGCTCACCAGCAGGAACGCGCTCGCGCCGTCCGTGATGGGACACGAGTCGTACAGGTGCAGCGGCTCGGCGACGGGCGGAGCCTCCATGACCGTCTCGACGTCGAGGGCGCGCTGGAACTGCGCGAACTCGTTTTCGAGCGCGTGGTCGTGGTTCTTCACCGCGACGTGCGCGAGGTCCTCGCGCGATCCCCCGAACTCGTCGAAGTACGCCCGCGCCATCAGCGCGTACGCCCCCGGGAAGGTGACGCCGGCCCGGACCTCGAACAGGTCGTCGGCGGCGACCGCCAGCCCCTCCGTCGAGCCGGCGGTCCCGACATTGTTCATCCGCTCGGCACCGCCCACGAGGAGGACGTCCGCCTCGCCGCTCCGGACCGTCCGGACGGCCTCGCGGACGGCGACGCCCGAGGACGCACAGGCGTTCTCGTGGCGCGAGGCGGCGCAGGTCAGCCCGGCGGCCTCGGCCATCAGCGGCGCCTGGTGCCCCTGGTGCTCGGTCAGTTCGCCCATGAAGTTGCCGTAGTGGACCGCGTCGACGTCCTCGCGGGGGACGCCCGCGTCCGCGAACGCCGACTCGGCGGCTTCGGCGAACAGGTCACGGCCCGTCCGCTCGGGATGAACGCCGAAGTGGGTCAGCCCCACGCCAGCGACGCGGGGGGATCTTCCGTCCATACGTCCGAACAGGCGATGGAGAGCAAAATACCTGCGCAACTGGTCCCGGGCGTCGATTCGAGGCAGCCGAACCGTCGACGGCGGCCATCGCGGGCTGCTCGCACGCCACAGATGGTGAGTCCGCCTGCGTCGCCGTCGCGGCGCTGCCGAGCGGGCGTTCCGCTCTGCCCGCGAGCCCACTCAGGTGACGCCGTCGGGCGCGTCGTACCCTTCGTACGCCGCCTCGTCCAGCACCGCTCGGAGCGCGTCGACGGCGTCCCAGACGTCCGCGAAGCCGACGTGGGTCGGACCCGGACAGAGGCGCACCACGTCCGGCGGCCGGTAGTCGACGACGACGTCCCGCGCGGCGAGCGCCTCGCTCACGCCGTACGCCTCGGGGTGTGAGAGCGCGACGTGCCCGCCGCGCTCGGCGGGCGCACGCGGCGTCGTCACCTCGCAGTCGGGCAGGCGTGCGTCCGCGAGGTCGATGAGGTAGTCCGTCAGCGCGAGCGAGCGCTCGCGCAGGTCGGCGACCGACACGTCGCGCTCGTCGAGCAGATCGAGCACGCCCCGGAGCGGCGCCATCGCGAGCAGCGGCGGCGTCCCGATCTGCCACGCGCCCGCGCTGTCGGCGGGGGTGAAGTGCTCGCGCATCTCGAACTGCGTCTCCTTCTCGTGACCCCACCAGCCTGCCAGCGACGGCGTCGTCCCGTGATGCCGGCGGTGGACGTACAGTCCCGCAACGGCCCCAGGTCCGCCGTTGAGGTACTTGTACCCGCACCAGACCGCGAAGTCGACGCCCGCCTCGGCGAACGCGTGCGGGACGACGCCGACCGAGTGCGCACAATCGAACCCGACGACCGCGTCGTGGGCGTGGGCGGCCTCGGTGATCGCCTCGACGTCGAGCAACTGCCCCGAGCGATAGAGCACCGAGGGCATCAACACGACGCCGACGTCGGGGTGGTCGGCGAGCGCCGCCTCGACGTCTGCCGACCGGATGGTCCGCCCGTCGCGCGACGGGACCTGCACGAGGTCGGCGTCGGGGTCGAGTTCCCGCTCGCGCAACTGCGCCCGGACGGCGTAGTGGTCGCTCGGGAAGTCGAGTTCGTTGACGAGGACCCTCGTACCCGACGACTCCCGGAGGAACGTCCCAACGAGCGTGTGGATGTTGACGGTCGTGCTGTTGGCGAGGGCGACCTCGTCTGTGCGGGCGCCGACCATCGGCGCGACCCGCGCACCCAGGCGCTCGCCCCACTCGAACCAGTCGGATTCGCTCCACCCCTCGACCCCCAGTTCGCGCCACTCCGCCAGCAGGTCCTCGACAGCCCGCTCGGCGTGGTCGGAGATGGGCCCAAGCGAGTTCCCCTCCATGTACGTCCCCGGCGCGTCGAAGGCGTCCGCGAGGGACCAGGCGGCCGCGTCGCGTCGCTCGGCCCACTCGCGCGTGAGCCGGTCGGCACCAGCGTCGGTCTCGGACGAGTCACCCGGCGTCTCGCTCATTGCCTCGGTGTACGGCCCCGGCGGTATGCCTCTTGCTCTTGGGCTCGGGGAAACAGTAGGAACGTGGAACACCGTGGAAGTCAGACAGTATGGACGTGCGGTAGTGTGGCTGCAGGCGGTATGGACGTTCGGTAGTGTGGATATCGGACAGTTACGGCGGGGGGCGGCGTGGACTCGGCCCCCGTCGCCAGCACCGTGACCGCCATCGAACGAGGCCTTCACGGAGAGCCCACGACGCCGTCGAACGAGGCCTTCACGGAGAGCCCACGACGCAGGTCGAACGGGGCACTCCCCGAGGGAACACGACACCGTCGAACACTGGCGCCGAGACGGGGTGGGTCCAGCCCGCGACGACGGGCGAAACGCTTAGTTCAGCACGGAGATAACGAGGAACGTGACTGAATCGCGCGGGTGGAACAGCGAGGATTCGACGGCTGACAGGTCGCTACGGATTCTCTGTGTCTGCGACGACGACGCGGCGGCCAGGGTCGAGTCGCTGCTCCGCGAGCGCGTCGCCGACCTCGCGTTCGTGACCGCCTCGACCGTCGACGACGCGCTCGCGGCCGTCGAGGCCGACCCGGTCGACTGTGTCGTCACAGCCCAGGGCCTCACCGACGGCACCGGCGTCGAGCTGGCCGCGGCGCTGTGTGAGCGCACGCCTGCGCCGCCCGTCGTCCTGTTCACCGATGAGGGGAGCGACGACCTCGCGATCGAGGCGGCGCGCGCCGGCGTGGCCGCCTACCTCCCTCGCGATCCGGACGCCGACGACGGGTTGCTTGCTCGGCGCGTCCAGCGCCTGGCGCGCGATGCCCGCGAGCGCCGCCGCGGGGATAGCGCGTGGTACCGGGAACTCGAGCGCCAGCTCCGGGCGCTCCAGCGGATGGCCCAGGAGCTCAACGTGGCCGCGTCGATCGACGAGATCGGGGAGATCGCGGTCGAGGCCGCCGCCGAAATCCTCGATCTCGACATCACGGGCATCTGGCGCTACGACGAGCGACAGGACGCGCTCGTCCCGATCACGATGACGGCGACCAGCGCGGAACTCTTCGACAGCCAGCCCCGCTTCGAGCGCGGCGACGGCCTCGCGTGGCAGGTGTTCGAGGCGGGTGAGATCCGGGTGTACGACGACATCTCCGGCGTCGAAGAGCGGTACAACCCAGAGACGCCGATCGAAAGCGAGATCATCGTCCCGCTGGGGGAGCAGGGACTCATCATCACCGGCTCGACAACGGCACGGGAGTTCTCCGACCACGACGCCGACCTGTTCCGCACGCTCGGGGCGAGCGTGGAGGCGGCGATGGTCCGGGCACAGCGCGAAGCCGAACTCCGGCGGCAGAACGAGCGCCTCGACGAGTTCGCGAGCGTCGTCAGCCACGACCTCCGGAACCCGCTGTCGGTCGCGAAGGGATATCTCGATCTCGCCCGCGAGAGCGGCGACCCAGAGGACTTCGACCGCATCGAGGACGCCCACGACCGCATCGGCCGGCTCATCGACGACCTCCTGACGCTGGCCCGGGGGGAGACGGTCGTGGACGCGAGCGACCTCGACCTCGCGGACGTGGCGCGCGAGGCCTGGGAGTACGTCGGCACCGCTGGGGCGACCCTGACCATCGCCGACGAGCTCCCGACCGTTCGCGGCGACCGGAGCCGGCTCGCCCAGCTGTTCGAGAATCTCTTTCGCAACTCGGTCGAACACAGCGACGGCGCCGTCGACGTCCGCGTCGGCTCGCTCTCTGACCGCGATGGATTCTACGTCGCCGACGACGGCCCCGGCATCCCTGCCGACCGCCGGGACGACGTGTTCGACCACGGGGTGAGCTACAGCGAGAACGGCACCGGGTTCGGCCTCTCTATCGTCGCGGCGGTCGTCCGTGCACACGACTGGCGCGTGTCGCTCACGGAGAGCGAGGGCGGCGGCGCTCGCTTCGAGTTCGAAACTGATGTCGCGCCAGACGGGGCCTGAGGGACCGATAGTACCTGTTTCGACACCGCAGCCCGTGTCGCGTGTCCCCGCGCAATCAGATTCTGTATCGCGAATAGCGATTTATCGACCGGAGGCAACTGCTCTCCCCGTGAGAACGCAGACTGGATTACACCGTGACAATGACCAGTATCATATCAAAGACAGTAATATTACATGAAATAATGATATAAAGTAAATAAAACCGAAATAATAGGATAAATTGGGGTTCCCGCCGTCACCGGTGGCGGCGTTCCGCCCGTTCGCCTTCAGCGACGCCGAACTGTTCGGAGAACGGTGGAAAACCGTCTTGTCGGACTGCCCGGTAGTGTCCGGCGATGAGTGACACGCCGCGACGAGTGAGAGCGACGAGCGGTCCGACCGCGCGAGGGGGCGACGGATGAGCGCCGAATTGGCCGCCGGGGTGGCGAGCGTGCTCACCACCGCCGCGCTGCTGGGGGTGACCCACGCCGTCGAACCCGACCACGTCGCCGGTATCACGGCGCTCACCGGCCGCTACGCCGACGCTCGCCGCTCGGCGCTGGCCGGCGCCTGCTTCAGCCTCGGCCACGTCGCACTGGTGGTCGGCTGGCTGGTCGTCGTCGCGCTCGTGGGGCAGACGGCGCTCCCGGCGGTGCTGGGCCCGCTCGGGACTGTCGGTGCGGCGCTCCTGCTGGGGGCCGTCGGTGCGGGGATGGCCGCGGGCGGCCTCCGGACGCTCGCGGGCAATCACGCGCGCACGCACACCGACGATGCGGACCCGCACCTCCACCTGCCGCTGGCGGGTCGCCTCGGCCTCGACGCCGACCACTCCCACGGCGCCCGCGCCTACCTCCGAACGGGGGTGGTCGGAGCACTGTTCACGCTCTCGCCGCCGCTGTCGATGCTGGCGCTCACATCGGCGCTGTTCGGCCAGTACGGCGGCCGGACCGTCGCGCTGGCGATCGCGGGCTACGCGGTCGCCATCACGGTCACGATGGGGCTGGTCGGAGCCGGCGCGGGGGCGACCCTCGATCACCTGGGCGGGCGTCCGCGGCTCCGCGGCGGCGTCCGCGCGCTCGCGGGCGGTCTCGCGACCGCACTCGCGGTCGCCATGCTCGCGGGGTCGCTCCCGGCGCTCGCCTGACGGTCCACCACTGTCTTTCCTGAGCGCCCCCGCAGGCGACGTATGGACGACGCTGACGCCCTCGACGAACTCGACCCCGACTGCGCGCGGGTCGTGCGCGAGCTCCTGGCCGAGGGGCTTCCGGAGTGGCACGCACTGTCGGTCGCGAGCGCGCGCCGACTCGAGGACGACCTCTTCGCCGCGGGCGACGGCCCCGCGATGGCCGCGACCCGCGAGTTCGCCATCGAGGGGTCCGGTGGCGACGATCTCTCGCTTCGTGCGTACCGTCCCGACGGCGCGGTGCCGGACGGCGATAAACCAGATATCGCGATAGCGAATCGCCCGACGGTGGTCTTCTGCCACGGCGGCGGCTGGACGCTCGGGACGCTCGACTCGGCGGACGACATCTGTCGGGAACTGGCCGCCAGAACCGATGCACTCGTGCTCTCTATCGACTACCGGCTCGCGCCCGAGCACCCGTTTCCCGCAGCGCTGGACGACGCGTACCACGCGACCGAGTGGGCCGCGACGCACGCCGAGACGCTGGGTGGCGGCGGCCCGCTCGCCGTGGCCGGGACCTCGGCGGGCGGCGGACTGGCGGCTGGGGTCGCGCTTCGAGCCACGCTCGACGGCGGCCCCAACCTTGCGGCGCAGGCGCTCCTGTACCCGATGCTCGACCGCGACACCACGCGCGACTCGTACGCCGAGTGCGGCGACGGCCCGCTGCTGACGACTGCCGACGTCGAGTGGTTCTGGGCGCAGTACCTGCGCTCGCCGGTCGACGCCCACAACCCGTTCGCGGCCCCGATTCGGGCCGACGACGACCTGCTCGCCGACACGCCGCCCGCGGTCGTGGCCACCGCCGGCGTCGATCCCCTCCGCGACGAGGGTCGCTCGTACGCCGACCGGCTCGACGCCGCCGGAGTCGCCGTCACACGCGTCCACGAACCCGACCTGTGTCACGGCTTCTGCTCGCTGACCGACGCCGTCCCGTCGGCGGACGCCGCCATGGACGACATCTGCGTGGCGCTCGACGAGCACCTCTGAGCGGGCGGAACCGCTCTCCGGGCGTGGATGGTTCCTCGCGGATGCGGATGGCTCTCGGGGGCGTGGATGGCCTCTCGGACGGGGATGGTCTCCGCGGCTGTGGCCTGGCGGCTCGGACGCGGATAGTCCTCGCGGCCGTGGCCTGGCAGAGCGCCCGCGTCTCGGAGGGCGTTTGCTTCATCCGGGGGGGGACGGGCATCGAGGAGCGCCGCCGCGGCCCGAGCGACCCGAGAGATGGTCCTTTTGCCCGTCGACGCGCTACGGCTGGGTATGGTGCGGAACGTGGCCGGCGAGATGGCGGATCTGGAGCTCGAGGACTTCCACCTGCTGTCCGGCCTGGAACACGGGATGCGGTTCTCGCGCTGGGTCGCGGAGGAAAAGCTCCCGGAGTTCGCCGGACTAGACGACGAGGACGTCAGCTACCGGCTGGACCGCTGTGAGCGCCGGGGGCTCGTCGAGCGCAAGACCATCCAGTACACCGGCTACCGGCTCACGTTCGAGGGGTACGACGCGCTCGCGCTGCACACCTTCGCCGAGCGCGACACCATCGACGGCGTCGGCGGCCCGCTCGGCGTCGGCAAGGAGTCCGACGTCTACGAGGTCCGGTCGTTCCAGCCGCTCGCGCTGAAGTACCACCGCGAGGGCTACACCAACTTCCGCGAGGTCGACAAGGAGCGAAACTACACGAGCGAGAAGCAGCACATCTCCTGGTTCTACACCGCCCGGAAGGCCGCCGAACGCGAGTACGAGGCCCTCGAAGCGCTGTATCCCGGGGTCAGCGTGCCGCGCCCGGTCGACCAGAACCGCCACGCCATCGTGATGGCGAAGATGGACGGCGTCGAACTCTCGCGGGCCGGCCTCACCGACGAGCAGGTCGTCCCCGTGCTCGACCTCGTGCTCGAGGAACTGGCTGCCGCCTACCGCGAGGGGTTCGTCCACGCGGACATGTCCGAGTACAACGTCTTCGTCGGCAGTGACGGCGTGACGGTGTTCGACTGGCCCCAGGCCGTCTCGACCGACCACGCCAACGCCGACGAACTGCTCGCTCGCGACATCTCCAACGTCGTCGGCTACTTCGGCCGGAAGTACCCCCGACAGACGCCCGACATCGACGAGGACACCCTCGCGGACGCCGTCCGCACGGACGACTTCGAGTCCGTGCGGGCGTTCGTGTGACGCTCGGTGGGCGCCTGTTCTCACTCCGCGTCCAGTGCGCCCGTTCTCACTCCGCATCAGACATCGCTATCCACGTCCGCGTCCGAGTTTGCGTCCGCACCCGCGGCCCTGATCGCCTCGATGCCGAGTTCGGCGACGTCCGGGTCCGGCGCTCCCTCACGTAGCTCCGCGGGCGTGAACCACTCCCAGACCTCCGGCCCGTCCTCGCCGGGCGCGGGATCGATGTCGCGCGACGGGACCGTCGCGAAGTAGATGTGGTCGATATGCTGGTGGCCCACTCGTCCGTCCCCGGTGACGTTGATGTCGTACAGGAGCTGGTGGCGCGGCCGCGGGAGCGCCCGCCCCGCCGGCGCGGGAACGTCCGGCGTCGAGTCGACGAGCGTGGGCTCGAGACCCGTCTCCTCGCGGACCTCCCGCAGGCCGGCCTCGTGGGGGAGTTCGTCGCGGTCGACGTGTCCGCCGGGCGGGATGAGTCCGGGGATGCGGTGGTGGTCGTGGAGCGCCGTGGCCCCGTCGTTGACGATGTAGACGCTCGCGGTGAAGTGACGCGTCGTCTCCATGGTCGGGGCTGCGCGGCGAGGGATTTGAATCCCGCCCGTCCGCGGTGAAAGTGGCCGGACGACGGGGGACGGCTTCGAACAGCCGGTGTGACGGCGGAGCCGGCGGCGACGGACGGCCGACGACGCCCTCGCCGTCCGATAACGCGCGCATCTCGCTCGATGCGTCTCGTGTCGGCTCATCTCGGGTCAGCGCATCTCGCTCGGTGCATCTCGTGTCGGCGCACCTCGGCCCCCCGCGTCTCGCTCGGTGCATCTCGTGTCGGCGCATCTCGGCCCCGAGCATCTCGCTCAGCGCGTCTCAGCCTCCCCTCGTTCGGCCGCGCTCCCGGTCTGGAGGCCGCCGGTCGCCCGGCCGGTTCCGGAGGCAGGAAGCGCGCGAGCGGCTCCACCGTGACGGTCCCGAGCGCCGTGCGCGCGAGGGGGCGGAACACGCCGGCGCTCGCGCGGGGAGGTGTGGGGACGCTAGCGCCCCGCTGGAACCGCCACGCGGGCCGCCCGACCCGAAACAGTCCCCTGGCGAGTACACGAAGCCGGAGGGTCGTGGATAATACAGTTACTCGAGCAATATCTTCCGAATCTGACGAATAAGACGCGTAGATAGCTGAAAAATATATAATATGATTCTGAAATAAATACCCATGCTCACTCGTCGTCCGGCGGTTCCAGTGCGACGAACTCCAGACCCTGCTCGGCGAGCAGCCGCCGGGCCCGGTCGGTCACGGAGGGCGCCACCAGCACGCCGCGGACCTCGGCGTTCTCGTGGAGGTCGCGCCGGAGGGCGTCGACGTACCGGGAGAGCTGTCCCACCGCATCGGGGCCGACGCGCCGGCGCTTCAGCTCCAGGATCACCGTCCGGCCGTCGGCGTCCTCGCCGTAGACGTCGACCGCGCCCGCCGGCGTCTGCCGCTCGGTCGCCAGCGGCGTGAATCCCGGTTCCACCAGCGCTGGCTCCGCGAGGATCCGCTCGCGGAGGTCTGCTTCCGTACCCGTCAGCGCCAGTTCCTCGGGGTCGACCGCGTCGTAGGCCGACACCTGCGCGACAGAGGTGAACTCGACGACGAGCTCCTCGGCGGGCGTCGCGCGCTCCGAGCGGACGCGCAGGCGGGAGTCGTCGACGTCCGCGTCGGCATCAGCATCGGCGTCAGCGTCGCCCCCGTCCTCGACTGCGGACTCGACCGCGGACTCGACCAGCGCCGGTTCGACGGTGCACCCGGGCGGCTGCCAGTTCACCGGCTGCTGGCCCTCGTCCGTGTGGACGAGGACACTCCCGTCGGGCTTGCAGACGAGCAGGCGGTCGCCGGGGCCGAGCGACGAACTCGCACGGCCCTCGTACTCGACGCTGCACCGACCGAACACCGTCAACATGGCGTCTCGCGCCAGCGCGCGCTCGCAGACGGATAGCGCCTCGCCCGGCGACGGCGCGACGACTGTCTCGACGCCCCGTCCCGTCACCGCGCGGCCGGGCGCCGGCGGAGTGTCGGCCGCGTCGCTGTCGGCCTCGTCTGCCTCGATGTCGGCGCCAGCGTCGTCGCTGGCATCGGTTCCGTCGGTCCCGTCGGTCACTGCCAGGGGGTAGCGCGGCACGGGTCAAACCCGTCACGGTCGCGGCGCGGGCACGGCGGCCCGCCCGCGCTGCTCCGGCCCGGCCACGCCGCTCCGGTCTGCTCTCGCTGCACTCAGGAGCCGCCCGCGCTCCGGTCTGCGCCGTCGGGCTTGCAGACGAGCAGGCGGTCGACCCCCACCCAGCGCGCGGCCGTCTCGCGGAGGGTTCGTCGAGCGGCCGCGGGGTCGAGCCCGGTGTCGACGGCCGCGCCCAGCGCCTCCCGGGCGCCCGCTGTGCGCTCTCGGAGCGCCGCGACCGACCCGTCGACGGGGAGCAGGAGGCCGCCGGCGTCGGGGTCGACGCTCGCACGGCCGATCGCGTCGGCGACGGGCGCGAGGTCGAACGGCACCGCGAGCCGGGTCGTGACGGCGAACGAGCGGTCGACGACGTACAGCGCCTCGTGGACGCCGAAGGCGACGTAGTCGGCGAGCACCTCGCGCGCGACGCCGACCGCGAGTGGCAGCGGGTCGACCGCCGTGACGGCGCCGTCGGGGATGCGTCCAGCGGCGGAGTCGGGGGCGACGCCGGTCTCGACCAGCAGGTCACACAGCAGGGAGGCGGCCCACTCGGCGCGCGGGTCGGCGCCCCCGAACGGCGTCGCGGGCCTGAGGCGATCGGCCAGGCCGTCGGCCGCTCCCCGGTGGGCGTAGTGGACGTTGTGCTGGCCGTCGGGTCGCTCGTAGGCGACGAGGGCGCGGTCGCTCATCGGCGCGCTCGCGAGACAGCGGCTCGGATTCGAGCGGCGGGCGCGGCGTCGAGTGGTCGGGGCATCGGAACGCCTTGCCGCGGCTTCCGGTTTGAAGATCGGGGCGAACGGTTCTACCGGAACCCTCGGTTGATGAGAGGTTCCAGCAACCGTGTTGAACAGGACGAATCGGCCACCAGCGACCTGGTCGTACCGAGCGGTACAGATCGTCGTCCTCTTTGACCCCCTTTCGCCTCTGAGAGAGTGGATTTTCGCCTCGCACTATCTACGAGAGGCAACACGGCGCGCCCGACCACGGGGCGTCTGCCAGTCGAGCCGTCCGCACTCGCCGTTTCGAGATCGCGGTCGAAGACGCCTGTTCCGAGAGTGGGCCGACCCGTCGTTCGCGGGACGCGATCGGTTCCTCGACGATGGGCGGTTCGTCGTCCAGACGACCCTCGTCGTCACTCTGCACGGCGTTCGTGGCTACGCCTCCTCTGGTTCCGGCGCGTACCACGCCAGGAGCACTCCGAGCGCCCCGAGGATGCCAGCGACGAGGAAGGCCGTCTCGTAGTTCGAGGCGTCGATGAGCCGCCCGGCGGCGATGGGTGCGATGAACGCCCCCGCCAGGCCGACGCTCGTGAGGAAGGCGACGGCCGTCGCGGCGACGGCTGGCTCGACCAGCTCGCGGACGTACGCGAAGACGAGGCCGAGACATAGCTGGATGGCGAATCCGGCGACGAGCAGCGCCGCGACGACGACAGGGACGGTTCGAATCGCGGTAAAGCCCGCGATGACGGGCGTCGCCACGAGGAAGGAAAGCAGGACGACCGGGCGGCGGCGGCCGCCGAAGAGGGTATCCGAGAGGACACCGCCGGTCACTCGCGAGAGTACGCCGACGGCCGGAAACAGGGCGACGAGCGCGCCGCTGAGCTCCAGCGACAGCCGCAGGTCCTCGGTGAGATACGACGGAGCCCAGCTGTTGACGAACAGGTACAGCGCGTAGCCGAGGAACCCGAGGAGGCCGACCGTCCAGACGCGGCGGTTCGTGACGACGCGGCCGAGGTCAGACAGCGTCGGCGCCGGGGTATCGGTCGCGTGTCCGCTGCCGCGGCTCATCGGCCAGAAGATGAGCACGCCTACGCACGCGATGCCAGTAAAGACGGGAAAGATCGCCGGCCACCCGAACTGCTCGGCGACGATTGGGCCGGTGCCCTGCCCGATGGCGAAGCCGACCGGACCGCTCGCGGTGAACGTCGCCACGGCCGTCCCCTGTCTGGCAGGACCGAACGAGCGCCCGACGATGTCGATGCCCGCGTTCCAGACGACGACGTAGGCGACGCCGCCGAGGGCGCGCGAGGCGACGAGCGACCAGTAGGCGCCGGCAGTCGCGGCCTGCCAGCCCCACACCCCGGCGACGAGCAGGAGCCCGACCGCCACGGCGATGGCGTACCGTGAGTTCGTCCGGTCGAGCACGATCCCGACCGGAATGCTCGCGAGGACCGCCGCCCCGAACATGACGCTGACGAGGAGGCCGGCCTCCGAGGCGCTGACCCCCAGCGACTCCCGGATGAGCGGCGTCACGCTCGCCGGGACGAGTTCGTAGGCGCCGAGCGCCACGGACATGAGAATCGCGCCCGCGAGCAGTCCCCAGCGGGCGCGCTCGCTCGTCACGGCCGTCGTCGCATCCACCGTGGCGTCCTCGCTCGACACGCCGACGCTGTTCCCTCCGGCGCCGTATCAACCTAGCGCGATGCACTCGAACTGCCCGCTCGCCGTACCGAATCGACTCACCACCGAGCGGGTGAACGATCGCTCCGTCGTCTGCCGCATCCGCTCTCTGCAGCACGCGATTTGTATCAACTGCTGAGGATTTCGACAGAGCCGAGCGAACCGGGGCGCTCGGTCGGTCTCGGCACGCCAATTCGCGTCGACGACCAGTCCCGGCGACTACGCGATGGAGTAGCCGCCGTCGACGACCAGTCCGTGGCCGGAGATCCAGGAGGCGTCGTCGCTCAGGAGGAAGAGGATCGGTTCGGCAATCTCGTCGGGTTCGCCCAGCCGGCGGAGGGGGTACTGTTGTGCGGCCTTCTCCATGGCCGCCTCCGCGTCCTCGAACTGCTCGAAGTACTGGCGGCCCAGCGGCGTGTCGGTGAAGCCGGGACAGATCGCGTTACACCGGACGCCGTCGGGGCCTGCCTCGGCGGCAACCGCGCGGGTGAAGTTGAGGACGGCGCCCTTCGTCAGCGAGTAGACCGACTGCTTCGGGAAGCCGAGAAACCCCGCCAGCGAGGAGACGTTCACGATAGCGGCGTCCTCGTCTCCCTCCTTGAGGTGGGGGAGCGTCGTGTGACAGCCGTTCCAGACGCCCCGGAGGTTCACGTCCAGCACGTACTCGAAGGTGCTGTCGCTGACGTCCTCGATGTCGGCAGGCGGGTGGCCCGTGCCCGCGTTGTTGACGACGCAGTCGAGGCCGTACTCGTCCGCGGTCTCGTCGGCGACCTCCTGGAACTTCGCCTTGTTCGTCACGTCGAGCGTCTCGAACTCGACGACGCCGTCCGGGTCGGCCTCCCGAACCAGCTCGACCGTCTCCTGGCCGCCCTCCGCGTCGATGTCGGTGGCGACGACGGTCGCACCCTCCTCGGCACACCGGATAGTCGTCTCGCGGCCGATACCGGAGCCCGCCCCCGTCACGAGGACGGTCCGCCCAGCGAGTCGTGCGGATGCCATACACCCGCCTGTGGCGGGGGCAGTATAAATCGGTCCCTGCCTCCGACCGACCGACCACCCCTCGGCCTTGAAGTGGCCCGGGCCCGCGACTCCGACGATGGCTCCTCTGTCGCTCGTCGCTCACCGCGGGTTCGCCGGCAGCCTCCCGCAGAACACTGTCCGCGCCGTCCGCCGGGCCGGGAACCGGGCCGACACCGCGATGGTCGAGGTCGACGTCCAGCCCGCGGCCGACGGAACGCCCGTCGTCTTCCACGACCGGCGACTGGGGACCGCCGACGGGGGTGGGACCGGCCGCACCGACGCCGAGGGCGTCGTCTGGGAGACCTCGCTCGAGGAGGTGACGGCCGCCGAGGTGCTGGGTTCGGGCGAGACGGTGCCCACGCTGTCGGCGGTCGTCGACGCCTGTCCAGACGACACTCGGCTCAACGTCGAACTGAAGAACCCCGGCACGCACGACGTCCGGCCGGGCGCGAAACTAACCCCCGACGAACTCGCGACCCGGCGCGAGTCCTGGCGCCCGTTCGTCGAGCGGGTACTCGACGCGTGCGCGGGCGAGGACGTGCTGGTCTCCTCGTTCTGTGAGGCCGCGCTGGCGGTCGCCGGCGACCTCGGAGCCCACCCGACGGCCGCGCTCTGCCACACGAACGTCGACGCCGGCGTCGCGGTCGCCCGCGCCCACGACTGTGCGGCCATCCATCCGGCACTGGATGCGCTGCTGGCCGACGACCCCCGGGTCGACCCACGGGCTCTCCCTGACGGCAGCGGAATTCCCGGAACCCGGGATGCGGTACTGAACGCTGCCGCAGACCACGACTGGGCCGTCAACGCGTGGACCGCCCGGCAGTGGCACGAGGCGGCGCGACTGGCCACGCTGGGGGTCGACGGTTGCATCGCGGACTACCCATCCGTACTGCTCGGACTGGAGCAGGAACCGGACGCGAACGGGGCGAGCGAGAACTGAGTCAGTCCCCCGTGGTCCCAGGGGCGCCGTCCGGTACGCGTCGTACGTCTGGGTGGGCCAGCAGTTGACACCGCTCACGCTACTGGTTTCGCCCGGTACGAACGGGATGTCAACTGCGAGCGCGCTGGACTGGGTCTCCCGCCGCGAGAGGGATGCCGCAACCGGGAACGATTAGTGTGCGAGAGTTGTGATATCAGATGACATGGATATCGAGACGGAGGTCGGCGAGTCGGCGGTCAGCGTGTACGTCGATGGGAATCTGGCCGGAACGGTGGACCGGGCGTGGTGGCAGGACTGGACGGGCCGCATCGACAACGCCCCGGAGGAGTGTCTGGCCTCGTGTCTCTCCTCCGCGGACGACGACATAGAGCGCACGCTGGAGTCCTGATACGGTTTAGTGTAACAGTTTACCGGTGCGTCGGCCGACCGGGGCGCCGATGCGCCGGGAACGATTTACAGTAAACCGTATGAGGCGGCCGCCGGTGGACCGGCTCCGTCAGCTACGAGTGGCGGGCGGCCGCACTGCGAGCCGATGTCCTCCACCGCGCTCCGGATACAGCTGTTCGGGCTCTCGCTCGTCCTCGTCGGCGGCCTCCACGACCTCGTTGAGGTCTCCCAGGGGTACGGCCTCGACGACCCGAGTCTCGGCGCCATCTTCGTCACGCTCGGGGTACTGACGGTACTCGTCGGACTGGTCGGACCTGCTCTCTGGCCGAGTAACGCGAGAGATTCCTAGTTAATGGCCAAATAACCGAATAAAATCTGTAATATTCATAGAATTTTACAGGTTATCTTCAATCTATCTACTGATAGTATTGGCGGCCTCGTCGTCGAATCCGCCGTCGATCCGTCCGGGGAGCCGGGAGCGATCGGACCCGCTACCGTTTTGGGCGTCCACTCCCCACGACGCCTAATGGACGTACGCGAGGTGCCGGGCGTCGGCGAGAAGACCGCCGACCGCCTCGCCGAACTCGACGACCCCGAGGGAGCGCTGGCGGCAGGCGACGTGGCAGCCATCGCCCGCGCGCCCGGCATCAGCAGCGGGCGGGCGGCTCGCATCGCCCGCGCCGCCATCCGGCACCGCCACGGCGACGACGGCGAGTTCCTCGCGACCGACCGGGCGCGCGAACTGTACCGCGACGCGCTCGACCTGCTGCAGGAGCGCGCCGTCACCGACTACGCCACCCGGCGGCTGGAGACGCTGTATCCCTCCGCGAGCGAATCGCGCATCGCCGAGGTCCGTGCGTTCACGGAGCAGGCACTGGAACGCGACCCCGACGAGGCGGTGCTCGACGCGCTCGCGGGCGTCGAGCCGCTCGAGGCGCCGGACGACGTCCGGGTGCGAGACCGGTGCCTCGCGACGAGCGACGCCGAGACGTACTCGCGGGCCCGGGAGGCCGTCCCCGAGATGAGCGTCGAACTCGTCGACGACGCGCGGGGCCTCGCCGAACTCGCGCGGGGCTACTCGACGGTCGTCGCGCTGGACGAGCGCTTCGCCGGCGTCGAGGTGGAGGGCGACGTGCGCGTCGAGCCCCGTGCTCTGGAGAATCCCGTCAGCGTCGTCCCCGAGCGGACGCTCGCCTTCTTCGCGCGGAACCGCGATCGGCTCCGGAGCGCCGCGGCGGTCGCCCGCGTTGCCGCCCTCGACGCGCCGCTGGACCCGGACGCGCTGGACGACGCGCTCGCCGAGCTGAATCCGGACGGCACCGTCGCCGGCGACGCGGAGTTGCGCCGGCTCTCCGACGCCGTCGACGACCTCGACACGGCCGTCTCGGTAGCCGAGAGCGTCGCCAACGACCGCCTGCGGGCGGCCATCGAGGACCGGAACGTGACAGTGGAGGGCGCCGACCTCCTCTCGCTCGTCGAGCGCGGCGCGGGCGTCGACTCGCTGCTGGAGCGCGAGCTGGCCGACGAGTACGCCGCCGCCGTCGACGCGGCCCGGGACCACCTCGTCGACGCGCTCGCGCTGGACGACCACGCCGACCTCGCGCGCCGGGCGTTCGACGACAGCCCGACCTTTCCGGTCGAACACGACGAGCGTGCCGTCTCCCGGCTCCGAGAGGAACTCATCGCGGTCCGGGACCGCCGCGCGACGGCCCGGAAGCAGGACCTGGCCGAGCGGCTGGCGGACCTGCGCGAACCCGCACACGAACTCGTCGACGCCGCACTCGAACTCGACGTCGAACTCGCCGTCGCGCGGTTCGCTCGCGACTTCGACTGCACGATGCCCGCGTTCGTCGACGACGGCGACGGCTTCGACATCGAGGGCGGGCGGTCGCCGCTGCTCGACGTGCCGTTCGAGGCCGTGGAGCCGGTCGACTACGGCGCCGAGGGAGTGGCGCTCCTCTCGGGTGTCAACTCCGGCGGCAAGACCTCGACGCTGGACCTCGTGGGGCTGGTGGTCGTCCTCGGACAGATGGGCCTCCCGGTCCCGGCCGACGCTGCCGAACTGGAGCGGTTCGAGGCGCTCCACTACCAGGCCAAGTCCCAGGGCACCCTCGACGCGGGTGCGTTCGAGGCCACCCTCCGCGAGTTCGGCGACCTCGTGACCGGCAGCGACCGCCGACTCGTCCTCGTCGACGAACTGGAGTCGATCACGGAACCCGGCGCGAGCGCGGTCATCATCGCGGGCATCCTGGAGGCGCTCGCCGACGGTGACTCGACGGCAGTGTTCGTCTCGCATCTCGCCGCCGAGATTCGGGCCGAGTGTGCCATCGACGTGACCGTCGACGGCATCGAGGCTGTCGGTCTCGAGGACGGCGAACTCGTCGTCGATCGCTCGCCGAAGAAGAACCACCTCGCGCGCTCGACGCCGGAACTCATCGTCGAGAAACTGGCCGGCGACGCGGATCAGGCGTTCTACGACGACCTGCTCGCGAAGTTCGAGGGCGAGTAAGCGCGCCGGAGCCGGTCGTTCCGGCCACACCGAGCGCGGGGGATACCGACCGGGAAGCGACGGAACGAGGGGCGGACTTCGGCGAACACGAGGAGCAAAATTCGCGCGGCGGCGAGCGACAGAATCTCGCGGAGCGGTCCGGAACGGCGGCGAATCGAAACTCCAGCCGCCGGACGGGATGAAAATCACTATACGAGCCGACCTGTTCAACGTCTTCAATGAAGGTCAAGACGGCGGACGCGGCCGGCGTCTCCCCCCGCAAGGTCCTCCTCTACGGGCTGACGACGGCAGCACTGGTCGGCGCCCTCACCCTTCCCGCGCTGGTCTCTGTCGCCTACGAGCGCACCCTCCGGACGGTCCTTCTGGTGTTGCTGCTGGGGCTGGTCGGTCGCATCCTCCTCAGTTCGCTGCTGGCGTTCGCCCGGACCGACCCCCCGGGCGAGTTGCCCGAGGACCTGCCGCTGGTGAGCGTCGTCATCCCCGCGTACAACGAGGAGCCGGTGCTGGCCGATACCATCGAGGCCGCGCTCGCCCTGGACTACCCCCGCGAGTGCCTCGAGATCGTCGTCTGCTACGAGGCCGGCTCCACCGACCGGACGGCCGAGATCGCCGAGCGCTACGGAAACGGGCACGACGCCGTCGAGGCCGTCGAGCGGGACGAACCCGGCGGCGGCAAGGCAAAGGCGATCAACTACGCGCTCCAGTACGCCACCGGCGACCTCATCGCCAGCATCGACGCCGACCACGAGTTCGCGCCCGACGCCGTCTCGCGGGGGGTGCGCTGGTTCGAGAGCGACGACGACATCTGGTGTGTGAAGGGCCGGTGCTACGGTCGCAACCCGACCGACTCGCTGCTCGCGCTCCACGCCACCGTCGAGCGCCACATCGCCGAGCTCGCGGACCTGTTCGGCCGGCAGGTGTTCGGGGGCTTCACCATCTTCGGCGGCGGACAGGCGTTCTTCCGGGCGGAGCTGTTCGACGAACTCGGGACGTTCGACGAGGACGTCCTCGTCGAGGACATCGACATGTCGGCGCGCATCCACGCCCACGGCAAGCGCCTCCAGGTCGACCCATACATCCTCACGTTCGAGGAGAACCCCGCTACGCTCTCCGGGTGGTGGAACCAGCGCTCGCGCTGGGCCCGGGGGTGGATGCAGGTCGCCGTCCGGCACCTCCTCCCGCTCGCGCGCAACCCGACGCTCGACCTCCGCGAACGCGCGGACGCCATCTACACCTTCAGCTACGCGATCCTGCCGGTGCTGCTGGTGCTGGTCGCACCACTGTTCGTCCTCGACCAACTCGTCCTCGACAGTTCGACCTGGATTCCCTACGACGGCGTCCTCTGGACGGCCATCGGGTTCGCTCCCGTGACCTGCGCCTCGCTCGTCTTCATCCGCGACTGGCGCGAGGGCTACTCGCACCACCCGGCCGAGTACCTCGCCGCATTCACCCTCTGGTTCTACCTCTTCTTCCAGAGCGTCGTCTATCTGGTCGCCTTCCTCGACGAGTTCGTCTTCGACCAGGAGGCGGTGTACGTGACGACCTCCCGCTCTGGCACCCCCGGGACGGAACCGGAGCGGTCACTGACCGACGACTAACACGCACTTTTTACTCCTCGGGTGTCCTCGGCTGGCGGCGAAGCCGCCAGCCCGCGGCACCGCTCGTCGCAAAAACTTGCGGAAAAACTTTGCCGCCCCTCGCCGCGCTCGGGGCGGTGAAACCGCGCTCACTTCGTTCGCGCGGTATGCACAGAAACGACGACTCGAATGTAGAAATATTTGATAGATGATACTCCTTGAGTCTCGTGCTGAATACAGAGTGCGAGTCGGT
>JBDGSA010000122.1:0-45931 GCA_042217755.1 Haloglomus sp. | reverse complement strand
GATACCAGTGCCCGCAGACCCAGCCGCTCCGCCTCCAGCCGAGACGGACCCCGGTCCTGATGCCGACGCCGCGTCGGCGGACGTTCCCGCGCCGACCCTGCTGACAGGGATGTTGACTGCGGTTGCGGCCGGCGGGTTCGTCGGATGGGCGCTGCTGCCGCTCTCGGTGTCCGTCGCGGGCCTACTTCTCTTCGCGGTGGCGGCCGTCGCGACCACGCTCTGGTCGGGCGTCGCCTTCCTGCGGCGCGACCGCCCGACTGGTGTGCTCGCGGAGGAATCATACCTGATGGGCGTCACGGGACTGACCCGCCCCGTCGCCGCCGCGCTCTCGTTCGACGGGTTGCCGGCGTTCCTCGCCCAGCCGGGTGCCGTGTTCGTCGCCTTCATCGTGGCCATCGTCGCCGCCGGGGTTCTGCTGGCGGCCGGCTGGCGACTCGACACCCACGCCCGGAGACCCGCGTCCGGCAGGTGCGCCGGCGGGTCGGCCGGCGGATGGCACGCAAGCGGGCCGCGGACGGCCCGCTCGGAACGGGTACAACCCGCGTGGAGTCCTCATCGGAGCCCCGAGAGGCAGTGAACCGCTCGGGGACGGCTCTCAGCCGAGGATGGGGACGGAAACGGAGACAGGAACGGAGACAGGGACCCTGACCAGCAGCCGGACGAACTCGTAGTCGTAGACGTGGTTGAGCAGAACGTAGGCCACCACCCCGAGCGTGAGCGACACCGACCAGGCCACCACCGCCACCCGACCGACGCGGGCGTGTGCGGTCGTGTGGATCTCCGACTGCGAGTGCGAGAGCCCGACGACGACGTTGTACAGGACCAGCGGCACCGAGACGATCGAGAGAACGATGTGGATCCCGAGCAGTCCGAGGTAGAACAGTTCGGCGTTCGCCGGGCCGACGAAGTCCTTGCGGCCCCCGCCGCCCGTTTTCAGCAGGTAGAGGACGAGAAACAGCAGGATGAGCGTGAACGCGCTGACCATCGCCGCGCGGTGCTTGCGAACGTCGCCCTGTCGGATGAACTTCCAGCCCGAGAGCAACAGGACGACGGTGACGGTGTTGATGACGGCGATAGCGTGTGAGAGCAGGTTGACGGTCTCGAGAGTAATGGTCGGATAGATCGGCAGACCGACGTACAGTGTGCCGATAACCAGTGCGTACCCGACGACCGTCAGGACCGCTGTCAGGGCCCGCGGGTGCTCCTTCGCGGTCCGCGACACGGGGCCGGCGTCGGCTGTCGCCATGTGCCCGGCTTCGTTCGCCCCCGGCATGTCGGTGTCGCTTCCCGGCGAGTGTCGCTTCTCGGCGAGGGTCGCCTTCTGGCGAGTGTTACTTCCCAGCGAGCGTACCGAGAGGAACCGTCGTGGGACCCGAGGCGCTCGTTTCGTTCGTCTGGGAACCATCGAACCGAAGGGTCGTTCGAACGGTGGAGGGTCGCTACACCCGAGCAGATACAGCTACGTCACGAGCAGATACAGGAAGTACCCGCCGGCCCCCGTCCCCGCGACCGCGAACCAGCTCAGGAACAGGCCGAAGAGGGCGTTCTTCAGCGGCGACCCGCCCGCCTCGTCCGCGACGGCGAACGTCCCGGGGCGGGTCTCTCCGTCGATGACTACCTCCGTCGGGGGGCCGGCCTCGCCGGTCGTGGCCTCGCCGAGCACGAAGGCGTCCTCGCCCGGAACGAGGGTGCTCTGGCGGAACCGAAGCGTCCCGCCACTGGGACCCCGCTGGAACCCGTCGACGTGCTCGATGTAGTCGAGCACACCGTCGGGGGCCGGTTCGTCGCTCTCGAACGTCACCGACTCCATCGGGAGGTCCACCTCTATCTCCGGCCCGGACGTTCGCGCACCGGTCGGGCAGGTCGGCGGGGAGACGCCGACGCTCCCGGTCCCGTCGGCGACGTCGAAGGGGACTCCCTCGTAGTTCCAGTGGTAGGTGTCCCAGCGCTGGCCACGCTGGGTGTCGCCGCCGACGTACTTCTGGGCCTCCGTGTAGCAGAAGACGGCGTCTTCCTCGAAGAGCGAGCCCACGCCGCCGGTCTCCCCGCGTGCCTCGACCGCGCCTGAGACGGCGGTGGTGCCACCTGCCGTGACGTCGGTGGCAGCGACGACGTCCGTCGTCAGGAGGCGGTAGGCGCGACCGAACTGCCCCAGTGCCTTCCGTCCGACGAGCAACCCCACCCCGAGAAACGCCGCGCCGAGCCCTGCCATCACCGGCCAGGGCATCCCGTTCGCCATCAGCGACTCGCCCCCGCACAGCCATTCTGACTCTCGAACGACATCGAACTGCAGGTCCTTCCGAGGGAATCGTTATAGTCGTGACTCCGTCGGGCACGCTCTCGGAGAGCGTTCGGTCGTGGGCCGCGAACCGCGGCGCCTAAGCGGCCGACGGCCGCAGGCCGCCCCGTGCGGTCCCCGTTCAGGTCGCGTGACGAACTCGAGTTCACGAGTGGCTCGGTAGGCTGGCCGCTCTACCACCTCGCGCTGCCCGTGGTGGCCACGACCCTCCTCCAGACCGTCTACAACCTGACGGACACGTTCTGGGTCGGCCGATACGGGAGCGCCGAACTCGCGGCGCTCACGTTCTCGTTCCCCCTCGTGTTCCTGTTCGTCGCGCTCGGCTCCGGCGTCTCGACGGCCGGGCGCGTGCTCGTCGCGCAGTACGAGGGGGCGGGCGAACACGAGCGCGTCTCGTTCGTTGCCGGACAGACGCTCGCGTTCAGCACGCTCGCGGCGCTGGTCGTCGCCGCGGTCGGCGCGGTCGGCATCGGGCCGCTGTTCCGCGCAATGGGTGCCGCGCCGCTCACGCGCGGACTCGCGTTCTCGTACATGGGCTACATCCTCGCCGGACTGCCCCTGCTCTTTCTCGCCTACACCTTCTCCGCGCTCCTCCAGGGATACGGCGACGCGCTGACGCCGCTCGCGGTCGTGCTGGCGTCCGTACTGCTGAATCTCGTGCTCGACCCAGTCCTCATCTTCGGCCCGGGTCCGGTTCCGGAACTCGGGCTGGAGGGCGCCGCCATCGCGACGCTCGGGGCTCGCGGCGCGGCGGCCGTCGCCGGCGTGGGGCTCCTCGTCTCGGACCGCGTCGAGCCGACGGTCCGCATGCGGGACCTCTGGCCCGACCCTTCGTTTCTCAAGCGCGTCGGCCGCGTCGGCGTTCCGGCGTCGCTGGAGACCGGAGCAATCGCCGCATCCGTGACCGCGACGCTGTTCCTCGTCGGCCGGTTCGACGCGCCCGTCGTCGCCGGCTTCGGTATCGGCGAGCGTGTCACCTCGTTGATGTTCCTTCCCGCAATCGGCGTCTCCGCGGCCACCATCACGATGGTCGGACAGAATCTCGGCGCCGGCGAGGCGGCCCGCGCCCGCCGTGCTGCGCGACTGGCTGTGGGCGTCCCGCTCGTCGGCCTGACCGCGGTCGGCCTGCTGGTCTCGGCCGGCGCCCGCTCCATCGCGGCGGTGTTTTCGACAGATGCGGCCGTCGTCACGCACGCCGCCGCCTTCCTTCGGGTCGTGGGGCCGGCGTACGGGTTCGAAGCCGCCGCGCGAGTCTACAGCGGCGTCTTCCGGGGCGCCGGGCGGACGGACGTGGCGCTCGCCGTCACCGGGACGACATTCATCCCAGTCCGACTCGGTCTCGCACTCGCGCTCGCGTGGCCGCTCGGCTACGGTCCGCTCGGAATCTGGGCCGGGTACGCGCTGTCGGGGGTCGTCGGTGCCGCGCTCGGCTTCCTGGTCGCGTCTCTCGTCGGCTGGGACGAGGCCCTCGTCGACGGCCCCGACACGGACGCCGGAACCGACCGCTGAGCCCGATGAACGCGACCCCGATTGCCACCGAACCGCGGACACGACAACGCTCAAGTGAGCAGCCACCGACCAGTTCTGCATGGACCTTTCGCTGACGCCGGAACAAAAACAGATCAAGGAGATGGTCGCCGACTTCGTGGACGAGGAGGTCGTCCCGCGTGCGTCCGAGATCGACCACGAGGACGAGTTCCCGTGGGATCTGGTCGAGGAGATGGGCGAACTCGGGCTGATGGGTGCGCCGTTCCCCGAGGAGTACGGCGGCGCGGGTCTCGACTACCACGCCTACCCCATCGCGCTGGAGGAGATCTCACGCGGTTCGGGCGGCCTGGGTACCATCGTGGCCGCACACGTCTCGCTGGCGGGCAACATGGTGTACGAGTTCGGCGACGACGACCAGAAGGAGCGCTTCCTCACGCCGCTCGCCGAGGGCACCGACATCGGCGCGTTCGCTCTCTCGGAGGCCGGCGCCGGCAGTGACGTGCCCTCGATGGAGACCACGGCCGAGCGCAATAGTGACGGTTACTACATCAACGGCGGCAAGCTCTGGATCTCCAACGGCTCGGTGGCCGACACGGTCACCGTCTTCGCCAAGACCGACCCCGAGGCCGGTCGGAAGGGTATCTCCGCGTTCATCGTCCGGCCGGAGGAGGACGACGGCTTCATCGTCGAGGGGACGGAGGACAAGCTCGGCGACAAAGGCTGTCCGACGGCGGAACTCCGCTTCGACGACTGCTTCGTGCCCGAAGACCGCCTGCTCGGCGAGGAGGGCGAGGGGTTCGTCCAGGCGCTCAAGACGCTCAACGGCGGCCGCATCACCATCGCCGCGCGCTCGGTCGGCATCGCGCAGGCCGCCCTCGACGCCGCCGTCGACTACGCCGGCGAGCGCGAACAGTTCGACCAGCCCATCGGCGACTTCCAGGCAATCCAGCACAAGCTCGCCGACATGGACACCAAGACCCGCGCCGCACGCCTGCTGATGCACGACGCGGCGGACAAGAAGATGCGCGGCGAGCGCTTCCGCAAGGAGGCCGCTCAGGCCAAACTCTACGCCTCGGAGGTCTCCCGCGAGGTCGCCAACGAGGGCATCCAGATCCACGGCGGCTACGGCTACACCAAGGACTTCCCCGCCGAGCGGTACTACCGCGACGCCAAACTCAACGAGATCTACGAGGGCACGAGTGAGGTCCTCCGCAACACCATCGGCCAGGACCTGCTGAGCTGAGCTTTTTACGTCCCGGGTTTTCTCGCGCCGCCAAAGCCGGCGCTGCGGGAACTGCTCGGCGTCGTTGACTCGTTCCGCGGACCTACAGGCAATCAGAACGCGCCGCGTTCTGCTGACAGCGAAAACGTTCAAAAATGCTGACTTCCGCGCCCTCTGGGCGCACCAGTCGGTGAAAGGCGCGAGCGAAGCGAGCGCGTATGCAGGACGGCGGATTGCATCGAATACGTTGGTAAATGATATGAACCTACCTCGCGGGCGAGTGGTTAGCATCGTGGACTGCCCGGAATGGGCTCGAAGCCCTCCACCGACTCTACTACAGGCGGATGACGCTCCCCGATCTCCCGATTCGGGATGGCGACCGCATCGGCGGATTCGACGCTGTCCATACCCCGCTCCGGTGAGAACCCACAGAATCGGCATCGCGAGAAGGACTCGCCACGTCGCCCGCACTCGGTGGTCGTCAGCACCGGAAGACCACGAGCCGAACTCGTTCGACTATCGAAGCCCTCTCGGTGGACATGCCGACAAGGAATATCACCGGGTAGATAGTTTCAGAGGGAACTGACCGACTCGCGCACTGTACGCAGCATGGTCTCAACAACTTATCAGCAACAGAGAAGTTCAGCAGAGCCGAACTACCCGATCTGAACTGCAAAAACAATCTGGTCGTTCAGTATAATATGGAGGGCTTGGCCGGCGTCATTCCACTCCTGTGTCTCTGAATACGGCGATTCTGTAGTTCCGTCCGAATATGTCACTGCTACGTCGTAGTCACTGTTCATTATCACCTCGTTGTTGATCTTCTGTCGCGAATGGGGCTCCATATCGAGCCTGGTGTCGATATTCGGCGACTCCTCACCGCGTTGCGTGACCGTCACCTGAACTGTCCGCGATACCTCCGCTTCGTTGTGGAAAATAACATCGGTCGCTCCTCGACTACTCCCGAATGCATCAGCACAGCCAGCAATTCCGACAAGACCGCTCAACCCGATTCCGCCAAGGAAGGTTCGTCGTGATGGAGTCACCGCCATACGTGTCGTTCCAGGCACAGAAGCAAAAGAGCGCCCGTAACTTCAGGCTCTCTTTGTATCTATTCACGTCTGATCGACTCGTGCCCTCAGTTCAGCAGGATTCGGCGAATATATAGGAAGACTATCAGACTCATCGCTTCCCGCTTCGATGCCAACGCTAACGGTTGGCGTGGGTAGCAGCTGAAAGTATACAAACCACTATATTAATTTTATGATTAGAAAATTAGTTATATAGGCAATATCTATAAGAAATCGGAAGTATAAATTAATTAGAGAGCGTACCCCGTCGCGAGTAGCGGGCGCTCGAGGAACACGCCGCGACCGATGGGTTCCTACCCTCGACGCTCCTACCGGAGTGTATGTCCGAGACAGTCACTGAGGGGGACGTGACAGCTCGCTACGAGGTAACGGCGGAGGAACGGCGACTCACCTTCGAGCGCGAGGGCCGGGTCGCTACCGTCGCGCAGAACGCTGAGGGGTACGCGATGCTGAAGGTGCGCGACGGGCCGGACGGAGACGAACTGGAGCGGTACTACGGATTCGACATGGCGCTCGACCACGCCGCCGAACTGCTGGGCGCCTCGCCACACGATCTCCCGGTGCCGGAGGCGGCCGCGGACATGGGGATGTAGGTGCCGGGGCCGGGGATTCTTTTCGCTCCGGCGCGAGCCTCCGCCATGGCCGACGAGGACGAGAGCCAGGACCTCCGGGACGCTGTCGAGTCGTTCGTCGACGACGTGGACCTCGCACTCCACGAGTACGAGGAGGGGTACGCCGACGCCGACGCCACCCTGTCGGTGGTCCAGTCCCATCTCGTCGACCTCCGCGAGGCACTCGAGACCGACGAGTAGTCATACGGTTTACTGTAAATCGTTCCCGGCGCATCGGCGCCCCGGTCGGCCGACGCACCGGTAAACTGTTACACTAAACCGTATCAGTCCCCGTTGTCGGTCCCATCGCCGGCGTTCTCCGGTTCGTAGGGTTTCGCGATGTCGAACTTCGGGGCGCCCGTCCCGACCACGCGAACCGGTTCGTCGGCGTCCTCGGGGTTGTGTGCCAGGTGTGGGCTCTCCGGCTCCGCGACGAACACCTCGCCCGCCTCGACAGCGTACTCGCCCTCGGGCGTCTCGACGGCGAGCGTTCCCGAGACGACGTAGAATGCCTCTTCGCGCTGGTCGTGGTAGTGGTAGGTCGTCGGAAGCTGCTCGCCCGGCTCCATCGTGTAGACCGCGAGCGCGAGCTGTGCGAGTTCCGCGGCCGCCGAGACCGATCGGCGGTCGCACGGGTGGTCTGGCGACGCCGGGAGGTCGTCGGGGTCGAACAGGTGATAGCCCATGGAGCGACTCGGTGGCCGATCGGCGAAAGCGTGGCGCTCGCTCGCCCACCGAGGTCAAAACCAGCGCGGCACCCGGTCGCTGTATGTCTCGTAGCGCTCCCCGAGTGCCGCCCGCAACTCGGGTTCCTCGCGGACGACGACCAGGACGTGGTAGACCGCCCACAGGGCGAGACCGTAGCCCGCGAGGAGGACCGACTCGAACAGCAACGCCTCCCCGAGCGCCGCGACGACGGTCCCCAGGTAGATCGGGTTCCGACTGTAGGACAGCGGGCCGTCCGTGACGAGTGTCCCCGGCGTGCAGGTGTGCGAGGGGGGTTCGTCCGCTCGGGCGAACGCGTGGACGGCCCACCCGGCGAACCCGAGTCCTCCGAGGACGGCCACGAGTCCGAGATAGTGGACCGGACCGAGTGCGACTTGCACGAACGACGGGAGCCCGAGCGCCATCGCTGGGCCGACGGCGAGCACGACGACGCCCGGTGCGAGGCCGAACAGGTACGCCCGGTAGTCGGTCACGTGCACACGATGGGCTGCAGCCGACAAGCCGCTTCCGCCGGGCTGGTGGCCCCCTCTCGTGGTCCGCGTCGGGCCAGCGGGTTCCCCGATGACAGCGGCTTTGAGTCTCCCGACCGTATCGAACCTATGCACGTCGCCGTACTGGGTGCGGGATACGCCGGGCTGACCGTCGCACGCCGGCTGGAGCGCCGCCTCCCCGACGACGTCGACATCACCGTTGTCGACGAGTCGGACACGCATCTCGTCCAGCACGAACTCCACCGGGTCATCCGGCGCCCGGACCTCCGAGAGGTCATCACCCTCCCGCTCGCGGAGGTGCTCGGCCGGGCCGAAATCCGGCAGGCCCGGGTCACCGACGTCGACGCCGAGGCGGGCGTCGCCACGCTCTCTACGCTCGCCGACGACGAGAGCGGTGAGAGCGGTGAGAGCAATCAGAGCGGTAAGAGTGGTGAGAGCGGCGGCCGAGCCTCGTCGGAGCGTGGCGCCGGCAGTGAGGAGCGCCTCGAGTACGACTACGCCGCGGTCTGTCTCGGTGCGCAGACCGCATTCTACGACCTCCCGGGCGTCGAGGAGCACGCGACGCCCCTGAAGCGACTGCGGCACGCCGATACCATCCGCGCGGAGGTGCTCGATTCGGCCGGCGGCGAGGCGGTCGTCGGCGGCGGCGGGCTGTCCGGCATCCAGGTGGCGGGCGAACTCGCGGCACTCTCGGACGCCGAGGACCTCGAGTTGGACGTAACGGTGGTCGAGATGGCCGACCGCATCGCGCCGGGCTTCGACGCCGCGTTCGCCGACGCCGTCCGCACGGAACTGGCGGCACGCGGCGTCGAGGTCCAGACGAGTGCGACTGTCGAGTCCGCCGACGCCGACGCCGTCCACCTCGCTGACGGTCGCTCGCTGGGCTACGACACGTTCGTGTGGGCCGGCGGAATCCGGGGCCCCGACGCGACCGGCGGCGAACGCCCGGAGGTCCGCGCGAATCTCCGGGTCGGCGACGGGACGTTCGTCGTCGGCGACGCCGGACGCGTCGTCGACGAGGCGGGCGAGGCCGTCCCCGCGGCGGCACAGACCGCCATCCGCGAGGCGCGCGTCGCGGCCGCCAACATCCAGCGACTCGTCCGCGAGGGCGACGACGGCGGCTTCGACCCCCGCCTCGACACCTATCGCTACGACTCGCCGGGCTGGGTCGTCAGCGTCGGCGACGGCGCGGTCGCACGCGTCGGACCGGTCGTTCTGAGCGGCGACCCCGCGAAGGCCGCAAAGGCGGTCATCGGCGCCGGTCACCTCGGCTCCGTCGGCGCCATCGGCCGCGCCTCGGATCTGGTCCGCGCCGAACTCGGGTGGCCGTCGGGCGACGACGTCGACCTGCCCGCACAGCTACTCCACCTGCACCACGCCGGCCAACTGGCGACACTCGCGGACCCCGCTTCGCCGAGCGAGATCGAGTAGCCGCTCGCCCAGACAGCACTCGCGTTCACGGACGTGTTCGCGCCCGGCACCGTGGACGCGACCCCGGCCACGCGGCTCGCCGACTCGAGGTTCCTGGACGGTCCCGCCTCCCACCTCGGCGACGCGCTCGCGGCTAGCCTCGGTCTGTTCGGCGGAACGGGGCGTGATTCGCGCACTGGCGAAGGCGCACCAGACTACGAGGGCGAGGACGAGCGGGCGTGAACGCGGCCAGTCAGACGCCCGGGACGCCAGGGATGTCCCGAACGAGGCCGACGCCGAGGTCCGAGAGGACCGCCAGCACGACCAGGACGGTGATGTACGCGACCAGCGTGATGCCGGCGGCCGTGATCCAGCCCGTCCGGTAGCGCCACTTGATGACCGCGAGGTACGCGAGGAACACGAGGACCGGTCCCAGCACCGGAATCCCGCCGATGAGGAAGGAGACGACGGCCCACACCAGCGATCCGAGCGCGGCCGTGATTACCGCGTGGCTGTAGTTCCGGCTCCCGGCGAGGAGGCTCGCGCCGACGAAGACGCCAAGGCCCCCGATGAGGAGGCTCACGACGAACAGGACCAGCGAGTTCTGGAATGGTGCCATCGGTCGGAACCTCGGCCGCGTCTCGGGTCAACGTTGTGGCCGTCGGTGCCGGCTCGCGGTCGCTCGGCGCGGCTCAGTCCGCGCGAGCCGCGGCGACCAGCCGCTCGACCCGCTTGCGGTCGACGGGCGCCGTCACCACCCCGTCCTCCTTCAGCGCGGTTCCGACGACGGCCGCGTCGGCCACGTCGAGCAGCTCGGGGACCGTCTCTGGGGTGACGCCACTCCCGACGACGAGGGGCACGCCCGTCGCGTCGGCGACGGCGGCGACGGATTCCAGTCGGTCCGCGTCGACGGATTCGCCGGTCGATGCTCCGGAGACCACGAGCGCGTCCGCGCCGCCGCGTTCCGCGGCCTCGCGCGCCGCCGCGTCGAGCGGTCGGTCGGAGAGCGGCGCGGAGTGCTTCACGTCGACGTCCGCGAGCACGCGCACGCCGTCGGCCTCGAGGCGGTCACGCAATCGGAGCGTCTCGTGAGCGCGTCCCTCGACGATGCCCTGGTCGGTCACCCGGGCGCCCGTGTGGACGTTCACACGGATGAACGACGCGCCCGCGGCGGCCGCGACGGCGACTGCACCCGGCCCGTCCGACCGGAGGAGGTTCACCCCGACGGGAACATCGACGGCCCGACGGACGGTGTCCACGAGCGTCGTCATCGAGGCAATAACGTGACGCGGGACCTCGCCCGGGTGGAACGGCGCGTCGCCGAAGTTCTCGACGAGGACGGCGTCCATCCCGCCCGCGACGAGCGCCTCGGCGTCTGCCACGGCCCGCTCGCGGAGCGCTGTCCGGTCGCCGCTGAACTCCGGCGTCCCCGGTAGCGCCGGGAGGTGCACCATCCCCACCAGCGTCGGGAACGCTCGTCGGGCCTCACTGGCGTCGCGAGTCTCGGTCATGCGTCGATTTCGTGCGCCCGCGGCTTCAAATCCCTCGTGATGCGAGATGGTTGAAGCATTTTCGAGATAATCGGTAATGAGTGAAATTATATATTTATCGAATATATTTTTGAATAATATTCTATTTTGTAGTTGAATCCCTCATCTAGATATCTACGTCGACAGCCAACGGCAGGTGGCGTCCAGGCAGTCCGTGCGTCGCTCACAGCGTCCGGTCAACCGAAGAGAGCATTTCGGTCATAGATGGTTTATATAAATTCCACAAAGATTAATAATGATAATAATCAATAGAACGGACGATAGCCAGCCAAGCTCCAACCGAATCGTCGAAGATGCTATCGTTCGCCACTGGCGGCATCAACAACCGACACGAGGGTTTCCCGAGGGGATTCCCCCGCGCTCACTGACACCCAGACCGATGGCCGAGGAGACATCTGACTCGGTACTCTCTTTCCCTGGCGTCGGGAGCATCACCGTCCTCGGTGGCGTTATCTGCTGTATGGGGCTCAAACTGATCGGTGGAGCCGCGCTGTTCGGTGGACTCGCGGCCACGGTCGGACTTTCGACCGGCCTGGTGACGTTTCTCGTCGGCGGGGTCGGGGGAATGTTGCTTGCGGTGATTGCCCTCCGGAGCCGGAGACTGAGCGTGCTTCAGCGCTGATGCTTCTACCGTCCTGGATGTGGGCCCGTACTGGACGTAGTTCAAAGAGCGCCGCCCGGAGCTGCTGATGCTCGTCTCGTTCTTTCGCAAAAATCCATCCCGTGGCTTGGGAGTAACGCCGAGAGGGACGGATGCCCTCCAAGCGAATACGATGTACCCGAACAGTGCAGTCCCCGAGGCCAGACACAGCGTCGAAACCGAAAGCACTCGACTCACTTCCCCTACAGCGGCCGTCGGTCGTACCGCTCGGCGGACCGTCACGGTCGCAGCCGTCATGACCGTCGTTCCTCTGGCCGTTGTTGCGGTCTTGAGCTACCCTACGGTTGTCGCGGTCCTGGTGGTCGTCGCGGCCGCCGCGGTCGCTGTTGC
This sequence comes from Haloglomus sp., assembly GCA_042217755.1. Lineage (GTDB taxonomy): Archaea > Halobacteriota > Halobacteria > Halobacteriales > Haloarculaceae > Haloglomus. The sequence continues at coordinate 34,052 of JBDGSA010000122.1, read as the reverse complement.
CCGGTACGTGGCGCGCCGGCCACCTGGGGACTCTGACCAGCAGTCCAGAGTGAGAGACCCGGACTGTTCCGGTCCGGTCGCATCCGCTGACTAGTTGGAGAGCAGAGATCACGGACCCGCCAATCGTCTTTGTTCACTCGAGACGGGCCACCACGCGACAGCGGGTACCGCTCGGGTCGAGCGTCGCGACTGGCGATACTCCGACTCGTCCCCCCGTCCCGCGAAGGGAGATCGTTTTCGAGATCGACGATTGCCTGGCGAGTCAGTTCGACATCGGCGCCGTCACAGATCGAGCGTCGCTCCGGGTACGCTGGCTAATCTGTCGAACAGCGCGTCCCAGAACGGACGCAGAGACCGGACAGTCTGAACGACGACGGCGATTTAAACGCCCCCAACACACTCGGAGGAGTCGCTATCCAGCCGCAGCGGCTACACGAAGTCGATGTCACAGATCAGTCCGAACGCGGTCTCGGAACGACTCGAACGCGACGACGAGGACATGCTTCTCCTCGATATCCGGCCCGCCGACGGATTCGAGGAGTGGCATATCCCCGGGAGCGAACACATCGACGTCTACGACGAACTGCGGTCCGATCCCCGGTCGGCGGCCGACGCACTCAGCGTGCTCCCCAGGGACAAGGAGATCGTCACCGTCTGTGGCGTGGGAAAGGTTTCGGCGACCGCGACCGCCGTCCTCCGAGAGATGGGATACGACGCGAGAACGCTCACCGACGGGATGCACGGCTGGACCCGCGTCCACCGCACCGCGGAGGTCCCGCTCGATTCAGTGCAGGTGATCCAGGTCGCACGGCCGGGGACGGGCTGTCTGTCGTACGTCCTGATCTCGAATGGCGAGGCCCTCGTCGTCGATCCGAGCCAGTACGTCGAAGAGTACGAGGACATCCTCGACGAGCGGGGAGCGACGGCGACCGCGGTCGTCGAAACCCATGCCCATGCCGATCATGTCTCCGGGGCGCGTGATCTCGCTACGAAACACGACGTTCCTCACTACCTCCATCCCGCGGACGCCGACGCGCTGGCACAGACGACCGGCATCGACGACGGAACAGAACTCGGCCCCGGTCCGGTCAGGATCGAGGTCGTGCATACGCCCGGACACACCGAGGGGAGCGTCACGCTCGATGTCGCCGGAGAGGCGTTGCTGACGGGCGATACGCTCTTTCTCGACAGTGTCGGGCGCCCGGATCTCGAGGCCGGGAACCGAGAGGAGATCACGGCGCGCGCTGGCACCCTGTACGAGAGTCTCAAACGGCTGCTCGACAGACCGGCTGATGCGCTGGTGCTTCCGGCTCACGATTCCGGCTCCCCCGATCCACCGATGACCGCGCCTCTCGCCGACGTTCGAGAGCAAAACGAGTTGCTCGGCCACAGTCGCGCGACGTTCGTCGATGCGATAACGCAGGATATCCCCGACACGCCGTCGAATCACGAACGGATCAAACGGGCCAACGTCGGACAGCTCGAGCTGGACGAGACGGATGCGCGGCAACTCGAACTCGGCCCGAACCAGTGCGCCGCGGAGTGACAGCGTAGCGCATGGAGACCCCGGACGCTCCCAAAGATACGCGAGGCATCCGCGAACACCGCTTCCAGTTCTGTCTCCACGTCCTGCTGGTATTCGCCACGGGACTGACGATCGGCTCCGAACGCGCGGTCGTTCCGGTACTCGGACAGGACGTCTTCGGCGTGGAGTCGGTAGCCGTCGTCGGGTCGTTCGTCGCCAGCTTCGGATTCGTGAAGGCGTTGCTCAACCTGTATGCAGGCAGGTGGGGCGAGGAGTACGGCCGAAAGCCGGTACTCGTGGTCGGGTGGGCGACCGCGCTGCCGCTTCCGGTCGTCCTCGTCGTCGCTCCCACGTGGGACTGGATCGTCCTCGGCAATATTCTTCTCGGAGTTAACCAGGCACTGACCTGGAGCATGGCGATCAACGCCAAGGTCGACCTCGCCGGGCCCGACCAGCGTGGGCTCGCGGTCGGCATCGACGAGGCGTTCGGCTACACGGGGGTCGCAGTCGGCGCCTGGCTCACCGGAGTCATCGCCGGGCAGACGAGTCTCCGACCCGAATCGTTCTACTTCCTCGCGGTGGTCGTCGTGCTGGCGTTCCTCGTCTCCGTCTTCCTGATCGCGGAGACGCTTCACTTCGCACGGCTCGAGGGCGACGACGACCACTACGATGCGAACCTGTCGTTCGGTGCGGTGCTGAAGCGAGCGACGTACGGCGACAAGACGCTGTTTGCCGCCGCGCAGGCCGGTCACGTCGAGAACTTCGTCGACACCCTGTTCTGGATCGCCGTCCCGCTGTACCTCACGAGCCGGGGCCTCGGTATCGCCGCGGTCGGGGTCGTCGTGGGTGTCCACAGCGCGATGTACTTCCTCCAGATTGCGACCGGCGGACTCGCAGATCGTATTGGTCGCCGTCCGCCCGTAGTCGCGGGGATGTTGCTCGCCGGAGTCGGTGTCCTCGGGATGGTGTTCGTCGAGGGGTATCTTCCGTGGACTGTTCTGTCTGCTGTCTCCGGACTGGGAATGGCGTTGCTGTATCCGAATCTGATGACGGTCCCCGGCGACGCGGCCCATCCGACGTGGCGGTCGGCCGGGATGGGCGTCTACCGGATGTGGCGTGACTCCGGCTATGGTGTCGGCGCGATTCTGATTGGCCTCTCGATGGAGTTCCTGAACGCTGAGGGTGCCTTCTATCTGACAGCGACCCTGATGTTCGTCTCCGGTGCGGTCGTGTTCGTCTGGATGGAAGAGACACACCCCGACTTCGGTACACACGAGCCGCCTGCCCCAGCTACGGATTCACAGGCCAAGGTAGTGCCTGACGACTGAGTGCCGGGGTAACGATCTTTTCGGTAGCTGTTGGCCGTACCGCGGAGTGTCGGATTACCTCCGGCACGACCGACCGAGCCGGGGCGTGCCGGCTCACAGCAGTCCGAGCGCCCGGAGGCCGCCCAGCGGATCGAAGTCGAAGACGTAGAGGTAGATCTGCGCGACGCCAGCGAAGGCGAGCAGCGCTCCGGCGGCGCGGGAAACACGGCCGGTCTGTCCCGAGAGGCGACGGAGGAGGCCGGCACGGCCCACAGCGGCCAGCAGCGTCACGGCGACCATCATGACCGCCATCCCGAGTGCGTAGGTCCCCAGAACGAGGACAGCGCCGGTTGGTCCCGCGCCCAGCGCGACTAGTGCGAGACCGACGAAGATGGGTGCCGTACAGCCCGCCGCCGCGACCGCGTAGACGACGCCGAAGGCGAAGTACCCGCCAGCGGTTCGCCGCCGCTCGGGCAGGAGGACGTGCAGGTCGGGGACGGCGCCGGAGACCAGTGCGACACCGAGCACGACGAGGAGACCCCCGACGACCGGTTCCAGGATGGCGATATCGCGCAGCGCACTGGCACCGAGGGCCGCAGCGAGGCCGGCAAGGAAGCCGTAGACGACGAAGAAGCCGAGACTGGCGACCACACCGATCCCCGCCGCCCGTCCCATGCGCGTCGGGAACGGCCCAGCCGACTCCTCGCCGGCGCCCTGCCCGAGGTAGAACGCGACGTACCCCGGGAGCAGCGGGAACGCGCAGGGTGCAAAGAACGTCGCCGTCCCCGCGGAGAACGCGAACGCCAGACGGGCCGACGAGACGTCGCCGATCATCGTTCCTCGGCGCCGGCGGCTCGGAGTTCGGCTGCGATGGTGTCGGCCGCCGCGAGGCCCACATGACGCCACACCTCGTTCCCGGCGGCGTCGAAGACCAGCAGCGTCGGGACGCGCGTCACGCCGAACCGCTCGTTGGTTCGCAGCTGCGGGTCCTGTGCGACGGCCCACGTCCCGTCGTACTCCCGCCAGAACTCGCGGACGGCGGCTGAATTTCGCTCGTTCGTGATCGAGAGCATGTGCGTGGTGGGAAACGACTCGTGGACGGCCCGGAGTTCGGCCATCTGTGGCTTGCACGGCGCACACCACGTCGCCCAGAAGTCGAGCAGCGCCGGCTCGTCAGGGCGTATCGGCATCCACCCCCCCGGCGACCCGGCGACGTCGAGCGTTCGGATGGTGTTGCCCTGGACGGCGGGCGTCCTGGCTCCAGTTGCTCTCGCGCTGCTCGTGTTCGCGTTGCCGGCGTCTCCCTGGCTCCTGTTGCCCTGGCTGCCGGCGTCTCCCTGGCTTCCGCTCCCATCGCTGCCGGCGCTTCCACCCGTCGAGGTACAGCCCGCGAGGCCGAGCGTGACGGCGGCCCCGACACCGGCGAGGAACCGACGGCGTTGCATGTTCGGGTCACAGGGGCCGCCCGGGAAAAACGCCGCCGCGACTGTGAGAAATCGACACACGACCCCCGCGGCGTCATTACCGTGGTCGCCCTCCGGCCCCGTATGCGATGGAGCCGGCGGTCGCTCCTGGGGTGTTGTGCGGGTGCGCTCGGTGCGCTGGCTGGCTGTGGCTATCGGCAAGCGGCGGGGCGTGACAGCCCCGCTGGAGACGGCACGACGCCGACCCCGACCGCCCCCCCGACCGAGACGCCCGAGCGCCGAATGGTGAACGGTATCCGCGTACCTGTTCCCCTCTCGGAACTCCGGCGAGGCGCGCCGAAGAACGGCATTCCGGCCATCGTCGACCCCGCGTTCGCCGAGGACTGGTCCGGATTCTCGATCGAAGTGAACACGAACACCGGAACGTACGTCTCGGAGCCCCGCCTCGAGTCCGACGACCGCGTCATCGGCGTCGAACGGGACGGCGAGGCTCGCGCCTATCCGCTGCGGGTGCTCAACTGGCACGAGATCGTCAACGACAGCCTCGGGGGGCCGCTACTGGTCACGTACTGTCCCCTCTGTGGGAGCGGCCTGACGGCGGTCAGGCGGGCCGGCGGCGAGGAGACGATATTCGGCGTCTCGGGGTACCTCCACAACCAGGATCTCGTGATGTACGACGAGGCGACCGGGAGTCTCTGGAGCCAGATCGCCGCCACCGCGATTCGCGGACCGCTAACGGGCGAAACCCTGGAACTCGTTCCCTCGACGCTCACCACGTGGGGCGAGTGGCAGGCAGTCAATCCGGAGACAGTGGTCCTCAGGCCGCCGCCAGAGTCGACGACTATCACCGACACGGGCCCGGCGAACTACACCCGATACCCCTACCGGAACTACCGGGAGAACGACCGCATCGGCCTCGGAGGTGCGTTCAGCGACGACCGGCTCCACCCCAAGACGATGGTGGTCGGCGTCAGCCGCGACGGCGCGGCCGTCGCGTATCCGCTGGACGCCGTCCAGGAGGCCGGAGTGATCAACGACGTCGTCGGCGGGTTCCCGGTCGTGGTGGCCGCCACCGAGGCAGGGACGCTGGTGGCGTACTCGCGGCGTGTCGACGGCGAGACGCTCACCTTCGAGCGGGCAGGCACGGACCATCTCCGAGCTGGCGGCTCCCGGTGGCGCATCACCACCGGAACGGCTGTCGACGGCCCGCATCAGGGAACTACGCTGACGAAGGCGAACGACGCGTCGCCGATGTTCTTCTTCGCCTGGAAGAAGTTCAACCCCGACACGGCCGTCTACGGCGCCGAGAATACCGACACGGCCGACGGGGCGGAAGCGACGGGAACTCCGACCGGCTGAAGGCATTCGACCCGGACTGAGAGTGTCGCTCGGCGGGCAGAGTGAGTCCACCGGCCGGAGCGAGCGCGCCGATCGGAGTGAGTCCGCCGGCCGGAGTGAGTCCGCTGGATAGAGCGAGTCCGCCAGCACCGCGGTTCGACTACTGTCTCGGTCGGAACGGCCAAAACGCATAGGATACCCCCGTCCATCGTCGGTGTCATATGCGACGCTCGCTGTCCGCCGTCGTCCTCGCCGCTCTCGTGTTGCTGTCTGGCTGCTCGCTACTCGGTGGTGGGACGACGCCGACCGGAGCACCAACGCCGACCCCGATCCCGACGCCGACACCGACATCTACCTCGGCGGCGACGCCGACACCGACACCTGCTCCCGCTGATGCGTTCCCGGCGGGATACGGCGAAACCGGCGTCATGGACCCCGAGACGGCACTGTCGACCCACGCCGATTCTCTCGTGAATCACCGGTCGTTCGTTGTCGACATCAACGGGAGCGTCGCGACAGGGAGCGGCGCGCGGGTGCTCCGCCGGCTCCAGTCCGTCGACGTCGACGACGGGCGAGCACTCATCGCGGTCAACGGGACCAGCAGCGTCCGGCGAACCACGTACTTCGCGGACGGCAAACGCTACCGCAGGGTCGACCCGCCGGGCGCCGACAACGTTCGCTACGAGGTCACTGACGCCTCGCTCGAACCGCGCGCGTTCACCGGTATCGGTTTCCTCACACCGGTCCTGACCAACCTCACCTACGGCAGCGCGAACGTCACCGAGACCGCGAACGGGACGTTCTACGCGTACAGCGCGACCGGGGTCGACCGGTCGGTGCTCTCGCGGTTGCTCGGTCCCTCGATCGATCCGGACAACGTGACCCGGTTCGACGCAGGCGTCGTCGTCGACGAGGAGGGCATCGTCCGACAGATGAGCTACCGGGCGGTCATCGAGCGCGACGGCCAGCGACTCGTCGTCAGCGTCGAGCTGCAGACGTACGCCATCGACGGGGTCGACATCAGTCCGCCGCCGTGGCTCGACGAGGCCCGGCAGGCCGACACCGGGTCCTGAAACTGTCGGCCGCCGGCGCCGACCGCCGACTCCTGGCGGTCGGCTGTCAGTTCTGCCCTACCAGGTTGTTGAACCGGGTGACGTCGCCGTCCGTCCCGGCGACGATGAGGCTGTCGCCCGACTCGACGACGAACTCCGGCCCGATGTCAGAGAGGAACTGGTCGCCGCGCTCGACGGCGATGACCGTCACACCCGTGCGGGCCCGGACGTCGGCCTCGCCCAGCGACCAGCCAGCCAGGTCGCCGCAGTCGGCCCGGACGATTTCGACCTGCTGGTCGAAGGAGATGATGTCCTTCTCGAGGATGGTGGAGGCGAGCATCCGACCGGCAACCGTCGCGACCGCGAGCACGTAGTCGGCGCCTGCCTGGTACAGCTTCCGGACCGATTCGGTCGCGTCCGCGCGGGCGATGATCTCGACGTCCGGATAGAGTTCGCGAACGACGAGCGTCGCGAAGACCGCGGTCGTGTCGCTGGAAACCGTGAGGATGACCGTCTGTGCGGACGCGGTCTCGGCGGCTTCGAGCGTCTCGGCCGCTGTCACGTCGCCGACGACGTCGACGCCCGCCTTGTCCTGTCGGTCGACGACTGTCGCCGGTACCTGTTCGCCCAGTTCCTCGAGTACGGTCGTGCCGACCTCGTCGAAGCCGGCCAGGACCACCCGCGAGCCGTCCGTGTCTCGACCCCGCTCCTGTGAGAGCGTGAGCCGCTTCAGGCGCTCCAGGTTCGCCTCTCGCCCGGCGGCCACGAGGATGGTCTGTCCGTCGATGCGGGCGTCCGGCGGAGGTGGCGAGACGAACTCGCCGCGGAACCACGCGCCGATAACGTTGGTGCCGGTCCGCTCGCGGATGCCGCTCTCGGCGACGGTGCGTCCGGCGAGTTCGGAGCCGCTCTGGACCGGCAACTCCACGATGTCGAAGTCCTCGGTCTCGTCGAGCTGGACCGCCCCGCCCAGTTCCGGCCGGACGCTCGCTGTCACCTTCCGCGCGATGGACTCGCCGATGAGGTGACGCGGCGAGAAGACGTCGTCGGCGCCCGCATAGCGGTGGTAGTCCGCGAGGTCGTAGTCCTCGACGAAGGTGACGATCTGCGGCGCGTCGGACTCCTCGCTGCTGTCGTCGTGCTCGCTCGGAGTGTCCGTGTCTCCGTCGAGGTCGTCGGCGGCCAGCGCGATGGAGGCGTTGGTCTCGTCGTCGACGTCAGCGACGACCGCGTGAGACTCGTCGGCGTTCGCCGCCCGCAGTGTCTCGGTCAGTTTCGGGTCGCCGTGGATGACCGGCACGTCGGTCTCCGTGTGGAGTTCGTTGGCCGCGGCGCGGTCTGGTTCGATGACCACGTACGAGCGGCCGCGCGTGTCGAGTTCCTGGACGAGCGCCTCGCCGCGCGAGGAAAAGCCCGCCAGCACGACGTGGTCGGTGATGTCGCCCACGGCCGTGGGGGCGGTCTGCGAGAGCTGCTCCTCGACCCAGGGCGCCAGGAAGACCGGCAGCGCGAGGAAGATGAGCGTGACGCCGGTGAGCTGCATCGAGATGAGGAGCAACTGCACGGGCGTCGAGGTCCAGAGTTCGGCGTCCTCCCCGTACCCTGTCGTCGTGAACGACTCGACGACCGTCAGCATCGCCTTCGTGAACGACACCTGCCGCCCCTCGAAGAAGGACAGGGCCGCCTGGTAGGCCAGCGCGTACAGGACCAGGATGGTCACGAGCGCCGCCAGGTAGACGAGGATGCGGCGTCGCTGGCGCCCCCCGCCGGACGACCCCCGGTCGCCGTAGGCGAACGTGGCGAGGTCCCGCGGGTTCATGGGTGGACGAAGCCGGGGGAGGCGGATAACGATGTTTGTTCTGCCGAACGCCGCGACACCTTCGGTCACGGGGACCGGTGACGCCGACGGGTCCGCGGTTGGAACCCGTCGACGTCGGAGACGTGGACACCCGAGACGTGGACACCGGCGCCGGGACAGCAGAGACGGGGACATCCGAGCGTGAGACGCCGGAGCTGGAGACGGGGGTTGATACCGGCGCGGCCCCTGCTTCCAACTGTGAGCCGACAGATCGACACGCGCATCGAGCGAACGCCCGACGGCCGGCGGCTCGTGGTCGCCCGTCGGACAGCGGCGTCCAGCGAGGCGGTCTGGCGCGCGTTCCGCGACACGGAGCGCTGGCCCGAGTGGGGCCCGTCAGTCCGCGCGGTCGACTGCTCGGACCGCTACGTCGAGGCCGGTTCGAGCGGGCACGTCACCACTGTCGGCGGCCTTCGACTCCCCTTCGAGGTGACGACCTGTGCGAACGGCCGATGGACGTGGGACGTGGCGCGACTCCCGGCAACCGGCCACCGGGTCGAGGGACCGCCGACGGTGGCGGCGTTCGAAGTGCCGCTCCTCGCCGCACCGTATGCAGCCGTCTGCCGGCGTGCGCTCGCACGACTCGATCGGGTGTCGCTCGCCGAGGAGCGGGCGTAGCGGCGTGACGGCCGCCGGGATAGCGCGGGCGTGGACACGGTTCCGGCGCACGAAACTATCTGAATTTGCTCGATAAAATGTGAATTAGGGTGAGAAATAGAAAGATTTTGTTTTTGGATGCGAATATCGGATTCAATCACGAAATACAGTTCGGCGAGGCGCGGAGGGGGGTCTGTAGGAATCTCGGCGTGCCAGGTGCTGGTCGGTGCGTGTTAATTGGAGAACGAAGCAGAAGTGATGGAGAAGTCGTCGGCACGAAACAGGTTTTCGCCGAGGCCGGCGCCGGAGCAGTCGTCGTTCGGGCATCGATAGTGCCAGCCGTCGCGTGTGGCCCGTCGCTCGGATACCTTCTCACCACATTCCTTACAGACGAGTTGCGAGGCCGCCTCGCAGGTGTCCCGGTGAAGTTCGAGTTCGAGTTCCGTGCTGAAAGTCCGCTTGCAGTTCCTGCAGACGTGTGCCATGAGAGTGTCTGCTTATCCCACCAATATATGTGTGGTGCTTTCCATATCCGGGCTTCAAGTACGACGAGCGTCTGACGGCAGCCGCGAGACCGGTGTGTGATGGCGTAACGCGGTCTGTCGGAGGAGATTGTGCCTCTCAGTCGACTATCGGAAACCGCGAGCGGATGCCGACTCGTGACAGATATTATCTGTCTCCCGACAGGAATTCAACGCGGGCGTTCCAGTCGGAGGCGGTCACGCGTGGTGCAGTAGCCGTCGGCGGCGAGCCGACCGAGGGCGTCGAACTTCGCCGTGTCCATCTTCCGGTCGGTCACGACGTCCTCGCGGGCGTGGATACGGACCACGCGTCCGAACGTGGCAGTGTTCGAGCCGAGTTCGAGCGTGTCGTGGAGCCGGCACTCGAAGGCGACCGGCGCTTCAGCCACCCGCGGGCCGTCTACCTCGGACGCGTCGACGGCGGTCACACCCGCGAGGTCGAACTCGTCATCCTCGGTCGTCGCCGCGGTCGCCACCATCGATTTCCCGAGGTCGACCGACACGAGGTTGACCACGAACGCCCCGCGCGCTCTGGCGTTTCGGAGGGTGTCCTTCTGCTCGCCCTCGGGCGTCTGGCCGGGCGCGAACGCGACGATCGGCGGCGACACGCACATCACGTTGAAAAACGAGTACGGGGCCAGGTTCCGCCCGGCGGGCCCGTCGGTCGAGACCCAGGCGATGGGACGGGGGACGACGGCCCCGCTCAGCCAGCGGTACATCGACTCCGACTCGGGGTCGAATTCCATGCACTGGACAGGGGCGTCGAGACGAAAAGAGATGGGTCCGGTCACGACCGGCGGCGGGGAGCAGATCGGGGGTGCGTCGCTGCTCCGTCAGATGAGGCCCAGGTCGACCGCGTAGGGCCACGGGACCGACGCCAGGCCGAGGAATCCGAGTGCGGCGCCGGCCAGCGAGACGTTCTTGAGGAACTGCGTCATCTCGGTCTGCTGTTGCTGCGGGTCCTCGACCGTCCAGAAGTCGTGCATCAGGACTGCAGAGGCGAGCAGGAAGACCGCCAGCGCACCCACACCGAGCACGACGAACGCGCCCGTGATCACGGCGAGTCCCCCGAGAACGAGCATCACGCCCGTTGCGACGACAGAGAGCTTCGGTGCCGGCAGACCCTTCATCTCCGCGTAGCCCGCCATGTCCCCGACGTTCATGAAGTGGTTGAGACCCATGAACGCCAGGACGCCGCCGAACAGGAGCCGCGCGAGGAGGAACATCTCCTCGGAGCCGGGCGAACTGAAAAGCGCCCCGGCCTGCAGGAGGATGTCGGTCATCGGCGGTCCTCCGTCCACGTCAGTTCCAGTTCGATACCCGATTTAGGTTTGCATGCTGCTTTCATTACGTTACCATATTGCCGGGGCGGGTACTTATCTCCTCGCTGATAGTGAGGTGACCGGGTAACAGCCGCTGCTCCCGGGTGACAGGCGTGTTACCGGGAATCCGGTTGACAGGAACCGCGTCGGCCGGGGGTGGGAGGCCGCTCAGCCCCAGTGCTCGGGGTAGGCCTCGGCCAGTACCTCTGGCCGGTCGAGCAGCCGCTCCCGGACGGGAGCGACGACCTCGTCGATGTAGTGGGCGACGGCCGGCTTCAGGTCGGCCGGGTGGAGTTCCCCGGAGACGAAGTCGGCCTCGAGTTCGTCGTACGAATCGTACTCCAGATCGCCGCCGTACTCCTCGGGGCGCTCGACGACGAGTGGTTCGTCGCGGACGTCGAGGACCGGGAAGACGAGCCGATGGAGGTACTCGAGTACGCCGTTGTCCTCCAGTTCGCCCGCCGGGCAGTAAGCGGCCTGGACCTTCTCCTCGATGGTCTCGCGGTCGTCGGTGAGGAAGATGCCTGAGGAGGGGTCGCTGCTGCTGATCTTCTCGGCCGCGCCGTCCTCCTCGGACCGCGTCAGGCCCGACAGGAGGGGTGCGAAGACACAGAGCGGCTTCCCGAAGCCGTGGTTGGGGAGTACCTCGCGCGAGAGCATGTAGATGCCCCGTTGGTCGATGCCACCGTAGGCGATGTCGGCCTCCAGGGCCGCCACGTCGAGGCTCTGCATCAGCGTGTAGACCAGCCCCCCGAGTTTCGGGTTCTCGGACTGGCGGACGACCTCGCTCCCCGCGCGCTGAGCGCGCGAGATGGTCGTGTCCGCGAGCATCCGGTAGAGTTCGAGCGTGTACGGCTCGTCGAGCTGGTAGTCGGTCCCGCGCGTGAACGTGATGGCGTCCGGGTCTGCGCCGGCCGCCTCGACCATCCCCTCGATGGCGATGCGGTAGTACGTCGAGCGGGGGTCGAGGAGTTCGAACGGTGACTTCTCGTCGTCCAGGTGGGCGTGCAGGTCCGCGATGAGCACCGTCACGTCCAGCCCGGCCTCGATGAAGTCGGCGAGTTTGCGCATCGTCGTGAAGTGCCCGATGTGCATCTCGCCCGTCGGCGCGTAGCCGATGTACGCCGTCGGCTCGTCGGTCTCCTCGAGGAGGTCGCGGAGCTCGTCCTCCGTGACCACTTCCTCGGTGTGGCGGGCCACCAGCGCGGCGCGTTCGGCCGTGTCCATACAGCACGGTCCGGGGGGCGGCGATTAAATCGTTCGAAGCAGTAACCGTAAGACGGAGCGTCGCCAGCCTCCGGTATGGACGACGGAAGTACAGTCGATGCGCCGGTGGCTCCGGCGGACCCACCCGCGGGCAGCGCTGCCGCGACCGTCCGGGCGTACTACGATGATCTTCGGAACGGGGAGCCGTTGTACCCCTATTTCCACGAGGCCCCTACGACGGTGAAGTTCGGCGTCAGCGAGCGGTTGACGGGCTACGAGGCGGTGGCTGCTGGGCTGCGAGAACAGACGCGGACGACCGCAGACTGGCACGTTGTGTCCGATCGCCTCGTCGTCGAGGCACGCGACTGTCACGCCTGGTTCTCCGACGACGTGCGTATGGCGTGGACGGACACCGGGCGGGGCGTGCGCCACGAGTTCGACACGCGCTGGTCCGGGACACTGGAGCGTGACGACGCCGGTGACGACGCCGACGACAGCCCACCGTGGCTGTTCACCGGAATGCACGTCAGCACGAGTGTGGAGGGTCGATAGTGGTCGGACCGGTTTCGGACGAGGAGCGGTCCGACGCGGCCTTCCGGCTGAAGATTGGCATCGTCCTCTTCGTTGGCCTCTCTGCCGGTCTCATCACCCTCCAGAGCGACGGTCCGCTCTGGATGAGCGGCGTCGCGGTCCTCGCCGGGCTGCTGACGGGAGTGCTGCTCGTCTATCTCGTCTTTCCCGGAGACGGCTCTGTGCGGTCGAGTCGTCAGCGGTGATGAGCCGGCAGCGGTAGATGAAATAAATCTCTGCTACAGTACTAAATTTTATAAATAGTAAGACAGCATAATATCTATGCCTCGACGTTCGGTTCGGCGACGAATCCAGGGTACAGCAGTGGGAATGGTGGTAGCGGTCGCGAACGTGACTGGCCGGGTGACGGCTGCCGGAGCGTCGGGCCGAGAACCGGCGTTGCGCCGGCTCGTCCGCAATCTCGGGGACGGAACGGTATTCGGCCCCGGGATGGATGCGGTGGCTGCCGTCGGTCCGGACACGTTCTGGGCGACGCTGGGCCCAGTACTCGTCGGTGCCTGGGGCATCATGTTGCTGGCGCTCGGGCCCGTGTTCTGTATGGTGGGCGTCCTGTGGACCTACCGGCGGCTTCGGTGGGTGTTCTGGACTGTCGTCGGCGCCGTGGCCACGGGACTGGGCTGGCTCTGTGACGTGGGGCCTTCGCTCTGGGGAACCGCCCCGGAGGACGTCGGCGTGGAGTCGACCGGCCCCGACGGCGACGGCGGGTAGCACGCCCCCGCCGGCCGGTGACACCCGTGTCAGAAGAGCGAAGCTGGGTTCGACCGACGTCCGGCTCCCCGAACAGAGCGGGCCGTGGCAGACGACTGAACGGGCCGAGGCCGCCTCCGGAGTCGGTCACCCCCGCCGTGAACGGAACGGGGCACTCATATGCCGTGCTACCGATAGCCACGGATAGATGCCACGAGCAAGCGTAGTCGGCGCCGGAATGACCAGATTCGGCGTCCACGACACGCCGCTACAGGAACTGTTCGGCGAGGCGGTCTTCGACGCCTTCGACGACGCCGGGGTCGGTCCCGACGAGGTCGAGGCACTCTATTTCGGCAACGCGATGGGCGGCCAGACCGAGAACGCAACCCACCTGGGGCCGCAGTGTGCGACCCACGTCGGGCTGGCCGGCGTGCCCGTCCAGCGCTACGAGGACGCCTGCGCCACGTCGTCGAACGCGTTCAAGAACGCCGTCGAGGCGGTCGAATCCGGGCGCCACGACGTCGTCCTCGCGGGCGGCGTCGAGCGGTGTACGCCCGAGACCGGGAAGGGCACCGACGAGATGACGCGCATCTTCGCCTCGGCCTCGAACCGCCAGTACGAGCAGCCGACGGGACTGACCTTCCCGGCCGTCTTCGCGCTGATGACGAAGCGGCACATGCACGAGTACGGGACAACCGAGGAGCACCTCGCACACGTCGCCGTCAAGAACCACGGCCACGGCGCGCTCAATCCCCGGGCGCATTTCGGGAAGGAAACGACCGTCGAGGAGGCGCTCGACGGCCCCATCGTCGCTGATCCGTTCCGGCTGATGGACTGCTGTCCGTTCTCGGACGGCGCCAGCGCCGTCGTCGTCGTCAGTGACGACCTGGCGGACTCGTTCGACGCCCCGGTCGACGTGACCGGCGTCGGGCACGCCACGGACATCGTCCCACTCGCGGACAAGGAGACGCCCCACGTGACGAAGGCCGCCCGTGACGCGGCCACACAGGCGTACGAGCAGGCCGGCGTCACGGCCGCTGACGTGGACTTCGCGGAGGTCCACGACTGCTTCACCGGCGCCGAGGTCCTCGCGAGCGAAGCGCTCGGCCTCGTCGAGGACGGCCGGGGCGGCGTCGCCGCGGCCGAGGGTCGCACCCGCCGTGACGGCGATATGCCGATCAACGCCTCGGGTGGCCTGAAGGCGAAGGGCCACCCCATCGGCGCAACCGGGGTCGCACAGATCGTCGAACTCACCGAGCAGATCCGCGGAACCGCCGGCGAGCACCAGCTCGACGACGCGGGCCGCGGCGTGGCGCACAACCTCGGCGGCGACGCCGCGACCACCGTTGTCTCGGTCATGGAGGCACGAGCATGAGCGCACAGGAACCCGACGACATCGAACTGCCGGAGTCGCTCTCGTATCACGACTGGGCCGCCGCCGTCCGCGACGGCCGCCTGCTCGGTCAGAGGTGTCGGGAGTGCGGGCACGTCGCCGGCGTCCCGAGCGGCGCCTGCCAGGAGTGTGGCTCGCGCAATCTCCGCACCGTCGAACTCCCGACGGAGGGCGACGTCTACTCCGAGACGACCATCAACGTTCCGCCGGAGGGGTTCGAGGAGCGCGGTTACCAGGTCGCCCTCGTCGACCTCGGCGACGCTCGCGTGATGGCCCGCATCGAGGGCGACCCCGTCGACATCGGCGAGGAAGTGGCGCTCTCGGGGTACATCGACACCGACGACGACCACCCCGCGCCGGCGTTCGAACCGGTCGAGTAGTCCGGACTATCCAGAACGATGCCCCGCGAGGTCGACCACGACGCGACGGGTCCGTACGCCCTCACGTCTGAGGACATCGACCCGGAGAAGGGAGACATCGCCGTCTGTCGCTGTGGGCTCTCTCCAGAGTTCCCCTTCTGTGACGGCACGCACCGCGTGACCGAGGGTGAGGACCCGGACACAGTCTACCGGTACCCCGACGGCCCGGATGGCGACCGGCGCGTCGTCGAGGCCGTCCGCACGGCCGACGCGACCGCCAGCGGGGACGACGGATCGGCCCCTCCACCGGGGGAGCACCCCGGCGACAGCGACGCGTCGTCGACCTGCGGGAGCCGCCTGATCACCCACGAAGCGCGGCGCCCGGTGTTCATCGACCCGGAGGACCTCGAAGCCGCGGGCGGACGCATCGAAATCTGTCTGTGCGGACTCTCGGCCGACGGCGCGCGCTGTGACGACTCGCACGCGGCGTGTGCCGACGAGCGCCCCAGCGCCCGGTATCGCTACGAGGGCGACGACGCCGACGATCGGCGCGTCGTCACGGAGATCGAGTTCGCGGACGGAGGCGCCGAGGCACGCGACGGCGACGCGGAGGACTGAGGGGAAAGAGGCCGCGGAGGATTAGGGATAAGAGGCCGCGGAGAACTGAGGGGGCCGCGGAGGACAAGGTGCTAAGAGCCGGGCGTCCGCGGGCGGCGGTCGACGCCGCTACTCTGCGTCCTCGGGCGTATCGAAGTCGTGGAAGTGCTCGCCCTTCTCCTTCGTCAGGATGTTGAGGGCGGCGGCGGCGCCGTCGCCCGCGGAGATGATGGCCTGCCACTCCTCCTCGCGGACCATCGCGCCCGTCGCGTAGACGTCCTCGTGGCTGGTCTCCATCGTCACGTCCACGTCGACCACGTCGCCGTCGAACGCGACTCCGAGGTCCTCCGCGAGGCCGCGCTTCGTGCCGGTCGCCAGCACCACGTAGTCGACCTCGTGCTCTCTGTCCTCGCCGTCCTCGTCCCCGTCCCCGTCCTCGATGGTGAGTGTGAATCCGCCGTCGGTGGACTCGACGGCTGTGACCTCCGCTCCCTGATGTCGCTCGACGCCGAACTCCTCGACCTGGTCGCGGGCCGTCTCGAGGAAGGCGTCCCCGTCCATCGACTCGATCCCGAGGTAGTTGAACAGGTGTGCGCTGTGCAGCCACGTCTCGTCTGTGTCGAAGACGTGGGTCTCGAGTCCGTTCTTCGCCGTGAACAGTGCCGCACTGAGGCCGGCGGGACCACCGCCGACAACACCGACTGTCGTCATAGACGCTGGTACTCGGGTGAGCCTCATAAGTTTCCGGCGCCGCTGCGTTGACGGCAAATATTTACTATATGGAAATTATAATCGAAATATTTCGAAATTATATGTAAAAAAGGGCGCAAAAAATATCAATAAGTCGATGTTTTTAATTTCCAGAATTGACAGCGATGAATCGGAGCCGTCGGTAGTCGAGAGTCCACGTCTCTCCGTCGAAGTAGTCGCCGCGGAGCCGTTCGACCGTCCGCGCCGCGACCTGCTCGCGGTCCGGACAGTCGCCGAACAGCGGGTCGCCGAACTGGGCAAGCCACGAAGCGAGGCCCCCGGTCCCGTCGAGCTCCGTCGGTCGGTCGAACAGCGTGGCCCGACGGACCTCGAAGCCGGCGCGCTCCAGCCGGGTGGCGTACTCGCCGACAGAGGGGAAGTACCACGGGTCGACCAGGTCGTACCCGTGTTCACGGCGGGCCTCGTTCGCTGCCCGGACGACGCTCGCGACGTTGCCGGTGCCGCCGAGTTCCGCGACGAATCGGCCACCCGGGTACAGCGCGTCGGCTACCTCGTTGAGGACGCGGTCCTGGTCGGCGTCGGGGATCCAGTGCAGTGCGGCGTTCGAGAGCGCCCCGTCTGCCGCCGCGACGGGGAGCGCGCGCAGGTCGCCGCGGACGAATCGGGGCTCATCGTGCCGGCCACGAGCGCGAGCGACCATCGCGGCCGACTGGTCGATGCCGACCGCCGTCTCGGCCTGGTCGGCCAGCGTGGCGGTCAGGTCGCCCGTCCCGCAACCGAGGTCGAGCACCGTCGCGTCGGTCGCCGGGTCCAAGAGATCGACCAGTGGCGTCCCGTATTCGGCCACGAACGACTGATCGCTGTCGTACCTGGCGGCGTCCCAGTCCTCGCTCATACGGTATCCGGACGCGACGACTGCAAGAACGTATCGGGACGGGAGGACTGCGACGGGTATCGCGAGTCGAGCCACCCCGGAACGGTCAGCCTGGAACGGTCAGCCCGGAACGGATTGGCTCGGGATCAACTCGTCCCGCGGGTGTTCGCGTCGGCCATGAGCCTGTAGCGGACGGCGATGACCGCGCCGTAGACGAGGACGGTCCCGGCGACGACGAACATGACCTGTAGGGCGTCCGCGAGCAGGAACAGGTTGCTGGCGCCGCCGAGAGAGGACGGCCGGGCGCCGAGGCTCGACAGAGCAGGACGCCGACGATGAAGTCGGCGTAGAGGACGGCTATCTGGCGACTGACGACGTATCGGTTGGCCTCCCAGGCGGTGACGACTGCCGCGTAACGGCTGCTCTCGCCAGGGTGGCGACCTCCGTGGACGTCGCCCGATCTGTCCCGATCTGTCCGCTCTGCCCCCGTTCGCCCGCACCGTCTCGGTCCGTCTGTTCCGTCTCAATCTGTCCGCTCTGTCCCAGACCGTCCGTTCCATCTCGGTCCGTCTGTTCCGTCCCGACCTGTCCGCTTCGTCCTGCTCTCTTCTGGACTATGTGTCACCATCACACGAACACTTATTCGGGAGCCGACCGCCGTCCGGCAGTATGGCATCCGATCTCCGGGGAGCAGTCGCCTCGGTCTGCTGTCTCGCTCTCCTGGTCGCAGCGGTGGTCGGCGGCGGGTCGTTCGTCACGCTCTCGGCTCCGGCCTCGGGCGAGGCGTGGGGGCCGGCCTACGGTGCGAACGACGGATCGGTCGCCGCGACGGTCGCCGACCTCGGGGGCGCACGGCGGGTGGAGAACCCCTACGGCCGCGCGACTGTCCGTTACGACGCCCACGGCGTCCCGCACATCACGGCCTCCAACGAGCGGGCGCTCGCATTCGCGGTCGGGTACGTGCAGGCGCGGGACCGCCTGTTCCAGATGGACCTCCAGCGGCGGCTGATGGAGGGGAATCTCTCCGCGGCCTTCGGAGCACGAGCGATCGAGTCCGACCGGTTCCATCGCAAGATGGGATTCGACGCCGCCGCGAACGCCTCCTGGCGGCGCATCCAGGGCACCGAGGCCGCCGCCGGCGTCCGGGCGTACACGGCTGGCGTCAACCGCTACATCGGGACCCGACCGCTCCCGTTCGAGTTCCGGGCCAACGACTACGAGCCGACGCGCTGGACGCCACAGGACACGCTCATCGTCGGGAAGCTCATCCAGTGGGACCTCACAGGCGACTTCCGCGACCTCCGCCAGCAGACCATCCGGCAGGCGTTTCCCGACCGACGGGACGCGATCGCGGAGCTCTATCCGGACCAGCTGGCCCACGACGACGCCATCGTAGACAACGCCGTCGGCGGACAGCGCAACGACCTCGCCGAGCCTCGACCCCAACTGGTCGAGGGCGTCGATTCGGCCGGACTGGAGTCGCTGTACGCAGAACTTCGGCCCTACCAGTCCCCGACGGACATCGGGTCGAACTCCTGGGTCGTGAGCGGGCGCTACACCGCGAGCGGGAAGCCGATCGTCGCGAACGACCCGCACCTCTCGCTGACGGTGCCGCCGGTCTGGTACGAGCAACACCTCCGGGTACAGGACGGGAACGGGGAGTCTCTCGACGTCCGCGGCGTCGCCTTCCCGGGCGTCCCGACGGTCGTCATCGGCTCGAACGACGAGATCGCCTGGGGCTTCACGAACGTCGGTGCCGACCAGACCGACCTGTACACCTACGAGCGACCCTCGACGGGGACCTATCGCTACGAGGGGGCGGTCCGGGAGTTCCAGACCCACACCGAGACTATCCCCGTCAAAGACGGGCCGGACCGGACTGTGACCATCCGGCGGACGGTCCACGGGCCCTACCTCTCGCGGGAGACACCACAGGGCCGCGTCGGCGTCGCAGTCTCGTGGGTGGGGCTCGGTGACACCCGCGAATCGGTGGCCGTCTATCGGCTGAATCACGCCGACGACCTCGAACAGGTCCGCCGCATCATGCGCCAGTTCGACGGCCCGACCCAGAACTTCGTCGCCGCCGACATCGAGGACGGCGGGACGTACTTCCGTCTCACCGGGCGCTACCCCGTCCGGCGCATCGACAACCGGAGCGTTCCCGGCGACCGACTCTTCGACGGGACAGCCGCGCGGATGGAGTGGCCGGGGTTCGAGCCGTACGGCCGGACGAACTGGACGAAGTTCCACGACTACGGGACCGTTCCCGAGATCCGCAACCCCGGCTACGTCGCCACGGCCAACCAGCGGACCATGGACGACCCGCCGTTCTACATCGCCCACAGTCCGCGTTACGCCGACCCCTACCGGGGCGAACGCATCTACGAACTCCTCGACCGCCGCGCCCAGTCCGACCAGCCAATCACGATGGAGTACGTCCGGCGGATCCAGCAGGACGTCCACAGCGAGGCCGCCGAGGACTTCGTCCCCGTCATCGAGAATGCTGAAGGGCGGATGGACCCGCGAACGCGGGCTGCCGCGGACACGCTCACCGGGTGGGAATACAATATGACCCGCGACTCGCGCGCGGCGCTCCTGTTTGCGCTCTGGCTCGACCACTACCGCAACGCCACCTTCGGCGACGAGTTCCGCTCGCGCGGCCTCGGCGAGTCGTACTTTCCGCACGATTACACGCTGCGCCAGTTGCCTCCGGACTCGCGCTGGTTCGACGACGTTCGCACGAGCGGGCGCGAGCGCCGCGCCGATATCGCCGCCCGGGCACTCCGCGAGGCCGTCGCCGAGGCCGAGCGCGAGGGCTGGGAGACGTACGGGGACTACAACCGGCTGGACCTGAACCATCCCTTCCCGCTCGCGTTCCTCGACTACCCGGAGCGCCCGATGGACGGGTCGCCCTACACCATCGCGAACTTCCGCGCCCAGCGCGCGACGCAGGCTGGCTCCTCGTGGCGGATGCTCGTCACCGGTGACTCGTCGCTCGGCATCGTCCCCGGCGGCCAGTCCGCGAACCCCTACTCGCCACACTACCACAGCCAGCTAGACGAGTGGGCGACCGGCGGATACAAAACGATGGCCCGCGAGACGGCCGGCGACGTGGAGATTCGGTTCGTCGCGGCCGCCGAGGCGTCCGAGGGCGGTCAGGACGGAGGTGACGGCTCGTGAGCGTTCTGACGCCCGCCCCCCTGGCCGACCGCAGAGAGCGTCGCGAGGACGAACTCGCGCTGGGGGCATTCGTCGTCGGCCTGGTAGCCGTGCTCGTCGCGACGGTCGTTCCCGCTGTCCCGCCCGCGACCGGGCTGGTGGTCGGCGGTCTCCTCGCGGGGCTGGCCGCGCAGTCGCTCGCCCGGGCGCTGCAACTCGGCCTTTATTTCGGTGGCCTCGTTCTGGTCTGCTGGGGTGTCGCGCTGGTCCTGTTCGGCGTCCTCGGTCCCGTCCTGGCGGCAACGCCCCTCTCGGTGCTGGCGGTCGTCCTCGGGGTCGTCCTCCCGACGCTCGCGGCGGTCGCGGTTCGTGGACTCGTCTGACGGGAACGCCCGCCGAAACAGACAGGTTCAACCGCCCCCGCGGTGACCCACCGGTAATGAGCGTTCGAAGGGCCGTCGCGGTCGTCATCTCGGTGGCTATCGCCTACCTCGCAGTCGTCCTCGCGCTCCAGGCCTGGCAGGACTCGTTCCTGCTGTACGCGGTCACACTCGCGCACGTGGTCGCAGCTGTCGGCCTTGCGCTCGGCGATCTCGGCGCCGGGTCCGACGGGCCGATCTGAGCAACGGAGATACGGGCGTCTCTCGCCGCGACCGCCAGGTTACTCACCTGCCGTGACCTTCCCCGGGTATGGACTTCGAGGGCGTCGTCCTCGACCTCGACGGGACGGTCTACCGCGGCGGCGAGCCGACACCGGGCGCGGCCGAGACCATCGGCCGGCTCCGCGAGCGCGGCTGCCGGATCCTGTTCTGCTCGAACAACCCGACGAAGGGACGCGAGGCGTACGTCGAGCGCCTCGCCGGAATGGGCATCACCGCGACCGCCGACGAGGTCCTCTCGGCCGGCACCGTCACGACGCAGTATCTCGTGGACCACCACGCCGACGACCTGCTGTACGTGGTCGGTTCGTCCGGGCTGCGCGAGCAACTCGCTGACGCGCCGGTCGATCTCCGGACGACTGACGATCCGGAAGCGGGTGAGGTACTCGTCGTCTCCTTCTACCGCGGCTTCGACTACGACACGCTCCGGGAGGCGTACTACGCGGGACGGGATGGCTGTCCGTTCGTCGGAAGCGACCCGGACGTCGTGGTCCCGACCGAGGAGAGGATGGTGCCGGGGTCGGGCGCCATCATCGGGTCGGTCGCGAGTATCCTCGAACGAGAGCCGGACCACGTCCTGGGCAAGCCTTCGGCGGAGGCCGTCGAGATGGCCCGCGAGGCACTCGGCGTCCCGCCGAATCGGTGTCTGATGGTCGGTGACCGCCTCGATACGGACATCGCGTTCGGAGAGCGCGCCGGAATGACCACCGCGCTCGTGCGGACGGGCGTCAACGGCGACGCCGACGTGGCCGAACACGACGTGACTCCGGACCACGTGCTCGACTCCATCGCTGACGTGGAGCGACTGTTCGAGTGAGTTGTGCCCGGGCCGCTCTCGTTCGAGCGACCCACATCAGGATTATTTGGGACCCGTCCAATCAGTCACGCGTGTCGGAGAGACCAGCCACGGACGCCCTGACGCTCGCACTCGCCGACCGGTGGCGCAACCTGTCGGCGCTCGTCGTTGTCCTGGCGGCGCTCGGGTTCGCCGTCGCCATCGGCACCCCCATCGCGTACTACGGCGCCGGGCTGACCATCTTCACCGTCTGGATGGTCTGGTTCGTCCTGGTAGCTATCGATTGGCTCCGGGTGGCCGACTTCTGAGCCGCGTTGCGCGGACGGCAACCCCTAAATCCGCCCGGCCCCGAAGCCCACCCGTGCAGGTCACCATCATCGACTACGGGGTCGGCAACCTGCGGAGTCTCAGGCGCGGGCTGGAGCGGGCCGACGCGACGGTGACGATCTCCGACGACCCGGCCGAGATCGCGGCGAGCGAAGCCCTCGTCCTTCCGGGCGTTGGCGCGTTCGGTGAGTGCGTCCGCAACCTTGAGCCCTTCGCGGACGTCGTGGTCGAAGCCGCCGAGGACACGCCAGTGCTGGGCATCTGCGTCGGCTTCCAGCTCATGTTCACCGAATCCACGGAGGGGGCACCCGAGGGAGAGACCATCGATGGCCTCGACCTGATTCCGGGCCGCGTCGAGCGCCTCCCCGCCGACGAGGTGAAGGTCCCCCACATGGGGTGGAACGAACTCACCGTCGAGCGCGAGCATCCCATCGTCGACGGCATAACGTCGGACACGCCCCAGGCGGACAGCGACGAAGGGGGCATCGAGGACGGCGACTACGCCTATTTCGTCCACTCGTACGGCTCCCGGACGGCGGACCACACGGTCGCCTCGTGTGACTACGGCTTCGACTTTGCCGCCATCGCCGCCACCGAGGGCGGGAACGTGATGGGAACGCAGTTCCACCCCGAGAAGTCGGGCGACACGGGGCTCCGCGTCCTCCGCAATTTCGTCTCCTTCGCCGAGGCGTGGAACGAAGAACGCGTCACGGCCGACTGAACGACCGCGCGGTCCGCTCCGTGCAGCGCTCCGTGGTCCGATGGTCGATGTCTCCACCCGACGCCGCCCTCATTTTCCGACCGTCGCGGTCACGCTCCGGATGGCGTCCAGGGGGTTGACGAACGTGATGGGTGTCGTTGCCGTCAGTGGGGAGTCGTAGTTCGACTTCTGGCCCACGACGGCGGTCTGGTCCGGTAACAGCCGGTCCCCGCCCCTGTGGGTGACACGGCCGAGGACCGCGCCACGACACTCGCGGGGAAGGTGGCATCGACGGGAGCCACACCGACCGGGATGGGTCTCGCCTCTCGCGGTGCTGTACGGTACCTGAACACTGATGCCGGACGAGGCGGAGTCTGCCACCATGGGAGAGCAGGCCGCCCTCGAACGCGTTCCGGAGCCGGTCACTGTCGACTCGCTGGTGGGGGAGTTCCGCGATCTCGGCGTCGAGTCCGGGCAGACGCTGCTCGTTCACTCCTCGCTGAGTGCGCTCGGCTGGGTCGCTGGCGACGCGCAGGCCGTCGTCGACGCCCTCCGCGAGGCGGTCACGCCCGAGGGGACGCTCGTGATGCCGACTCACACGCCGCAATACACGGACCCGGCGGTGTGGTCGAATCCACCGGTCCCCGACGACTGGGTCGACACCATCCGCGCCGAGCGTCCGGCGTTCGACCCCGGTCGGACGCCGACGCGCGGGATGGGCGCCGTCCCCGAGTGTTTCCGGGCGTACCCGGACGTCCGTCGGAGCCGTCATCCGGTCTTCTCGTTCGCCGCGTGGGGTGCGGACGCCGAGGCCGTCGTGGACGACCACGACCTCGCGTACAGCATGGGCGAGCGTTCGCCGCTCGCGCGCGTCTACGAGCGTGAGGGCGACGTTCTTCTGCTGGGCGTGGGTCACGGCGTGAACACATCGCTCCACCTCGCGGAGTACCGCGCCGACGTCGATGCGGCCGAAATCACGCGCGAGGCGCCCGTCCGGCGCGACGGTGATCGCGTGCGCGTGACGTTCGAGGACATCGAGACGACCACTGAGGATTTCCCTGCCGTCGGCGGCGCCTTCGAGGACGACCAGCGCCACGACGTCGACGTGAGCCGCGGCACCGTCGGCGCGGCCGAGGCCCGACTGGTCGACCAACCGGCGCTCGTCGACTTCGCGGTTGACTGGTTCGAGGAGCACCGGGAGTAGAGGAAGACCGCGACCGTGAGCGCCGCGACGAATCGGAGGGCGGGGTGCCCCATCACGACGGCGACCGCGACGCCGAAGAGGGCGACAGCGAACCGCTTCTCGTTCCTACCGACCGTACCCCGACCCATCGGATAGACTGTACGGTGACTCGCTGGCGGGCCGGCAACATCGGCTCGAGACCGGTCACGACGAGTCGGGAGAGACCGAGGACCGACTCGGCGAGGATGGGTGATCGAACCGAGAAATATACTTGTTCGCCACGCCCACCGCCGCTCATGAATACGCTAGGCGAACTCCTCCGGGGGAACGCCGAACACGCCGAGGCGTTCCGGGATCGATTCGACGACGTGCAGGAGGGCCAGTGGCCCGAGGCGGTCACCGTCTGCTGTTCGGACTCGCGGGTCCTGCAGGACCACCTCTGGGGAAACGACGAGCCGGGCCACCTGTTCACCGTCGGCAACATCGGGAACCGGGTCGTCCAGCGGAGAGACAACCAGATCGTCTCGGGCGACGTGCTCTATCCGCTCGAACACACGGGCACCGGTACCGCCGTCGTCGTCGGGCACACCGGCTGTGGCGCCGTCACAGCCACGTACGATGCTCTGACCGGGGGCGTCTCTGACGCGCCCGGCATCGAGCACTGCCTGGACCTCCTCCGTCCGCATCTCGAACCGGGACTTGCGGCGCTTCCCGACGACATAGATCGGGCGACGGCCATCAACCACCTCGTCGAGTACAACGTCGACAGACAGGTCGAGTTCCTCGCGGCGAGCGACAACGTGCCCGACGACACCGACGTGGTGGGCGCCGTCTACGACTTCCAGGACGTCTATGGCGGCCGGCGGGGCGAGGTCCACGTCATCAACATCGACGGGGAGACCGGCGTCGAGACACTCCGTGAACAGCATCCCGAGTACGCGGACCGGATCGACCGTATCTGGGAATACTGAGAAATAATATTATAATTATGGTTATATTCTGCGTAAATGTGTAATATTTTTGATGTATCGGAGAATTCAGAATTCACCGACATTCTCGATGCCCGACCGCCATCGAGGTCCCCTCCGCTCTCGCCCCGCTCTGTCAGTCGCCGCGGGTTGCGGCTGGATCAGTTCTCGCTTCGCTCGTCGGTGTACCAGTACGCCCAGAGAACGAGTACTGCCTGAAGTGGGAGGCGTGCCCAGAGCAGCGCGTCCGGGGGGTCGCGTGCCCACGCCGGCACCCCCTGGAGTTCGACGTCGCTCACGGCCATGTAGACGTTCGCGGGGAAGACCGCGGCCAGCAGGAGCATGATGCCGACGGCGGCCGCGCGGCGCGTCCGTTCGAACAACACGCCGAGGCCCAGGACGATCTCGACGACGCCGGAGAGGTAGACCAGTTCGAGCGGGCGCGGCAGTTGGGGTGGGACGACCTGTTCGAACCGCGTCGGGACGAGGAGGTGCAGGATCCCGACGACGACGTAGTTGAGTCCCATCACGTAGCGAAGCGGCCGCTTGTACCGGGCGAGCGCCCTGTCTGGCGTATCGGTCATCACTCACGGGTCGGAACGGGGAGACAAATCAATTGCCACGCAGGCGCGAACGCACCAGCGTCGTGGTATGCCCGGCTCTACTGGCTCTCGCTGTTCAGGTCGTTCAGGTTCTCGTGTTCCCTCACGGCGAGATGTACCGAGAGGTGGAGGCTCATCGGGACTCGCGTTGCTCCACCTTGTTCAACTCGATGAGCAGCCGGAAGACGGCCTTCACGAGGTTCGAGTCCACGTCGAAACGCTCTGCGTTCTCGCCAGCGCGGTCCATCACGGCCTGCTCCTGGTCCTCGTCGGTCGTCGGTCGGCCCTCCTCGCGCTTGACGGCGGCGATGGACTCGGCGACGTAGGTCCGCTGGGCGATGAGTTCGACGATCTCGCGGTCGATCTCGCGGATCTCGCGGCGGAGTTCCTCGAGTTCCATCTCCTCGACCGCGATCTCCTCGTCCTGTGCCTCGTCGTCGACGTCGGCATCACTCATGGATTCGTGTTCTCCTCGGGAGTTATCGGACTACTGCTCCGCCGGCCGTGTCCAGCGCCAGGCGTCGTGTGGTCCCCTCGCGCTCGCTCCAGCGTTCCGCGACCGGGTTCAGCGCCTCGTCAGTCCCGACCGCGACGAACGAGGGGCCCGTCCCGGAGAGCGAGACACCGGCCGCCTCCGGAAGCGCCTCGACCGCCGGGTCAGCCGGAAAACCCAGCGCCGCACAGAAGGCAAAGCCGTTGACGGTCATCGCGCGGGCGTACTCGCCGTCGAGCGCGAGGTCGCACACCAGGTCGGCGACGGGGGCGATGCGCTCACAGCGCGCGACGTCCGCGTCGGCTGAGAGAGCTCGTTCTTCGGGCGTCCAGACGAGTGCCTGCCACGCTGCCGGCAGGGTCTCCCGGGAGAGCAGCGCGTCCTCCGCGTTGTCGGTGACGGTCACGCCGCCCAGCATCGAGGCCGAGGCGTCGTCGAACGCCCCCGTGATCGTCACGCCGGCGTCGCGGGCCGCCTCGACGCCGAGCCGGCAGGCCGCCGCGCGCGTCGGGGCGCCCGAGTGCGCGGTCTCGTCAGCGGGCAGCGCGTCCGCGGGTGCGCGACCGAGAGCGTCCAGCGTCGCCAGCACGGTCGCGTTGGCCGCGGCCGACGAGGACTTGAGGCCGGCTGCCATCGGTACCTCGCTCTCGGTCCGGACGTGCCCGCCGGTCGGTCCATCGACACCCGGCTCGTCGCCGGCCGCGCCGGCTTCGCCCGCACTGTAATGCTCGCAGACCAGCGCCACACAGCGCTCGACGAGTCGCGTGTCCGCGTCCGGCGCGCCCGCGATCTCGCCGGTCACGCTCCCGGAGTCGTCGAGTTCGACCGTGGCGGTCGTCCGGGCGTCGATGGCGAAGGCACTCCCCGAACCGTTGGCGAGCGCGTTGAGCACTGTCCCGGCCCCAGGTGCGATTGCGCGACCCTCCATCTGCCCGTCAGTCGGCAGGGACCACACTAAGCGATGGCGGTCGGGGCGGTTCTCGCTGGCGACTGGCCCGGGAGGCGTCGGTCGGCCCGTCCGCCTGGCCGATTTCGTGCGTGAGAGCTGGCCACACGTTCACTCCTGTACAGAGAAGTGGATGCACGTCGTTCGATGCCCGGGTTTTCGCTGGAACTACTCGTGCAGTGGGGGCGTGTCTCACACAACGTTTAGTACCCCGCAAGTATTGCTCTCGGGTATGGACTTCGCCAGTCCCGTCGCATCGCGTATCGCCGGGGAGCCGACCGACTCCTTCAGCACCGGCAAGACATTCGCGACGTGGACATTCAACAAGGCGAAGAATCCGTTCGCGACCAAGCGGCAGCCGTTCGACTTCATGCGCGTCCGTTCGAGCATGCAGTCTGACACGGACACTGCCGTGAGGTATCGCGAGCATCACCACCCATCGGCCTCGGGTGAGGGCCTGCGTCCGTGAGATGAGCGTCTCTCGCCACCCGGTTGCCCTCCGCCTCGAACAGCGCGTCGGTCGCGGCACGCGACTGCTCGCGACGGTCATGCTACTCCCGCTCATCGACGGTATCTTCCCTGCACTCGTCCTCGCGGGCGGTGTCGACGACCTGACAGGGATTCTCGAGGTCGGCCTGCTGGTCTTCGGTGGCTCTGCCACCGTCGCGGTCGTCCTCGCGGAGATGGACGGAACCCGCCGCGAGCAGGTCTCGTCGGTGCTCCTCGTGGGCGTCGGGGTCATCTCGCTTGCAGCGGTGGAAGCCGCGCTCGCGCCCACTATCGAGACGCTCCTGAACCTGACCACCTTCAGCCGCTTCGCTGCGCTGGTCATCCTCGCGGTCGCCGCGAAGACCGCCTCCGCCACCGTCGGCGAGTATCTCCCCAGCCCGGCGGTCATCATCGGGCTGGGACTCGTGGCCAGCTTCCAGCCCTCGGGCGCCAGCTTTCAGCTCGTCACGGACCCCTGGCTCGTCGTCCGCGGTGCGGCAGCCGGTGCGGTCGGCGTCGCGTTCGCGCTGGGCGTCGCCCTGCTCGGCCCGCGCCTCCGCGGCGTGGTCGACCTCGATCGGTTCCGCTTCGGGAGCGCGGTCGCGCTGGGTGTCCTCCCGCTCTCGCTGCTCGGGCTCATCCCGGAGAACGCGCCGCTTGCACTGGCGGTGCTGGGCATCACCTCGCTGCTGGCGTTCGACCCCGACGGTCACGGCGACCCGCTCTCCGCCGAGGAAGCCGAAGGCCCCGTCACCGAGGAGCGCCCGCTCGAGGAACCTGTCGCCGCCGACGGCGAGGGACGCTCGGAGCCCGACGTCGCCATCGCGGACGTCGACCCGGAGGTCGACCCTGGAATCGAGTCCGTCGCGCCCGCCGCCGACGAGGAGGACGTCGACCACACGCCTGGCATCTCTGATGGCGACCGGGCACCGTGGCTGTAGGTCTCGTCGATAGCGCCCATCCCGAGATTCGCTCGCCGACGCCGGTATCCGACGCGGCGCTCCTCGTCGACGCCACCACCCGATCACCCGATCGTCGTCGCGACGCCCTTCGTCTGCCGGTAGTCCCGCGAGAGGATCGTCTGCAGGCGATTCCTGAGCGCGTGCTCATCCGCCGGCGTCCAGGCCGTCGGCTCCTTCACGGGAACCAGCAGGAACCCCCGACCGGTGACCTCCTGGGCGTGTAGCGCGGCGGCGTCGACCGGGAGCCGGTCGGCCAGAGCCGTGTGCTCGCGGAGGCCGTATGCGAGTGCCCGGTCACCGACCAGAACGAGGATGTGCGCGTTGATGGCCCGGAGTTCCGCGTCGAGGTAGCGCTCCGCGTCTACGTAGTCGGCCTCGTCCGGGGCGAACGCGGGAGACGCATCGGCATCTGCCGACGATTCCTCGGTATCCGACCCCCGGACCGGGGGGTGCGCGTACGAGAGGAAGCAGTTGGTTGCGTCGGGGTGGTCTGCGTACCGGTCGGCCAGCAGTCCGACGGCGTACAGCACCCGCTGGAGGCGGACGCCGGCGACCGAACCGGTGAACGGAACGCCCGTCGCGGCGCCGCCGTGTCGACCCGGGTGGTCGCCGACGACGTGGACGTCGGCGTTGGCGTCCCCGTACCCGGGGACCGCGAGCCCACGATATCGGATGCCGAACGGATTCGACACCTCCGTCGTGACGTTCTCCACGGGCCCCGTAGACGCTCACGGAGTATGAGCGCCGCGGCTTCGGGAGACGGCCGGCGGTTGACACCCCCCGCGGCTTCGGGAGACGGCCGGCGGTTAACGGTTAGCAGTGGGCGATTGGCGGCGGAAAAGGGGCGATCCGGCGGCGGACGAGCCGTGGGCCGCGGCTGGACACGGGCGGTGAGCGGGCTGGAGATACGCCCGGTCGGCACAAGCGGGAAGCCCCCGGCCACCCAGGACCTCTCTATGACGGACGCACACGAATGGCCGGCCGGCGACCGCGCCCCCGACAGCCACGTCCTCGACCTGGAGTACACCCGCGAGCACGTCGCGCGCGTGCTGCTCGCGCGCCCGGACTCGATGAACGCCTACAGCGAGCGTCTGTTGCACGACCTCACACCGACGCTCCGGGCGCTCGACGCCGCTGACGAAATTCGGGCGGTCATCCTGACGGGCGAGGGCGAGGCGTTCTGCGCGGGCGTCGATCTCGACGAGATGCCTCTCTCCGCGGAGCAGGACCTCGCCGAGTACGAACAGGGCCTCGGCCTGTTTCAGGAGGTCGTAGCGACGCTCCGTGGGATGGAGACGCCGGTCGTCGCCGCGGTCAACGGCTACGCCATGGGCGCCGGATGCGACACGGCGCTCGCCTGTGACTTCCGCATCGCCGCCGAATCCGCCACGATGGCTGAGACGTTCGTCGACGTGGGCTTCGTCCCTGGTGACGGCGGAGCCTACCTCCTCCCGCGCATCGTGGGCGAGGCGAAGGCAAAGGAGCTCATCATGACCGGCAAACGCGTCTCGGGTGAGGACCTCGTGGAGTGGGGACTGGCCCGGGAGTGCGTCCCGGACGACGAACTACAGGAGACGGCCGAGGCGTTCGCGGCCGAACTCGCCAGCGGACCGCCTGTCGCCATCGCCGAGTCGAAGGCGCTCGTCAACGAGGCGTTCGATGTCGACCTCGAGACCGCCCACGAGCACGCCACCCGCGCCCAGCGTATCTGCTCGCAGACCGAGGACCACGAGGAGGCCGTCCAGGCGTTCGCGGAGGACCGCGAGCCGGAGTTCGAGGGGAAGTGAGCAGCCGAAAACGGCCGCTCGGGAGCGTCCACGGATGGATTCGAACCATCGACCGCCCGGGCAACAGCCGGGCGCGCCACCAACTGCGCCACGTGGACAGACGAGCGAGGTGAACGGAGAGCGTCGTCGGCCAGCGGTCGCTGGCCTGGGCGATCACCGCGGACGGTCACTTGTCGCTCCGCGGTCACTCATCGCTCCGCGGTCGCTCGTCGTCAGTCGTCCGCACGCGGGCGACCGCGCGAGACGACCATGACCGCGGCGAAGACCGCCATGACGGCGGCGACCGCGGGGTAGCTGACGACCGCGAACGCGGCGAAGGGGGCCGCCGCGAACGCGACCGCATATCGGACGGGCGGGGCCCGTCGGTGCTGTGCGCGTGCTGCGAAGGGATGGTCTGCGTTCATCGTCGGGCGGGTGTCAGCGGGGCCGGGCTCTCGGGCCGGCTAGCCGGGATCGGGGGGTGCGTCGCGTCGCTCTCGGGCGTACTCGACGGCGACGGTGTAGACCGTCTCGATGCCGAAGGCGTCGGCGACGTGCTCGGCCATCGCGTCGGCGTCGCGCTCGCCGAAGTCGCCCTCGACGCGAGCGGTCACGTCGACGTAGATATCGAGCGAGGCCGGGCGGACGTCCTCGACCTCGCCGACGTCGACCACGTCGGCGCCGTCGACGTTGGCCAGGACGTCGGCCACGCCGGCCGGGAGGTCCCCCATCTCGCCGCGAGGGACACGGACCTCGGCGTCCACCTCGACTGCGACGGCCGCGCGTTTCTCGTGCGATTCGTGCTCTGGATGGGTACCGTACACTGCCATAACGGGACCGCGCGGGAGTCGAACCCGCGGCGCGTGAGCGTCCACCGGGCGGTCCTCGACGCGGCCCGGCTCGCGTTCGCTCGCGGCCGGCCGCGTCGTGATGCCGTGTTGCATCACGTCGTGGGGGCGTCACGTCCCCCACTGCGGGTGGCGTGCTTCGGATTCATTCCGCGCCCGGTCGAACGAACGTCCGGCGAGCGTTCGACGCGGCCGCGGTGGAATCCCGGAGTCGCACACCGCGTGGATGGCGACCCCGCGTCGGTCGCACCCGTCGACTGGGCAGCGACGCCTCTCGACGGGTGGCGGACAGACAGCTGTTCGGCCCGACACCGGGGAAGTCCCGCGCGGTCGGTGCACGGGACCCCGCCGTCGGTGGTCGATTGACCTCGGGAACTCGGTCCGGCGGCTGCGGCCGGCTGTCGACTGGGGACACGAAGGAGCGCGTCGCACTCGGACCCTCGCGCCCCGCGGGCGCCGGGTCCACCCCGGCGGCCTACGTCAGCTGGGCCGCGAGCCGAGTGCGACGGGTGGCCACAGCGGACCACCCGCCTTCGCGAATCCCGTCGACTGCCGGCGCCGCAGCAGCAGAGCGTTCACCGGCCATGGCGAACGCCGTGCTGCCGAGGAGGGCGAGCGACGGGATGCGATTGCGAGTGGTCATGATGGCCTCCGGTCGTCCGTGAACCGGACGAGCGTACCTGGTCGTGTGGGCGGATGTGTATTAATCTTTTCTCCGCTGTGAGAGAGGGTAACAACCCATTTTTCGAGAGAACGCGGTAAATTACGAACGAACGAGTTCCGTTCACCCCGAACGGAATAAATAGTGTAGGAATCTGTGCTACCACGGGCAGACTCGTCCATCAGTGAACTCATGGCCGTTCGTCAGAAGTAAACTGTTCGTCAGCGATGATTCTGTTCGTTGACAGAATCTGTTCGCCAGTGGTGACTCTGTTCGCGAATCGTGAATCTGTTCGCCAGCGATGACTCCATCCCTCAGCGGTACGAGGTGGGGTCGCGGAACAGCTGTCGCTCGTCGACGACGAGCGAGCGGTCGATGTCGGCTGCGCTCGTCCGCCCGGTCAGCCCCATCGTCAGGTCCAGGTCGGCGACGAAGTTCTCACAGACCGCCTCGACCCCGTCTGCGCCGTCGATGGCGAGCCCGTAGACGTACGGCCGGCCGAGACAGACCGCGTCCGCGCCGAGCGCGAGCGCCTTCAGCGCCTCCGCACCGCGACGGATGCCCGAGTCGAACAGGACGGCCGCGTCGGTCCCCTCGAGTTCCGCCGCGATGCGTGGCAGGGCCTCCAGCGCACCGATGGCCCCGTCGACCTGTCGGCCGCCGTGATTCGACACGATGACGCCATCGGCACCGTGCTCGACGGCGCGCCGGGCGTCGGCCGGATGCAGGAGGCCCTTGACGACGACGGGGAGGTCGGTCTGCTCGCGGAGCCACGCGAGGTCGTCCCAGGTTAGCGTCGGGTCGCCGAACACGTCGAGGAACGTCTGGATGGCGCCGAACTCGTTCTCCGACGGGGGCTGGTCCAGCAGGTCGAGGAAGGTGTCGTCGGCGAAGTAGTTCGCCATCCCCTCGCCCTCCAGTTGCGGGACGTAGCCCCGCGAGAGGTCGCGCTCCTTCCAGCCCGGGACCGGCGTGTCCACCGTGACGACGATCGCGTCGTACCCCGCATCCTCGGCACGGTCGACGAAACTCCGTGCGAGGTCGCGCTCCGACGACCAGTAGAGTTGGAACCA
The DNA here is from genome assembly GCA_042217755.1 of Haloglomus sp. Classification (GTDB taxonomy): domain Archaea; phylum Halobacteriota; class Halobacteria; order Halobacteriales; family Haloarculaceae; genus Haloglomus. The sequence continues at coordinate 1,058 of JBDGSA010000122.1, read as the reverse complement.
CTTCGGCGTCTCGCCGAGTTCTTCGGCCACGTCCTCCAGCGTCTCCGACGAGACAGAGGAGAGGATGACCGGCATCCCGGCCTCGCGAGCGCCCTCGGCGGTGGCGAGTTCGCCCGCCTCGTGAGCGATGGACTGAATCCCGATGGGCGCGAGCAACACGGGATGGGGGAGCTCCTGCCCGCAGACCTCGACCGAGAGGTCGCGTTCCCCGACATCGCGCAGGAATCGGGGTACGATGCGCCACCGGTCGAACGCCCGCTGGTTCCGACCGACCGTGTTCTCGCCCCCGGCGCCGCCCGCGACGTAATCGGCCGCGGCGTCGTCCATCACCTCGAGGGCGGCCTCCTCCAGTTCCTCGAACCGGATCGGGACGTCGGGCTCGATGCCGGCGTGTCCGCTGACGAAGATCTCGCGCTGGCGCTGCTCGCCGATGTTTCCGTCGGACATGTCTGGCTGTGGGGGTGGCCGGCACATAACTGTGGGCGGGCCGCCGGTGAGGGCCCTACCGACCCGCGGGCGAACGGGAACGCGCCACCTGAGCAGAGAACACACCAGTCAATTAGAGAATTGACCAGTCGAGAAGATAAAATTCGAAAATATAGGATAATTCTAAAATCCGCCATCTAACTCGCGAACGCGGCGGCCTACCAGGTGCCGTGGAACGTATCGAACGACAGTTCGTCGAGCGGCTTCTCGCCGATGGCGATCTTGTACTCGCCGGGGGTCAGCATGGGTTTCTTGAACTGCGGGCCGTCGTCGGTGGTGATCCGGGGACAGCCCGTGTTGACGTAGGCGTCGACGTCGAAGTTCACGAGGCGGTCCGGCGTGATCTCGTCCATCGTGATGAGGTAGGCGTCGTCGTTCGCCTCGACGATCTCGTTGGCGACGTCCCAGCGCCCCTGGCCGATCTTCGTACAGAAGATGACGCCGAACGTCTCGGCGTCCATCGCCCGGTGGACGGCGCCGTACCGCTGCTTGAGGAACTTCTCCGTGTCGGCCACCTTCACGACGTTGTTGACGGGGTCGGCGATGACCACCGTCTTGTCGGGGTGCTCCAT
>JBDGSA010000073.1:0-46608 GCA_042217755.1 Haloglomus sp. | reverse complement strand
GGTCGACGGCGAGTCCTGCTGGTTCGAGTGCACGGTCAAGGGCGGCCGCGAGGGGACTGGCACGGACGCCGTCGCCTGGGCCGCGGAGGCCGCAGAGCGGGGCGCCGGTGAACTGTTCGTCAACTCCATCGACGCCGACGGCACGAAGGACGGCTACGACATCCCACTCACCCGCGCCGTGTGCGACGCCGTCCCGACGCCGGTCATCGCCTCTTCCGGGTGTGGCGGGCCTGAAGACGCCTACGAGGTGTTCACCGAAGCCGGGGCCGACGCGGCACTCGCGGCCAGCATCTTCCACTTCGACGAGTACTCCATCCGCGAGGTCAAGGAGTACCTCGACGAGCGGGGCGTCCCTGTCCGGCTCTGATAGTGATTAGCGCGAATACTTTCAACGCCGGTGTCGGAAGGCGCCGGTTCAGAAACTCCAGTCACTGATACGGATCGCCACGGCGGTAAAGACTCGAACTGATCACTATGAGTCCAGGGGAATCCCCCTCGACCACGACCGGGTCGCCGCCCACCGCCCGCCGTCTGTTCCTCCGGCGCATCGTTCTCCCCGCGCACCGTTTCTCCTCCAGTTATCGACGGAAGTGTCTATATGGGCCTCGAAACGGTCGTTCTCGGCGGCAACGGCGGTGGAATTTTCACTTTCACTCCGCGCTCGGCGCCCCTTCGTTTCCGTCGCGTTCTGGGCCCGCCCATCGCGTTCCAGGTCGGCCTGTTGCTGCCGCTGACTGGCGCGGCACCGTCACCGTCTGGCGTGTACTGCCCGTCTACTGCCGAACACTCCGTTCGCGCTGCCCGAGCGCGCCAAATTCGATTGGTAAGGACAAGGACACTCGCCCGCACGAACGGGTCTCTCGAAACGAGCGACACCGAGAAAAACACCGGCAGAAGCGAGCCTGACGGCTACGCGGCGGCCTCGAACGCGTTGCGGAAGTCGGTGGTCTTGTCCTTGATGTTGCGTGCGGCCGCCTCGAGCGCGTCGAGCGGCGCGGTCCCCGCCTCGGTCTTGATGACGAGGATGGGGTCGGTCTGGCCGCCGGACTGTTCCGGGTTCACGTCGTAGGTCGCCGCCGCGACGCCCTCGATCTCCAGCAGCGCTTCCTTCAGCACGTTCATGAAGGTGTGATCCTCGCCGGCGATCTCGATAGAGAGTTCGGTCTCCTCGTTCTCGATGACGCGCAGGTCCATGAACAGCGGTAGCTCAGGCCCGGCAATCAACCTTGCGAAGGGCAGTCAGCCGGGGACCGAGCCATCCGCTAATGCACCGATTACAGATCAGCGCCGGGGTGGATGTTCACGTCGGCGTGGAGTCCTTCGCGAAGGGCGGCGTGGACGTGGCAGATGTCGTCGGCCAGTTCCTTCAGTTCGCCCTGCTCGTCCTCGTCGAGTTCGGCCTCGACGTGGATGTCGAAACTGATGCTCTCGAGGTCGTCCTCGTCGTCGATGTCGGCGGAGGCGTCCGTCTGGATCTTGCCGAGGTCGTCGTGGTCGTTTCGCTGGGCACCGGCCCGGAAGGCGAACGTGTAACAGGAGGCGTAATCCGCGACCAGTACCTCGTTGGGCGACGGGCCCTCCTCGGTCGTCGCGTCGATGCTCAGTTCGAAGTCGCCGACACGGCTCAGGGCGTGAAAGCCCGAGTCGTTCGTGGTGGTTGACTCGATATCTGCCATAGCAGCCGGAGAAACACGCGACTGCGCCGTAAACGTTGTCCCCGGACTCCGCGTTGCCCCGCTCCGAGCTTCCGTCCTCGGCCGACGCTCGTCGCCGGTGCGTCCGTCGACAAGGCGTCGACGAGGCGGCGTGTCAGCCGGGGCTCTGGCACGTCACGCCGAGCGCGGCGGCCTCCACAACGGTTTTTTCCTCTGCCCGAGCACAGGTCAGTATGAACGAGTCGCCGGACGGGGACGACCAGCCCGAGGCGACCGACGCGGACGTCGAGGCCGCCATCGACGACGTCGTGGACGGCGACGGCAGCGACGACGGCCCCGTGTCGGCCGTGACCGACGTAGGTGGTCCCACGCAGGCCGCAGGGGCCGACGAACCGGGACTCGAGGACCTACCCGACGAGATGCTCGACACCCCGACGAGTGCCGAGGACGGCGATCACACGCTGCTCGAGGAACACGAGCGGCAGACCGAGTCCGCGCTGAAGTCCTACGCTCGGCTAGGGGCGTTCTGGGGCGGCGCGACCGTGGTCGCCGTGGCGGTCACGCTCACTGCCATCGTCTCGCTCCGGCAGGCCGGCCTCTCGGACGGACCGGCCTTCGTCCTCGCCAGCGTCGGTATGGCCGTGATCGTGGGGCTCGTCTTCCTGTCGCTCCGGCGGTAGCCAGGGGCAGCTGGCCGTCTTCGTCTGTCGAGTCGGGCCCCAGCCGATCAGCGAGTTGTCGGTGTTTCTCCTCGTGGCGGCCTCGCTCCGACCGCCATTCCCGTCCGTCGGCCCGGGTTCTCGGTGGGTTTATCCCCACCTATGGGTTAGCAACGGGTATGAAATTCAGCGGGTATCCCGAACCCGGGGAACTCGTCGTCGGCCGGGTCGACGAGATCGAGGACTTCGGCGTGTTCGTCGACCTCGAAGAGTACGAGGGCAAGCGCGGGCTGGTCCACGTCAGCGAGGTCGCGGCTGGCTGGATCAAGAACGTCCGCGACCACGTCAGCCTCGACGAGCGCGTCGTCTGCAAGGTGCTCGAGGTCGACGAGGATGCCCAGCAGATCGACCTCTCTATCAAAGACGTCAACGACCACCAGCGCTCGGAGAAGATCCAGGAGTGGAAGTCCGAGCAGAAGGCCGAGAAGTGGATGGAGCTGGCCTTCGGCGAGGACATGAGTGACGAGCAGTACAGCACCGTCGCGAACGCGCTGTTTGCGGACTTCGGTTCGCTGTACGACGGGTTCGAACAGGCCGCCATCCACGGCCACGAGGCGCTCGAAGACACCGACCTCGACGAGGACGAGATCGACGCCATCGTCGAGACCGCCCGCGAGAACGTCTCCGTCCCGTACGTGCAGGTGACGGGCTACGTCGACCTCCGGGCGCCCGGACCGGCCGGCGTCGAGACCGTCCGGCAGGCGCTGGAGGCCGCCGAGGGCAACGGCGAGGTGCCCGACGAGGTCGACCTCGAGGTGACCTACGTCGGCGCGCCCGAGTACCGCATCCGCGTCCAGGCGCCCAACTACAAGACCGCCGAGTCACAGCTCGAGGCGGCGGCCGACCGCGCCCGCGAGGCCATCAAGGGCGCCGGCGGCACCGGCGAGTTCCACCGCGAGCGCCGCACGGACGAGGAATAAATCTCCTGCATTTGACAGGATAATCGAATAATCAAGATATATGCATTATTAAATAGTCAAGTAGAAAATAACCGTGAAATCCGACATCCACGTCTGCTCCGACTGGCGCGAGGCGCACGACCGGCCGGTGTACACGCTCGGCGACGAGTGCCCCGAGTGTGGCGCTGAGGCGGTCAACAGCGCGCCCGCGCCGTTCAGCCCCGAGGACCCCTACGGAGAGTACCGCCGACGCGCAAAGCGGCGGCGGGGGGAGTTGCCGGCGGCCGAGACGGAGTAGCCGGCGACCTCGAGTGTGGCGGTACGGACCCGCCGGATCTTCCCACGACGGTCCCACGGTGGTTCTACGGCGGTCCCACGACAGTCCAACCGTAGTCCCGCGATAGTCCCACCGTGGTTCCACGACGATTAGTCGTTCCCCGGGTGGGTCCGCTCCGCCGGGCAGGGTGGAGGACGAACTCCCTCGCGGTGGCGTCTAACTTCCAGCGTGCCTTCCGGCGGACGACCAGCACCCCAGCCCAGGGACGACGGACGCGGCGCTGAACGGTACCAGCCCCTCGTAGGTCTGGAAGCACGGGAGAAACTGGAGGCCGAACAGCGCGAGGTTCGCGACATTCTCCGAGGCCGGCGTGCCGGGGTTGACCCCAGCTTCCCAGGCGAACAGTGCGTCGACAGTGTATTGGGAGGCAACGGCGACGATAGCCAGCACCGCGAGAGCGAACGACCGGGGAACGTCCATCTCGGCCGTCTCTACCGCACAGGTCGGATGAATGCGGCGCCGATGACCGCGACACCGCTGGTGAGGATAACGGGAATCGGCGGAATGGTTGCCGCGACTCCGAGCCCCGGAAGAGCAGCCACGGGAGCGTGAGCAGCGCGGCGGCCAGCAGCGCCACCAGCGGATGCCGGAGTCGGTCGAGCACAGTCTGGACCAGCTCCGGTCGGACGGCTAGTAGTTGCGGTGGGACCGGATTCCACATGGCAGACGTCTCCTGGTCGTACTGTCGGAGAAATCGCACGGGCGCGTCGAGACCGAGGTCGCGGAGCCCGATTCCGGTGATGCGGCCCGGGCGGCGTTCGAGCGGCGACCGAGTCGAGGGCCGTTCGATCCGACGAACCTACTGCCGAAGCCGCGCGACCGCCCCGTCTTCGGCCTCCTCGAGTTCGACCAGACCGTCATCGACGAGGTCCTCGACGAGCCCGCGGAGCCACTCGCGGCCGTGTTCGCCCCCCGGACTGTAGTCGACGCGCACCCGTGGCCCGAGTTCGTCGAGCGCCAGTTCGTCGAACTCTCGGAGCGTCGAGACCACGCGTCCGCGCATCTGTCGCCGGCTTCCCTCGAACTCCGGCTGGGTCGGCACGTCCGGCGCGGTGAAGTCATTCGTCGCGTACGCGTGACACCACTCGCGCCAGGGACAGTCCGCCTCGTCGCACTTCGGGGCCTTCCGGCAGGCGACGCCGCCGAGTTCCATGACCGCGTTGTTCCAGACGCGGGACTCGCCCTCGGGCATGAGGAACGCGGCGACCCGCTCGAATGCGTCGGCCTCGTCCGGGGTATCGAACGCGCGATGGAGGGTGCGCTTGACGTTCGTGTCGACCACCGCGTCCCCGTTGTCGAACGCGAAGGAGGCCACGGCGTTCGCGGTGTAGGGCCCGACTCCCATCAGTTCCTCCAAGGCAGCGGGCGTCCGGGGAAACGCTCCCGGTTCGACGCCGTCGACCTCACCGGCGACGACTTGCTGTGCGGCCTCGTGGAGGTACTTCGCGCGGTTGTTGTAGCCCAGCGAGTGGTCGGTCCAGAAGCCGACGACCTCCGCGCGGTCGGCAGCGGCCAGGGCCTCGACGGTCGGCCACTCCTCCAGGAAGTCGTGCCACGCCGCGACGACGCGGTCGAGCTGGGTCTGCTGGCTCATCACCTCCGAAACGAGGATCTCGTAGGGGTCGTCGGTCTCGCGCCACGGGAACGGCCGGTGGTCGGCCTCGTACCACTCGACGAGCGCCTCGCGCACGGCGTCGACGTCGTCGGGAAGGGCAGGTGCGTCGCCCGCCTCGAGTCCCTCGGGCAGGTCCCCGGCCTCGGTCATTATCGGCACTCGGGTCGGACGGTACTTTCCGGTGGCGGTTCCAGCGCACCGCTCTGCTCCCGGCGTGGCGATTCGGACGCGAAGCGACCGGAGACTGGAAGAGATCGTGCGGCTCACTCCAGCAGCAGTCGAATCCAGCGGTTGTTCTGGACGACTGCGAACTCCTCGAGCCGAGCGTCCAGGCCGAGAATGCAGCCCGCCTCGACCGCGCCGAGGCCGAACAGGTGCACGGCGTAGAGGGGGGCGACTTCATCACCCACCAGAGAGATTCCCTCACTGTGGGAATCGCTATACAGTGGGGTTGTGGATAACTCGGACTGGCCCCCCTCGTCGACGATTCGAACGCCGTCAGCGACGATCACCGCTAGATCCGCTCACCGTTATCGACGGCGAAAAACGACGAACGAGTGCGAGCGATGCGTGCGGCCCGGAGGTGGTCAGTCCGCGGCTTCGGCCTCGGCGTCAGCCATCTCGCCGTCGTCGAGTGACTCGAGCGCGGCGATGGCCTCGTCGCGGTAGGTGTCGATGGGCAGGTCGTACTGCTCGTCGGCCATCGCGGCGTACTCGTTCGTCTCGGGGTCGAACGCCTCGATGCGCTCGATGGTCCGCTGGGCCGTCTCGACGACCCACCGGTCGCGGGTCGCCTGGTCGACGACGGTGAGCGACTCCGGGCGGAGCGAGACGCGGACGTCGCCCTCGTCGGTCTCGTAGGTGCGGGGCTTGCCGACGATGGCGACGAACACCGGCGTCTCCAGTTCCCGGAGCGCGGCGGCGGCCTCGGGCTGGTACTGCCCGGCGTACGTGAAGAACGTCCCCGTCGGGTCGACGATGCGGCCGCGCCAGTACTCGGACTCGTCGCCGACGTCCTCGGTCTCCATCAGCGTGCCCACGACGAACACGCGGTTCGCGCGCTCGCCCGTCGGCAGGAGCGCGTACAGTGGCGCGCGCTCGTCGTCGGATTCCTTGAACGTGTAGCCGGCGTCGTTGAACTCGCGGGCGAACGCTCGCCGCGCGACCTCTCGGGTGGGGATTGAACTCATGTCAGATCGACCTCGCCTTGATCAGCGTCTGTTCGGCGTCGACGGGCCCGTCGAGCCGCTCGGTCTCGTCCGCCAGAACGTATCGACCGAAGGTGGGACCGTGGACGCGATAGTAGCGCCCGAGCACCTCGTCGCGCATCTCCTCGACCACGACCTCGGTGTCGAGGGCGTCTTTGGCCATGTCGATGGCCTCCTGGAGGCCGATACCGGTGAGGTCGGTCGTGGCTGCCTCGTCGAAGATGACCTCCGTGACGGTCTCGCCGTCGTCCAGCACGCCCTTGATGCGGAGGTCGTACTCGCCGTCGACCTCGCCGTGCTCGTTGCAGCGGCCGTTCTGGAGGACGCGGGTGCAGTCCTCCTCGGGACAGCGCTTGACCAGGCCGCTGCCGTCCTGGATGTCGACGAGCGCGCCCTCGACCTCCGTGGAGTCGTCGCCGACCTCGACCGCTTCGTCGAGTTCGGTGATGCTCGTGGTGCGGTTGAGCTTCACCGAGTAGGTCCCCTCGTACTCGTCGGTGACGACGTTCCCGAGCGCGTAGCTCGAACCCTCCTCCAGCAGCGGGAGGTCGCTGGTCTCGAAGGCGACGAACTTGATGGTGCCCGACTCGTCACCGAGCAGGCCGACCTGCGAGACGGCGTCGCTCTGGGGCTCCCAGAGGTCCACCACCTGTACGCGCAGGTCGACCCACTGCTCGTCCTGGTCGATGTCGCCGACCAGCACGTCGGCGTTGCCGCCACTCCCGACGTCGTCGCGGTCCATGCCCGCCTCGTCCAGGTACGTCGAGACGACGCTCCGCCGGGCCTCGTCGGCCGGCACCTTGTACTCGTTGACGAGCGTCTCCAGACGCTCCTGGACGTCCTCGACGGTGATGTCGAGCTGTTCGGAGAACTGGTCGTGTACCTCTTTGGCGTGTCGCTGTAGGTCTGCCATGGGTGCGTTCCGCCTCCGCGTGTTTTCGATGGGAGGCGTATGCGGGTTGGCGCTGGATGGTATAAGAAGTTTCGCGACCGGAGTGAAAGTGTAATCACGGCTCTCGGAAGTGAACGGACTGGATCGTCGGGATAGTCGTGTCCGACTGCGAGTATCACCGGCGTGGCTGGTGCCGTCTGGGGCCAGGAGATTCGTCCGGATTCTCCCAGCCCCAGACCCGTCCGGACTCTCCCAGCCCCAGACCCGTCTGGAGCTACGAGACTCGCCCGCATGCGACCGCAGCCGTCTTTCCAGAGGGTCGTCAACCGCAGCGCGTGACGGGTGACGACGTCGTGTTGGACTCCACCGTCGAGGAGAGTGCGGACGTGGCGGACCCCGATGTGGAGTCAGCCGAAGACGCTGTCGACGCCCGACTGGCGGACGCACTGGAGCGAGTGGCTCACGGCGCAGTGGTCTCGGTCCCGGGTATCGTCGCCGAGCAGGCGTTGCGCGTCGTGTTCACCGCGGTCCTGACGAACGGCTTCTCGGCGGCTGGATACGGCGTGTTCGTCCTCGCGCGCCGCCTGCAGGAGTTCCTCCTGGCCGTCACGGCCGGCGCACGGACCGGGCTGAGCCGGTTCCTGCCCAACGCTGACACCGGGGTCGAGCGTGACCTCGTCGCGACGTTCGGGACCCTCCTGACGGTGGCTGTCGCCGCCGCGTTCGGCGCCGGCCTCTACCTGATCGCCCCGGGGCTCGCGACCCTGGGCGGGCGGGGCGCCCGGTTCGTCCTGTTCCTCCGCACGTTCGCGCTCGGCCTGCCGGCCTCGGCCCTGCTAGTGGCGGCCACGGAACTGCTCCGGGGGCTGGAGGAGGTGACGGCGTTGAACCTCTCGCTGCGGCTCGGCTTTCCGCTCCTGCAGCTCGGGGTCGCCGTCGTCGGTGTCCTCGCTGCCGGGCTGTTCTCGGTCGGCGTGGGCGTACTGCTCGCCGCCGGACTGGTCGGGGTGGCAGTCGTCGCCTGGCTCGGCCGTGAGCGCGGCCTCCGCCCGCGGGTCCGTGGACCGGACGCCTCGACGCTCCGCCGCCGCTACCTCCGATACACCGCACCGACGATGGGTGGTACCGTCGCTACCAGCATCCAGCACTTCGGGTTCTACGTCCTGCTCGCGCTGTTCCTCGACAACGTCGCGGGCGCCGTCTTCGCCGTCGGCGCGCTGGTGGGACTGGCCGTCCGGCTCCCCCTCATGGGCATCAACCAGTTCATGCCGCCCGTCGCCGCCGCGCTCCACGGAGACGACGCCCGCGAGGCTCTCTCCCGGCTCTACGGCGCGACGAGCCGGCTCGTCCTGGTCGGCGTCACCGCCCTGGCCGTCCCGGTCATCGTCTTCCGGACGTCGGTCATGCAGCTGTTCGGCCCGACGTTCGTCCGGCACGCCGACCTGCTCCCCGCGTTCGTGCTCGCACAGTGGGTCGCCTGCGTCGCCGGCAGCGTCGGCATCCTCCTGTTGATGACGGACCACCAGCGCGCCTCGTTCGTCGTCAACGCCGTGCTGACCGGTGTCCTCACCCTCGTGGCCGTCCCGGCGACGCTCCGCTTCGGCCTGCCCGGGCTCGCGGCGGTCTACCTGCTGATGCTCTCGGCGAACAACCTCGCCGAGGTGGGGGCGCTCTATCGGCTGGAGGGACTCCAGCCACTCACGCGGTCGCACGCGAAGCCCCTCCTCGCCGCGGTCCCGCTCGCGGGAATCGCGCTCGCGGCTCGGGTGACGCTGCCGGACTCCTCGGGGGCGGTCGCCGGGACGACCGTAGGGCTGGCGGCGTACGCGGGCGTCCTGTGGTGGCTTGGGTTCGCTCCGGCCGAGCGGCGCCTCGTCGGGACGCTCGCTGCACGCTACCGTGAGGCCGCCCCGGTCTGAGGTGGGCTGGTCTCCAGCCGACGTGCCGGCTCAGTCGTCGAGAGCCGCCTCGACCCCGTCCCACTCTCGTCGGAGGAGCCCGTAGAACTCGACGTCGACGAACTCGCCGTTGACGCGTGCCTTCTCGCGCTGCGTGCCCTCGTGGACGAATCCAAGTCGCTCCAGCAGGGCGAGAGAGCCCTCGTTCGGTGCGACCGCGTTGGCCGTGACGCGCCGGAGACCGCGTTCCCGGAAGCCGAAGGCGACGAGGTTCGCCGCCGCCTCCGTCGCGTATCCCCGCCCTCGGGCTGCCGGGAACAGCCAGAAGCTGATGTTCGCCCATCCGTCCTCCTCGTGGATGTAGTCGAGCGAGGCCTCGCCGACGGGTTCTTTGGCCATGTCGCCGGTCTTCGGGACGACGAGCAACCGGACGGCGTCGTCGTTCGGCACCTCGTCGGCGATGGCCTCCTCGCTCCTGGGCGCCCGGAACTCGGCGATGTGTCGTCGGACCTCGGGGTGCATCCGGCCGCGCTGTACGACCCCTGCGTCCTCGGCTTCGACGGTCCGCAGCTCGAGTCGGTCGGTTTCGATGAAGACTGGTCCGGGCATCGTCACGGCGTGGGGTGCACGCCTCCGGCTGAATACGTTTCCCTCGAGCTTGGCGAGTTCACGTGCCTGCTGGAGCGACGGCAACGGGCCTATGTGCCCGCGGTCCGAGGAGGGGATATGGGCGACCGACGGCACTGGAAGCGGTTCCTCCGGTCGAAGCTCCGCTCGGCGGGGCGACAGGTCGAAGCGGCGCGTCGCGAGTACGAGACCGCGCGAAAGCGGGCGCTCGCGGACCTCTCCACCGACGAGGACGGCCGAGCGAAGATCGTCTGTCGCCGCTACGCCGAGCGACGCGCGGTCGACCTCGACGAGGAGGCCAGACCGGTCTGCTACGACCCGGACCACGTCGACTGTCAGGGCTGCGTCGAGGACATCCGCGAAGGCCGCATCGAAACGTGGTAGGCCTCACTTGTCTGTTAATATCTGAATTATACTTCAAACAGAGACATAAAAATATAATTTTCGAAATTATATAATTCCTCGTTTCTTTGGGGTAATATCTGTGGCTCCACCTGGACGGCACGGACCTCACTCTCCCACGGGCGCCATGATGGTGGCCCGGAGGCTGGGCCAGTAGTACCACCACGCCACGCCGAGCATCAGGAGCGCGCCGAACGGGATGGGAGTGTAGTAGATGCGGTGGCTGACCGAGTAGGCAACGCCGAGATGCGCGACGCCCGCGAGGACCAGCAAGCCGGCGGTGAGCCGCGGGTCTTCGCGGTCGACCATTCCCGCGGCCGCGCTGACGAGTGCACCGAGATAGAACAGGACGGACAGCGGCAGCAGCTCCGGGTTCCGGGGGAGCTGCCCGGCGGCGACGAACAGGAACGTGTAGATGTCGACCAGTTCTGGCGGATTCGTGTTGAAGAAGCCGAAGGGGAAGACGAGGGTCAGTTCTCCGCCGATGAGGATGACTGTCCAGGGCACCAGCGCGAGCGCCGCGATGACGGCCAGCCGACGCTTCGGCGTCCCGTGGGGCCGGCCGCGGCGGGGTGCCGAAAGGGAAGGATTCGCGGACTCGTCACCCATACCCATAGTGGGCGGGCGAGGTACTTCCGTCCCCCGATGGCGGCGACTCCCTCCGAGACCAGTAGCAGGTCGGGGCCGGTCGCGGGCCGAGAGCAGTGGCGGGCCAAAATCGGTCACGGGCCGAGAGCAGTAGCAGGTCGAGGGCAGTTGGGGGTCGTGGGCAATAGCGGGCGGAGTGCCCGAGCGGAAGCTTTACCCGCCGGACGGGCGGATTATACGGTAATGGCGTTCGAGGAGCTACTCGAGGACCCCGTGATACAGAAGTACCTCCACGAGCTGGTGGGGCCGACTGGAATGCCGGTAGCAGCAGCCCCACCGGACGGGGAGGTGACCGACGAGGAGCTGGCCGAGGAGCTAGGAATGGAGCTCAACGACGTCCGTCGGGCGCTCTTTATCCTCTACGAGAACGACCTCGCGAGCTACCGGCGGCTCCGCGACGAGGATTCGGGCTGGCTCACCTACCTCTGGACGTTCGAGTACGAGAACATCCCGGAGCGACTGGAGGAGGAGATGTACCGGCTCCTCGAGGCCCTCGAGGAGCGCGAGGACTACGAGCGCAACAACGAATTCTACCTCTGCGAGCAGGACTCCATCCGCTTCGAGTTCGGCGAGGCGATGGAGTTCGGCTTCGAGTGCCCCAACTGCGGCGCCGCGCTCACCTCGATGTCGAACGAGCAGCTCGTCGACGCGATGGAGCGACGAATCGAAGAACTCCGAGAGGAGCTCCGGGTCTCCGAACCCGAGGCAGAGGCGTAGATGGTCGTTCTGGCGACGAAACTCTACGTCAAAGGGGAGGCGCGCGCGCGAGCGCTCGATTCGCTCCGCTCGCAGGTCGACAACGTCGTTGGCGGCCTCGACGTCGAGTGGGATCTGGGCGTCCGCGACGATGAATTCCCCAGCATCACCGTCTCCGGCGCCGACGCCACGGCCGCCCGGAACGCGCTCGCCGAGGAGTGGGGCGAGCTCACTCCCCACCGCGAGCCCGGAGAGACGCACGTCGGCACGCTCGAGGCCTGGGACGGGGACGGTCTTGTCCTCGACGTCGGCTTCGGGGAGACCGTGCGCATCTCGGCCGAGAATCTCGGCCTCGGTCCGGGCGACGCCGGACAGATCCGCCAGCGCTTCGGCCTCGTCCAGCACGTCCCGCTCCGATACACGCTCGACGAGGACGGAGCCGCTCACCTGGCCGACGCCGAACAGGACCGCCTCTACGAGTGGACCCGCGGGACGGGCCGGCTCAACGTCAATAGCGCGACCCGCGCGGAGGTCCGGGCCACGATCAACCGTGCCGGACACGCACAGGACATCGTGACCGTCGAACGACTGGGGCTGCTGGAGCAATCGGTCGTCTGCGGGGAGGGGACGGATCCGCCAGGCCTGCTGTCGGCCGTCGGCGAGTACCTCCCGGCCGAGTTGCTCTGTGTCGTCCCATGACCGGGAACGACGGTGACACGCCGGAATCGAGCGACGCCCGTGGCGACGGGTCTGACGGGCCTGACGGACCCGATACGTCCGCTCCCCGTGGCCGTCGTCAGCGGGTCGCTGCCGTCGCGCTGTTGGGCGCCCTGCTTGCGCTCTCTGGCTGTACGTCTGTGTTCGGTCCTGGCCCGGTGCAGTCCGGCCAGCTGGCCGCCGACCCCGGGACGCCCTACAACTGGAACCAGAGTGCCGACGGCTACATCGACGTCAACAACGGCAACTACACGTCCGTCTACGACATCGCCAATCGGACCACCGGGAGCCGGACGGCGGGCGAGAACTTCACCATAGAGCTGTACACCCGCGACGCGCTGGGGACCGAACAGCCCATCAACCCGATTGCGCTCCAGTTCCACTACGAGAACGGGACTATCCTCCGGTACCGCGAAACCGAGACAGGAACGACCCTCGTGATGGTGAAGCCGAACGAGACGGTCGACGTGAACGACGCGAAGCTCGCGGTGTCGAAGTCCCGGCGCCGGACGACGGTGCGGCTGCCGACCAACGAGACCGGGAAGCTGGCGTTCACCGTTCCGAAGAACGGCAAGCGGGTCGCCACGCCGACCTTCGTCCAGGGGTCCTACGAGATGGTGCTCCCCGAGGGCGCCCGCATCGGCCTCCCCATCCTCGCACAGGTCCAGCCCGGGCAGAGTCGTGCCGAGCGCATCGACGGCAACGTCCACGTCTACTGGGACTCGGTCACTCGCGCACGCTCGGTCGTGGTCCGCTACTACCTCCAGCGCGACCTCTACCTGTTCGGCGGACTGGTGGCGCTGATGCTCATCGTCGGAAGCGGCGGCGCCCTCTACTACTACCTCCAGATCCGCGAGACAGTGAAACGGCGCGAGGAGGTCGGCCTCGACGTCGACATCGAGGACGACGACGGTCGGGATCCACCACCCGGGATGGGTTAGAGGTTCCACCACCCGGGATGGGCCAGAGACTCCACTGCCCGGGATGGGCCAGAGACGCCGTCGCTCGGGTGGACGAGAGGCTCTGTCGCCCGGATGGCCAGAGACCTCACCATCCGGATGGTCCAGCAGCCAGTTCGCACTCGCTGCCGTCTCGCATTCCCGTCGGGGCTCTTTTTATCGGTCCGCCGCCAATGACGGCCATGCGCGTGGCCATCGTCACGGTCGGGGATGAGTTGTTGGCGGGCGATACGGTGAACACGAACGCGGCGTGGCTGGGTCAGCAACTGGCCGAGCGAGGAGTCGACGTCGAGCGGTCGACGACGGTCCCCGACCGTGTGGCCGACATCGCGGACGTCGTCGACGAGTACCGCGACCGCTACGACGCGGTCGTCGTGACCGGTGGCCTCGGTCCAACCCACGACGACCTGACGATGGACGGCGTCGCAGCGGCGTTCGACGTGCCGGTCGCGGAGAGCGAGGCCGCCCTCGAGTGGCTCGCGGACGACGGCTACACCCGGGACGACCTCGCCGAGGGGACTGCCGACATCCCCGCTGGCGCCGAGCCACTCCACAACGAGGAGGGCGTTGCCCCGGGCTGTGTCATGGGGAACGTCTACGTCCTGCCGGGCGTGCCGGCCGAGATGGAGGCGATGTTCGCGTCGATCGCCGACCGGTTCGTCGGAAGCGAGACCCACGTGGCGTTCGTGACCGTCGACGAGCCCGAGAGCGCTCTCATCGACCGGTTCGAACGACTCCGCGAGGCGTTCGACGTTCAGGTCGGCTCCTATCCCGGCGAGCACGTCCGCGTCAAGATTCGCGGAGACGAGGAACGCGTCGTTCAGGAGGCGGCCGCGTGGCTCCGCGAACAGGTCGACCTCGCAGAGGGCACCGACGACGAGCGCGTCGACGGCTGACTGCGCCCCTGCCGGGGAGCGCCGGTCGGGCAGCGGCAGGCCGGAGACGGTTGCTATCGGAAATGACGGTTGCTATCAGAGGTGACGGTTGCTATCGGAAATGACGGTTGCTATCAGAGGTGACGGTTGCTACCGGAGGTGACAGTTGCTACCGGAACAGGTAGACGGCCCACGCGATGGTGAACGCGAGACTCGCGAGCCCGACGAGCCAGCCGGCCGCGCTGATAGCGCCCGTGTTGACGGCCTGGAGAGGCAGGTACATGGCGTGGCGTTGGCCCAGTGCTGTCTTAATCGATGTGGTTCGAGTCACTCGCCGCCCGTCAGGCGCTCGTTGGCGCGCTCGATGAGGCGGGTGAGGCGCTTCTCGGAGATGCCGGTCTCCTCGGCCAGCGCCGGAGGGTCGGCGTCGGCGAGTTCGCCGACCGTCTCGATGCCGGCGTCGGCCAGCTGGCTCGCGTACGTCGGCCCGATGCCGCTGACGGTGTCCGTCGGGTCGTCGGCTGCGCCCTCGGACTCGTCTTCGGGTTCGTGCTCTCCACCCACGGGCCCGGCGGCCTCGGCGGGCTCGGCCGCCTCGTGCTCGTCGTCCTCCTCGCTGACGGCGCCGGCGGCCTCGGCCGGTTCTGTGGCCTCGTCGTCCTGGGGCGGCTCCTCGACGATCTCGGCGGAGCCGCTGGGGCCGTCTCCGTCTTCGTCTCCATCTTCGTCGACGTCGGGCTGCCCGGCCGGGCTCTCGTCGACCGGCGTGGGCTCGGTCTCGGCGTCGGGGTCGTCCGTGACGGGCCCGGCGGCCTCGGCGGGTTCTGCGGCCGCCTGCTCGGTAACGTCCGTCGCCTCGCCGGGCTCGGCCGCCTCGTCGCCGGGCGGCTCTTCGGTCACCGATTCCGTCGAGCCGGCCGCGGTCGTTCCGGCTGCGGCCGATTCCCTATCTGTCCCCTTCACCGCCGCCTCGTTCTCCGTGTCGGGGTCGTGTTCGACGGTCACGTCCGTCGACTGCTCTCGCGTCTTGTCCTTCGATTTCAGTCCGAGAGCGGATAGGATGAAGTCGAACAGCGTCATGTGCGGGCGAAGGTCGGCGGTGGACTTAAAGCCCAACACGACGGGGGAGACGCCGGTCCGTCGGCTTCAGAGTCTGGCCCTGAGCGCTGCGTTCATCGCGTCGACGGGCGCCGATTTGCCGGTCCATCGCTCGAACGCCTCGACCCCCTGGAAGAGAAGCATCCAGGCTCCGTCGATGGTCGTCGCACCCGCGGCCGCCGCCTCCCGAAGCAGGCGCGTCTCGACCGGCCTGTAGACCGCGTCGAGAACGGCGAGGTCCTCGGAGAGCGCGTCGGCGGGCACCGGCGAGACATCCTCCTCCATCCCGACGCTGGTGGCGTTCACGAGGACGTCAGCGTCCGCGAGCAGGTCGGATACGGCGTCGAGCGGGTGGCCCGACGCCCGGGGTACCTCGGCGGCGAGGTCGACGGCCCTCGATTCGGTGCGGTTGGCGATCGCGACGTCCACGCCGGCGTCCGCGAGTGCGAAGGCGGCCGCGCGCCCGGCTCCGCCCGCTCCCACGACGACACCGGCTCCCTCGAGCGAGATGCCGTGGTGCTCGAAGGCGCGCGTGACGCCCGCAGCGTCCGTGTTGTGGCCCGTCACCCGGCCACCGCCGAAGTCGATGGTGTTGACGGCGCCGATGCGCTCTGCGAGCCCGTCGGCCTCGACGGCCGGGTGTGCCAGCGCGTCCGTCTTGAACGGGATGGTGACGTTCAGCCCGCGGATGCCGAGCGCCCGCGCTCCCCCGACGGCGTCGTCGAACTCGTCGCGAGCGGGTTCGAAGGTGACGTAGCGGGCGTCGAGTCCCAGTTCCTCGTAGCCGGCCTCATGCATCGGCGGCGACAGCGAGTGCTCGACCGGATTCCCGAGGAGTCCGTAGACCTGCATACCACCCCGTGCGACGGTGAACAGGTTGACGCTGGCGGTTCACGCAGGAGGTGACCGGTGGCCACCGCGACGGCGGGCGCTGCCGCTCGGTCGCCGCTCTCGTCGTGGCCGTCTTGTCTCCGATACAGTGTGATTATACCGGAAATTATATAATTGTGCGAGGAATTATTATAAAATATGGCGATTTAAACGAATATTTCTCTTCACGGAGGACCGGTCCGACCATCCCGGGGCTCGACGCCAAGGCCGGTTTACAGTCCCTCCGCATCGATACGCGAGACGAACGACCGGACGCCCAGCGCGACGGCGGCGCCCACGACGAGGTAGAGGACGACCAGCGGTCGCGAGAACGCGCCGGGGGAATCGATAGCCAGCAGCGCGGCGGTGGTCGCCGGGTGTTCGGGGAGCAGAGCCGCCGCGGCGAACGCGCCGAGTACACCCAGCGAGTAGAGCAACTGTGCCCGCTGGCGCTCGCGGACCACCAGCCCCAGGCCGACGCCCACGGCGACCAGCAGCAGCGACAGGCCCGCGGTGAGCACGAGCAGGCCGAGCAGATTCGCGATGACGATGCCGTTCAGTGTGAGGAGTCCCATCCACAGCAGGGCCTGCGTCGGCCCCAGGAGCGCGGCCGCAACCGCCTTCCCGTCGGCGATCGCCGTCAGCGAGAGCGGCGCGACCTGCAGCAGTTCGAGGGTACCGCGTTCGATCTCCTCGGTCACCACGTCGACGGCGACCGATCCCGCGATGAAAACGGGCAGGAACAGGAGCAGCGGCACCAGCACGGTGTACGAGAAGCCGAAGTAGGGGCTCGCGTTCTCCGCGTCCGGCAGCGGGACCAGCGGCGCGTCGATGTACTCGGCGCGCTGCTGGCGCTCCCGGCGCTCGAGTGTCTCCAGCGCCTCGCGCAACTGTGCCACGATGAGCGTCCCGCGGAAACTGCTGGCGGGCACGAACGCCCGGATGCGTATCCTCGTCCCGCCGCTCTTTCCCTGGTAGCGCTCTGCAACCACGACCGCGTCGACGCGTCCCGCGTCGAACGCGGCGGCGGCCTCGTCCCGGTCGTAGCGGATCGTCGAGAGCCCCTCGAGCCCTGCCGCGGCCGCTTCGACCTCTGATGCCGCCTCACCGGACACGCCGACTGCCACCGTTCCCTGGACCGCGGACGGATCGTACAGCGAGGTGAGCCCGACGACGAGGAACGAGGAGAACGCCGCGACGAACAGCTGGATGAGCAGCGCCAGCACGATGGTCTTCTCGCTCGTCAGCGACGCGAGGTCCCGCTTTGCGATGACGCCGCGCACGCGCACTGCCCACCCGAGCCCCCGGTCGTCCCCGGTTCCTTCCGCGCTCGCGGCCGAGGCCCCGGCCCCGTCCGTGCGGGAATCGGCTCTCCCGCCGGTCTGTTCGTCCCCGCCGTCCGTCCGGATGGGTCGGCTCCCCGAGTCGAACGTTCCGGTTCGCTCAGACAAGGAAGATCACCACCGAGAGGTTGTAGACGACGTGGACGAGGATGGCGGCCGTCAGGCCGAGCGCGTAGCCGTCACGGCTCCGGGTCGCGCCGAGCGCCGACAGCGACGTCGTGACGACGTGGAGCGCGAGCGGTGCGAGCAGTAACACGAGCGCCACGGCCGGTCCCGCGTTCGCCCCGGTCTGGAAGACCGCGTTCCCTTCCGAAAGCTGCCGGTCGAGTCCCACGACCTGCACGATGAGCGTGAACTTCTCGGCGAGGAAGAAGCCGAATCCGGCGAACGCGCCGGCGATGACCGCCGCGCGGCCGGTACGCTCGTAGCGAGTGTGAAGGAACCCGGCGTAGACGGGCAGCGACTTCGCCAGTTCCTCGATGACCGCGACCACCACCAGCAGGACGACGACCGAGAGGCCGCCGGGCAGCGCAAACAGGAGCGCCACCGCCATGAGTTCCGCGACGAAGACGAACGGAACCAGCGCCGCGACCACGAGCGTCAGCGAGCGCGGGCGTTGGATTCGCGCCGCGAGCGCGTCCAGCGCCTTCAGGTGGATCGGGCGCTGCGTGAACATGTCCTCCTCGCGGTAGATGCCGGTCCCGAGCGCGAACAGCAACAGCGCTGTGAGCGTCGTCGGGAGGAGCGCGAAGGCGATGCCGCTGGGGTCGACCGGGGTGCCCGCGAGGTCCCGGACCACGAGCGTCAGCGGCGAGATGAGCGCGACGCTGCCCACGTCCGTGAAGATGGCCGGGACGAACGCGAACGTCATCAGCAGGACGGAGATAGCGACGGTGACGAAGGTGAGTTCCTTGAACGACCGGGCGAACATCGCGCCGACGAACGACGCCGCCAGGAACAGCAGCGCCAGCGCCGCCACCGCCACGACCGACAGGAGACTGCCGCCTCCGGCCGAGATGGTGATGAGCGCCGTGATTGCGCCGGTGATGGCGACAGCCCCGACGAAGTAGGGCAGGGTCTTGCCGGCGACGATCTCCCGCGGCTGGACGGGCGCCACCAGCAGTAACTCGCCACGCCGGTTGAGCCGCTCCGACAGGATCGAGGAGCCGTACGCCTGGATGACGAAGTTCAGCGGGATGACGAAGACGAACGCGAGCACGAGCGATCCGAACGGGAACGGTGGCGCGAGGTCGCCCGGAGTTCCGCCGGTGGTGCCGCTGCCAAAGATGCCGCCTGAGAGGCCCGGCACACTGAACTGGCTGCCACCGCCGCCCGACGGCAGCCCCGGGCCGGCGTCGTCTCCGGTGTCGCCGCCGCCCGCGCCGCCGTCACCAGCGGTCCCATCACCGCCGTCAGACTCACCGCCACCGCCGTCAGTCCCGTCGCCCGCGCCGCCGTTGCCGAGGTCACCAGCCCCGCGGTCGACGTACCGGAGCGAGACGGGATACACGGGGAAGGCAGCGGAGGCATTCTCCGCGCGCTGCAGCCGCCGGTCGTTGAACTGTCGGACGGTCGTGCGGAGTTCGGCCACCGCCGCGCGGCCCTTCTCCGTGTCCGCGTGGACCACGCGTCCGTTCCGGATGCGGATCTCCGCCTCGCCGCTCGCGACGAGCCCTGGCTCGGGCGGGACGACGCGGAAAGTGTCGTCACTCGCCACGGCCGGGTAGTAGACGCTCTCCTCGGCGACGCCGACCCGGTAGATGCCCCGGTCGAGTGCGAAGCCGCCGCCAGCCACGGCGGGCGCGAGCGCGCCCGCAAACAGGATGCCGACGACGATCACCGCTACCGTGCGGCCGTCGATGCCGCCCGCGTTCTTGGTGACCTCCCAGCGAGCGATGCGGAGGACCTTCCGTGGCCTCACTCGTCGGCCCCCGGCGGCTCGGCGCGGGCCGGTCTGGACTCGACGGCGTCCTCGTCGTCGGCGTCACGCCGTGCGACCGCCCGCTCGGCATCGCTTTCATCCTCTGCGAGGTCGAGGAAGACCCGCTCGAGCGAGGGGTCATCCGTCCGGATGTCGACGAGGCGGCCGCCCGCGGCCTCGGCGGCCTCGCGAACTGCCCCGACGGCGTCCATCGACTCGACGGTCACCCGATGTCGCTCGCTGCCCTCTACGGGCGTCGAGCCCTCCACCGGGAGCGAGGTGTAGACGTGGTACGTGGTGCGGCCGTACTGTTCCCGGAGTTCCTCGACGCTGCCGCGGGCGACGATGCGGCCCTCGTTCATGATGGCGATACGGTCACAGATCGACTCGACGTGGTACAGGTTGTGTGCCGAGAAGACGACCGTCTTCCCCTGGTCTGCGAGGTCGCGCGTGAACTCGATGATGTAGTTCGTCGTGAGTGGGTCGAGTCCCGAGGCCGGTTCGTCGTACACCAGAACGTCGGGGTCGTTGACCAGCGACCGCGCGATGGCGACCTTCCGTTTCATCCCCTTCGACATGTCGCCCAGCGCGCGGTCGCGGTACTCCAGATCGAGGCGGTCGAGAGTGTCGTGGATGCGGGTCTCGGCGACGGCCCGGTCCACGTCGTAGAGGTCCGCGAAGAACGTCAGATACGAGACGGCGGTCATCTCCTCGTAGAGGGGCGACTCCTCGGGGAGGAAGCCGAGTTGCTGGCGCATCCGCGGGTCGGCGGCGTCGTAGCCGGCCACCTCGGCGGTCCCGCTCGTCGGCTCTAGCAGCCCCGCCAGCGTCTTCAGCGTCGTCGTCTTGCCGGCCCCGTTCGGTCCGATGATACCGAACACCTCGCCCGCGTCGACGGCGAAGGTCGACCCTTCGACAGCGACGAAGTCGCCGTACTCCTTGCGTAGGTCCCGGACCTCAATCATTCGTCGGGAGAAAGTGCGGCGCGGACTTAAGTCCGGGCTCCACTTCGACCGTCGCCCCGCAGTCGGGGCCCTCCGTGTTCCCCAACGATCGGTCCGGAGGCCACGCGTCTCCCAGTGGCCGATTCGGAGGCCACGCGTCTCCCAGTGGCCGATTCGGAGACCACGTGTCCCCCGATGGCCGATTCGGAGACCATGTGACCCCGGTGGCTGCTCCGGAGACCACGTGCCGGCCGGCGGCCGCTCCGGAGAAACACATTTGTCCGCGGCCCGACAGGCCCCGCACATGGTCGCCGAAACCCAGCGGGAGGGCGAGACGTGGTACGAGTGTGAAGCCTGCGGCCTGCTGTTCGACGACCGCGACGACGCGGCGGCACACGAGGAGAACTGCGACGCCGAAGAGCCGTCCTACATCCAGTGACCGGTCGTCGTTGACGGCCCGATTCCCGGTGCGCCGTGCGCTCTTGCCGGGCCGGTCGAAACCGCTTTGCCGCGTCCCCGGCACGTCCGAAGTATGGCGCGGGTCTGTCTGCTGGGCGACGACGAGGTCGACCTCCGGTACGAGTTGCTCTCGCGGGAGACCGCCCGCGAGGCGCTCGCAACCTACGACCTCCGCCAGCCGTATCACAACTCGGTGGCGCTCGAGACCGTCTCGCTCGGCGCCGCCGTCGCCCTGCTGAACGACCTGAACTGGTACCTCGTTCGCTTCGTCGAGGAGGCGCTCGTCCTCGAACCCTCCGTCAGCGAGACGGAGTGGCTGTCGCGCGATCTCGCGACCGCGCTCCGCGACGACGCGATCACGCCCGACGAATCCGACCGCTTCTGCAAGGTCTACGGCGTCGTGACGCCCGACGCGGACAGTGACGGTGGCGCGGACGTGGACGGTGACGGCGACGCAGACGCGGACGCTGGCGGTGACGGCGCCGAGAACGGGCGCGAGCGCGCAGACGATGCGACCGGCGCGACCCGCCGCGGCCCGGCGCGCCGCCTCGTCGACCCGATGTTCGTCACTCGCACGGGTCCCGAGTTGCCCGAGTACGACCTCCGAGACGTCGACGAGACGGTCGTCGTCCGCGTGACGGAGAGTGAATTCGGCGCTTGACTCTCCACTCGGTTGAAGTGTCGGGCGGTTCACGCCGGGCGTGATGGCAACGCCCTCCACCACCAGCGCCGACAGCGACCGCCGCTCTGGGCCCTCAATCCCGTCGTCGTTCACCGATGGCATCGATGTCGCGGTCAGCCGTCCCTGGCTCGCGCTCGTCCCGTTCGTCGTCGGACTGCTCTCGGTCGACCAGCTCGAGCGCGCCGCTCGAAGCGACGTGACTGTGCAGGTCAATTTCGGCCTGCCGACCCCGGTCGCGGGGCTGTGGACGTTCCTGAACGCGCCGGCGAACGGCATCTCCGTTTTCGGGTACTCCGCCACTGCCGTCCGAGACGAGCCGGTCCTGCTCGGCGGGAGCGTCCTCGTCGCCGCCGGAACGCTCCTCGTCGTCGGTCTTCTGGGCGCTGTCTACCTCGGCGCTATCGACGACGCGCTCGCCGGCCGGCCGACCGACCACCTCGACAACCTGCGACGGTACGCCCCGATCACGGTCGCGTTCGCCGGACTCCAGTTCCTTGGAATCGTTGCGTTCGTCTTCGTCGCCGTCGCGTTCGCCGGTATCGGCGTCCTGACCGGCGGCTCGGCCCTGGCGGTCGTTCCGGTGTTCCTCGCCTCGCTCGTCGGCTTCTACCTGCTCACGCCGGGGGTGTACGCCGGCGTCGCCGCCGACCTCGACCCCCGGCCGGCGTTCGCGCGCGGCGTCCGCGTCGCGCTCGACGCGGAGTACCTCGTGTTCGCGCTTGGCTTTGCGCTCGCTGTGGCCGTCTGCTCGGTCCCGGTCTCCGCGCTCGGATTCTCGGCCGGCCTCCCGGGCCTCGTCCTGGCGGCCGTCCTCGCGGCGCCTGTCGGACTCGCGCTCAACGCCGCCACGATGGCGTTCGTCCGAGGCCGGGTCGGCGCGGCGGCGCCCGACCCGGGCGGCTCGGACGGCCCGACGCCTGCCGTCCGGCGGGTGTCGCCTCCCGACGACCGGGAGTGAAGTATCTCTTTGAGTGTCCAAATAAAGTATGAAATTCTGTTTTAAATATATAATAGCGCCGACTATATACGTAAATAGAAATTTACGAAAATATTCGACACGCCGTCGGTACCGACGAAACGGGACTCAGTGAAAACCCCGGCCGACCCCGTCGGCCTCGATGAGGTCGTCGAGGTCCTTCGAGAGGAGTTCGTCTGCCTCCTCGAACGTGTCGGTCAGTTCGTCCAGTTCCTCCGGACGGTCGTCGAACTCGAACTCCATCGGGCCGAAGGCGGGAGAGTCCAGTGCGTCCATCACGTCCTCGAAGAGGGCGTCGCCGGTCGTCGGCGCGTCGGCGTGTGTCCTGATGACCTCCTCTAGCCGTTTGGCGGACTCCTCGGCGGCGTCCTCGTCCTCGGGCGGGGAGCGGACGCCGAACCGGCCGTCGTGGTCGCGGTTCGGGAACAGTGGGTCGAGGTCGTCGTCGATGCGCCGGGCCACCTCGCCGCCCACGCCCTTCACGTCGAAGGGGTTGCGGGCGTAGGTCTTGAGCTGGTAGACGCCGGCGTCGGGGTGGCCGACGAAGAAGTCCTCGCCGAGGCCGCCGCGGCGGTCTCCGGCGACGGCCCGCCAGTCTGACGGGTCGGCGTTCGACTCGACCACGTCCTCGACGATGTCCTGCCAGTCGCGCACGCGCATACCCGGGGTTCTGACGCGCGACGGCAAGAGCGTGTCGTCCGCTACGGCCCGCTCGGCGAGCCAGCCAGCCGCGGACGGTCGAACTGACCGACACGCTCTTTCCGCCGAGGGCACAGGGACGGCTGTGAACCTTCGGGGGCCAGTCGTCGAGGTGGGCGAGCCGCGGACGGTGAGCGGCGGGACCGACCTCGCGGAGGTGACGATCCGCCCGGAGCGCGGTGCCGCGCCGCCGGCGCGGGTGACACTCTGGCGCAAGTGGGCCGAGACGGTCGACTACCTCGAGCCGGAGATGGATCTGCTCGTGACGGACGTCGAGACCGACGAGTGGCAGGGCGAGACACAGTACGAGACCACACCGACCTCCTGGGTCGTCGTCGAGCCGGACTTCCTCGTCGACGTGACGGGCATCCGCGAGTGGGTCCAGTGCCCGCGGATGTACTACCTGAACAAGCTGCAGGGCGCGCCGCTGAAGTATCCGGTCGTGAAGGGGACCGTCGTCCACGAGGTGTTCGGCGAACTCCTCCGGGGGAACGACCTCGACGAGGCCGTCGAGCAGAGCGTCGAGGCGGCCGCGCTCGACATCGGACTGCTGGGGCTGGACCGCGACGAGGTGGCGGCAGAGGTGCGCGCCAACGCCGCGGCCATCGAAGCCTGGCTCCAGCAGGGAACGCTGACAGAGGGGGACGGGTCGGGGAACGCCGACTCGGAGCAGTCATTCGCGCCCGCGGAGAGCGAGTGGCGCTCGGAGCAGACCCTCGTCTCGGAGACGTTCGGCATCAAGGGTCGTGCCGACGCCGTCCGCCGGGGCGCGCCCGTCGAACTGAAGACAGGCAAGAACACGAAGGGCGAACCACGATTCCACGACAAGGTGCAGGCGGCCTGCTACGCACTGATGCTCGGCGAGTACGCGGACGCAGAGCGAGAGCCCCCCCGAGAGGACGACGCCGAGACGCCCATCAGTGGCGGCGGAGACACCGCGGCGGCCATCCCGGACACGGGGACGCTCATCTACACCAAGAACGCCGCACTCGACCGGACGGAGGCGTCCGGCGACCTCTCGCCGGCGAAGGACTTCGCCATCGGCCGGGGCTTTGCGGAGTACGTCCTCCGCGAGCGGAACCACCTGGCGGCGATGGAACACGACCACTCCATCCCGACGGGGTACGAGGGGAACGCGAAGTGCGAGTACTGCTTCGAGCAGGACCCGTGCATGGCGGTCGCCGGCCGACTCGACCAGGAGTCGAAGGCGGGCGCCATCTCCGGAATCGCGGTCCCCGAGGAGGAGCAGACCTACTTCGACCGCTTCTACCGCGCCATCGAAGCAGAGCGCCGCGAGGTCCACCGCGAGTACCGCAAACTGTGGGAACAGACCGCCGAGGAACGGGCCGACGACGACCGCGCGCTCGTCGACCTCGATCCCGTCGGCCGGGAGTGGAACGAGGCCGAGCGTCACTGGGTCTTGACCACGCGCCGGACGAGCGAATCGGTTTCGAAAATCCGCGAGGGCGACCTCGTCATCGTGAGCGAGGGCCACCCGACGCGGACGAAGGCGGAACTCGCCCGGGTCGAGTCCCTCGGGAGCGGGACTGACGGGAAGATCCGCCTGACAGCCGACGAACCGCTCGACGTTCACCGGATCGACGTCTACCCGTCCGAACTCACGGTGGACCGGCAGCTGAACGCCCTCCACGACGCCATCCTCGCGGGCGACGAGGAACACAAGGACGTGCTATTCGGCCGGCGCGACCCCTCGTTCCGCGACGACCACGGGACCTACATCGACAACAACGAGTCCCAGAACGAGGCCGTCAACCTCGCGCTCAACGCCGAGGACTTCGCGCTCGTCCACGGTCCGCCAGGGACGGGCAAGACGTACACGCTCGCGACGCTCGTCCGAGCGCTGGTCGAGCGGGGCGATCGCGTGCTGCTGTCGGCGTTCACTAACCGCGCCGTCGACAACGCGCTGGGGGCCCTTCGTGACCAGGGATTCGAGGACTTCCTGCGGGTCGGCTCGACCTCGGGCGTCCGCGGGGACATGCACGACCGCCTGCTCGACCAGACGGGCGACCCCGACCGCGTGGCGCGCGAGTTGCGCGAGGCGCCCGTCGTCGCCGCGACGACGGCCTCCTGTGGGTCACGCGCGGTGAAGTCCCGCGAGTTCGACGTGGCCGTCGTCGACGAGGCCGGACAGCTCACGGAGCCGGGCACCTTCCTCGCGACGAACCGCGCCGACCGGTTCGTCCTCGTCGGCGACCACCAGCAGCTGCCGCCGGTCGTCCGTGCCGAGAATAGTGGGGACGAGCGGAGCGAGCCCCGGAAGCCGAGCGGGGAGGGAAGCGACCCGCGAGCACGCGACCTCCAGACCTCGCTGTTCGAGCGGCTCATCGACGCCCACCCCGACGCCGGCGTGATGCTGGACCGGCAGTACCGGATGTGCCAGCGGATCCAGTGGTTCTCCTCCGAGGAGTTCTACGACGGCGAGTTGCGGCCGGCGACGCCGGAGGTGGCGGGTCGCCGGCTCGCGGACCTCGCGGGCGTGGACACCGCGCGCCTGCCTGCCCACCTGCGGGACGCCGTCGCGTTCGTGGACCCGGACGGGTCGCGGGTCGGGAACACGAACCCGACCGAGGCCGACGCGGTGGCCGAGACCGTGCGCTCGTATCTCGACGCCGGTGTCCCGGCCGCCGACATCGGCGTCATTGCGCCCTTCCGCGCACAGGTCGCCGAGATCGGCAAGCGCCTCGAGGGAACCGGCGTCGCCGTCGACACGGTCGACCGCTTCCAGGGGTCCTCGAAGGAGGTCGTCGTGGTCTCGTTCGTGGCGACGGGCGACGTCGAGGGCCCGATTTTCGACGACCACCGCCGGATGAACGTCGCGCTGACGCGAGCGAAGCGCGCGCTCGCGCTCGTCGGCGACGCGGAAGCGCTGGAATCCGACGAGTTCTACCGCCGACTGCTCCGGTGGGCGCGGGGCTGAACCCGCGCTGCATTACGACTCGGCACCGGGCCGGCCGCGGCGGTCGGCGATGTCCACGTCAGAGTGAGCCGTTCCAGCGATACAGGCGACCGCGGTGTGCCCGCACTGCCGACGGGGTGCCGGAGCGCCAGTCCGAGCGGCGCGGGGACACGCTCATGCTCACGCTCCCGGCAGGAACAGGCTCCGACGGCCCGGCGACACGAAGCCTTTTCACGAGTGGGAGCGTGAAGCGTACCCATGTCACAGGGTGACAACGGAGTCGACGACGCCAACATGGACACGACGCTCGCCAACGAGAGCGCCGAGCCCAACATGGACGTGCTGGCCGGCATCCTCGCCGACGGGCTCGTCGGCGCCCTCGGCGGCTTCGTCGGGTCCTCGCTGATGACGGTGGTACTTCTCGTCGGCGCCTCGGTGGGGGGCTTCGAGATGTCCTCCTTTGGCACCACTGCCGAACTCATCGGGCTGGACGCGATCCTCGGTCCGGATATGGTCCTCGCGGCCGGGTATATCATCTTCCTCGGCGGCGGGATGACGACGTGGCCGCTCCTCTTTGCCTCTATCGGGCGCTATCTCCCCGGCGACGACTACGCGACGGCCGGCCTCGCCTACGGGTTCGTCCTCTGGACCGGCTTCGTCCTGGCGTTCAACGTCGGCTACAGCGGCGTCTCGCTCGCGCTGTACGTGCTGGTCACGTTCATCGCACACCTGGTGTACGGCTTCGCGATGGGGTCGGTGTTCGACTACCTCGGCGACCGCCCCGACACACTCGTCTGACTGGAGAGCGCCGGTACCGCGGCGGTGCGGTTGGAGCGTTCGGTCGCGCGCTCCGTCCCGACCGGCGGTGAGTTATTGCGCTCGTAGTTCCAAGGTGAGGTATGGCGTTCGACCTCGGATTCACGCTCCCGTTTTGCGACACCCCCGAACAGTCCGCGGTCATCGGCGTGGGGTCCGGACTCCTCGGCGGCGGCGTCGGGCTCGCGGCTGGCCTCGACGCCGGTGCCGTCGCGGCACTGGCCGGCGGGCTCGCACTCGCGGGCGAACTCGCCGGGCACGCCGCGGCCGGAGACGTCCGGCGCTGGTTCGGCAGGGAGTCAGACGTCGACTCGGGAATCGACGTCGAATAGCCGGTTTATTCACTTATCTGCCAAGTAATTTCAATACTCCGATTTTTGCTACGTAACCTGCCACTTTAGCGGCGTAGATACGGGATTCAGAGTAGGCCGGCCAGGAAGCCGACGCCGGCCAGCGCGGAGAGTCCGGCGAACACCGGTCCAGAGAGCGCCTCCAGGCGGTCGGTCGGCGCACCGGCCAGGAGTCTGGGGGCGAGGACGCCGCCGCCGGCCGCTCCCAGACCGAACGCGGCCGCGACGACCGGGTCCAGCGCTCCGAGGCCGGCGTACCAGCCCACGCCGGCCACCGCGACACCGAGGACGGCGAATACGCTCGTCCCGACGACGGCGGTTGCCGGCAACCCGAGGGCGAACAGTCCCGGCAGGAGGACCGGCGTTCCGCTGATGCCGAACAGCGCACTCAGAGCGCCCGTCAGTACCCCCAGGGCGACCGCGCCGCCGGCGCGGACGGGGCCGAGTGCCACGCTCGTCGTCCTCGTTCCAGCGGCGTCTCGGGGAGACGGTCGGTACCGGTCGACGACGAGCGTCGCGACGGCGAGTGCGAGCAGGAAGCCGCCCAGCGCCCGCCGGAGGAGGCTCGTGGGGAGGCTTCCGACGGCTCGCGTACCGAGGTAGGTCCCGACGACGGCACCCGAGACGACGAGCGCGCCGATGCGTACGGCGACGTTGCCCTCGCGATAGTGGCCGTACGAGCCGAAGGCCGTCGTCAGGACGACCGTGGCGAGGCTGGTCGGGACCGCGACGCGGTAGGGCAGGCCGACGAGCGTGACGAGCGTCAGGAAGTAGAAGACGCCGCCGCCCCCGCCGAGAAGGGTGACGGTGGCGCCGATGAACAGGCCGAGAATCGGCAGGAGCCAGAGGTCGGCCACGCTGTCTACGGGGCGCGCGGTCGCGGGCCGAGCGACGGCGGTCGCGAGCGCGGCGCTCGACGTGACCGGACGTGGGCCGGAGACGCGGACAGAGGCACGGATGTGGCTGCCGACGCGGACACGGGTACGGATGTGGCTGCCGACGCGGACACGGGTACGGACGCAGACCTCGGAACGGACGCGGGTACGGACACCGGAACAGATTCCGCCACGGACGCAGACCTCGGAATGGACGCGGACACGGCCGTCAGTCCGCGCTCGCTTCCTCGTCGTCCACGCCGGGCGCCTCGGTCGGGTCGACATCCTCGGGTTCCGCGGTGCCCTGGCCCTTCAGGAGGCCGTCGGGCGTCTCGACGTAGACGTCGTCGGCGAACCCCTCGAGGGCGTTCTCGTACTCGGGGTCCGCCAGTTTCTCCGGCGTGGCGGGCGCCTTGGTCACGCCGCCGGGTGGGGCGAACTCGCCCAGCGGGTCGTCGATGGTGATGCCGTGGTCGGAGAAGAACGACTCGTACCGGCGGTAGTGGTCCTCCAGTTCGGCCGCGGGAATCTCCATCATCTCCGTCCAGCCGTGGTTGAAGAAGTCGAAGTTGGCCTGGATGTGCGTGATCTCGCGGGCTTCCGCCTCGGGGTAGCCCGCTTCCAGCGCAGCCACGTAGGTGTCCATCGTGGCGTCGAAGAAGTCGTCGAGGTGGTCGCGACGGGCGTCGTGGTTCGACTCGTCCGTCTTTCCGAGGAAGATATCGGTGTGCATATCGACCAGTCTGTCCGACACCCGCGATCCGATGACGGGCGTGGTCAGTGCCTTCTTGGCCGCCCAGTGACGCAGGTTCTGGCGGATCTTCATGTCCGAATCGTGGGCCCGGAGACGCTTGAACCTCCCGACACCACGTCCCGATTCCCGACCCTCGGACGGACTGGCGCCGCCGATTCGCCGGTTCGGGGAACGTCGCAAAGAATCCATCACGTATCTTCATCCGGGATTCGAGCGATAGCAACCCCTATTTGCCGGGGTTTCTAAGACCCTGTCATGGCTACGTCGCACGTCATTATCGGCGACGGCATTGCGGGGTCGTCTGCCGCCGAGACCATCCGGAAAGAGGATCCGGATTCGGACGTGACGGTCCTCACCGACGAGGGGGAGGCCCTCTACAACCGCATCCTCATCAAGGAGTTCGCCAAAAGCAAGCTCCCCGAGGCGCCGATCTCCATCCACGATGAGGACTGGTACGCAGAGCGTGGCATCGACCTCGAACTGAATACGTACGTCACCGAGGTCGACACCGACGCCCACGAGGTCCACACCCACGAGAGCGGCACCTACGAGTACGACAAGCTCCTCGTGGCGACGGGCGGCACCCCGACCCAGTTGCCGGTCGAGAACTCGGACGCCGAGGGCGTCCACCACTTCTGGACGTTCGAGGACGCCCGCGCCATCAAAGCGCACGCCGAAGCGGCCGAGACGGGCATCGTCGTCGGCGCGGGGCTGCTGGGCATCGACCTGGCGGCCATCTGCGGGGCCCAGGACATCGAGGCGAAGTACCTGATGCGCGGCGACTGCTGGTGGCGCTATGCCCTCT
Organism: Haloglomus sp.; assembly: GCA_042217755.1. Lineage (GTDB taxonomy): Archaea > Halobacteriota > Halobacteria > Halobacteriales > Haloarculaceae > Haloglomus. Next base: position 16,952 of record JBDGSA010000073.1, on the reverse strand, counting down.
CGGAGGAAGGCGCAGAAATCATCCACGAGGCGCTGCGCGAGATGGACGTCGAGCCGGTCTTCCAATCCGGCGTCGACCGCTTCGAGGTCGACGAAGATGGCGTCGCCATCGGCGCGACAGACCCGAACGGCGACTTCTACGAGGGTGACTTCGTCGGCGTCGCCATCGGCCTCGATTTCAACACGGAGTTCCTCCGGGGGTCGGGCATCGACCTCGACGACGGCATCGTCGTCGACGAGTACATGCAGACGAACGCCGAGGACGTCTACGCCGCGGGCGACATCACGCGGTTCCACGACCTGCTGCTCGGCGAGCGCGCCCAGAACGGCGCCTGGGGCTCGGCGAAAGAGCAGGGTTCGATCGCCGCCCAGAACATGGTCGCAGACGAAGCGGTAGCGGAGTTCCGCTGGGTCTCCTCGTACTCCATCACCCACTTCGACTTCCCGTTCCTCTCCTTCGGTCATCCGACGCTTGGCGACGACTTCGTCGAACGGAAGTACTCCGACTCGGAGTGGCGCCGCGTCGCACTCAAGGATGGCAGGGTCATCGGCGGCGTCCTCATCGGCGACCTCTCGCCGCAGTCGAAGCTCAAACAGCTCGCCCGCGAGCAGCGCGACGTCTCCGGCCAGGAGGAAGTCCTGCTCGCCGAGCAGATCGACCTCGACGAACTCGACACGCCCGCTGCCGAGGCGGAGTAGCGACTCACCCGACGCCTCTCCGCGCTCTCTCGACGCTCCCCCGGCGACTCTTCAACGACTCCGACGGCGACCCCCCGACAACTCCGCTCTGGCGACGGCTCACCACATCCAACCGACCCCGCTCCCGTCGCCGACCGCGAGTGTGTTTCAGTACCGTTTTATCCACCGACTGGGGAGTGGTACGGACGTGAAGGGACGCGAGTGGTACCAGTCCGACGACGTGGCCGACGCCTACGAGGACAAGCGCTTCTCGAACGGCGGCCGCCTCATCGACGACCGCGAGAAGGAGGCCGTGCTCGACGCTCTCGGCGACCTCGAGGGAAGGCGGGTACTCGAAGTCGCGTGTGGTACCGGTCGATTCACGGCCCTTCTCGCGGACCGTGGCGCCGACATCGTCGGCCTGGACATCTCCGCGGCGATGCTGAAGCAGGGCCGCACGAAGGCCCAGGAGGTCGGCGTCGACGAACACCTCGAGTATATGCGCGCCGACGCCGCGCGTCTGCCGTTCCCGGACGACCACTTCGACTCGGTGCTGGCGATGCGGTTTTTCCACCTCGCGGACCGGCCCGCCTCCTTCCTCTCGGAGATGGCTCGTGTCTCTCGGAATCAGGTCTTCTTCGACACGTTCAAGCGATTCTCGTTCCGCTCTATCTACAACTTCGCGCTTCCGATGGGGTCGCGCCTCTACTCGACCGGCGAGGTCGAGCGCCTGCTGCGGGGCGCCGGCCTCCAGTTGGAGCGCTCCGACCACGACTTCGTCTTCCCGTACGGCTTCTACCGGCAGGTTCCCGGTGAGGTCGCCCGGCCGTTCCGCGAAGTCGACACGGCCCTCGTGCGGACGCCCATCGGGCGCCACCTGGCGTCGGTCTCCTACTGGGACGCGCGGGTGTCGTGAAGCAGGTGTCGGCGCGGGTATCGTGAGTGGAGGCCAGCCTCAGTCGCCGTCGCTCGGGGTATTCTCGGTCTTGAGCCCGTAGTACCCCGGCTGTGATTCGTGTTCGGGTTCGGCGAAGACGAATTGCTCTTGATTGTACATCAGCCACGGGATGGCCCAGTCGAGCAGCACGTTCTCGGTCTCGACGTCCAGCTCCGTGCCCAGTGGAACGCCCTGCAGCAGGCGGGCGATCTCGTAGACGGTGTACAGCCTGTCGGCGTCGAGCACCTCGTCCGGTTCGCGGAACTCCATGTCGCGCAGGTCGTCGAACGAATCGCGAGGGCGGGGCATACCTGAGCGTGACGCGAGCGGAATAAACCGTTGCTGGTCACGGCTCGGATGCCGCTGGTCTCGAGCACCTGCCCCCCGCTGGACTGTCAACTGGAGAGTATCTCGAAGTCGCGGACTTGCAGGTCGACGGTCGGCCGGAGCGTCCCGGTCGGCGTCGCCTCGCCGAGCGCCGTGTTGTCGACGACGAAGTGGTGGACACCGGAGCGCAGCGGTTTGTTCACCTCGCCGTGTCTGGTTCCGACGACCGAGTGCCACTTCGAGGGCCTGGGGCACGCCGAGTGATCGGGATGCTCTCCCTCGTGACCGGGCGAGCGCGAAACGGGATCCAGCGGGCAGTTCTCGGGCCCGTTACCGGGCGCGTGGTCGGCATCCGGATGGTTCCCGGGCTCGCCACCCGGAGGACTCCCGCCTTCGCCGCGCGTGGCTTTGACTGCCCGGCGATAGGCGTCGTACTCCGCCGGGTCGATCTGCCCACCGAACAGCAGCACGTCGAACGGCTTCTCGGCGGTTACCTCGTAGCGCAGGTTGAACTGCTTTCCCGGCTCGCCGAGCCGCAGCGTGACGTGGTAGAATTCGCCGCGCGGTATCTCGGGTGTGGCGGAGACACGCTCTACGGTCTGTCGCGACACACAGCCAGCGAGGGCGGCCGCACCTCCCGACGCGAGTGCGCCGAGGAAGGCACGTCGTCTCATCGGGAGGACGTTCGCCCGAGACGGGATTGCATCGTGGCCCGAACAGTTCGGCCATTTATGTTCCGGTGCGCGGCCCTGTCGATATCTAGACACGTTGACGGAGCTGTCGCTCTTCGGGCGAGCGCGAAAGAATGCGTGGATGTGGAACCGTCGCGGCGCTCTCGTCGCGTCGCTACTCGAACAGGTCGACGACCGTCTCGTACTGCTCTTCGGCGTAGCCCCAGTCGATGTGGTCTATGAAGCCCTCGATGAAGCTGCCGCGGTCCGGACCGTAGTCGTAGTAGTAGGAGTGCTCCCACACGTCCAGCGCGACGATGGGGTGGCTGCCCCAGAGCGCGCCCTGGTCGTGCTTGTCGACCACGAGGTTCCGGAGCTGCTTGGCGACGGGGTCGTACACCAGCAGGGCCCAGCCGCCCGCGGCGCCCGCGGCGGCCTTGAACTCGCCCTTCCAGCCCTCGAACGAGCCGAAGTCCTCCTCGATGCGGTCCGCGAGGTCACCCGACGGCTCGCCGCCGCCGTTGGGCGACATGTTCTCCCAGAAGTGGGTGTGGAGGTAGTGCCCACTGCCGTTGTGGGTCACGTCGCGGATCGCGCCCGCGGAGGACCCGAAGTCGCCCTCGTCGCGGTTCTCGGCCAGCGTCTCCTCGGCCGAGTCGAGACCGTTGACGTACCCGTTGTGGTGGGTATCGTGGTGCCACGTCAGCACCTGTTCGTCGAGGAACGGCTCCAGTGCGTCGTAGTCGTACGGCAGGTCGGGAAGTTCGGGGTTGGAACGTTCGGGCATCCTATATCACCAGTCGGGTATCACTCACGGCTCGGGTTTAAACGTTGAGGGAAAGGAACAGCGAGTGGTGATTCGTCGGATTCAGCGGACGTAATGGCCCAGATCCCGCAATCGAGGCGCCGAATCCGGCGTGTTAGCCGGGGCCGGGAATTGCGTCGGGACGCAGCGCCCCGCTGGCTACGTCCGGAAAGAGCGCGTCGAGGTCGGGGTGCTCCTCGACCAGCGCGTACGCGCGACCCTCGCGCGCGACGATGCCCGCTTCTTCGAGGTGGTGGAGATGCGCGTACGCCTCGCCGGGCCCGTGGAGGATGTGGATGCTCGAGAGGGCGCCAAACAGGTGAGCCGAGACGGTCCACGGGTCCGCGGGCCCCGACTCGCGGAGGAAGTCGACCACCTTCCCCGTCCGCTCGCGGTGGTGGACGACGATGTCCGCCGCGCGGCCGACGGGGTCGACGATGACGCCCCGGTGCCCCGGCCAGGCCCGGGTGTAGCCCGTCCGGACAATGTCGGCGAGCGTCTCCAGGTAGTCGGCGAGCGGGCGCTCGACGCGAGTGTCCGCGCCCCCGACGTTCGGTGTGTAGTACGGGAGGAGCGCGTCGCCGCTGAAGAGTTCGCGCCCGTCCCGGCCGTCGAAGGCGTAGCCCGTGAGGCCGGCAGCGTGACCCGGCAGGTGGACCGCCTCCACCTGGATGGGTCCCGCCTCGAAGGTCGCGCCGCCGACGAACGGCGCTACGTCTGGCGCGTCGCTGCTCTTGCCCTCGCCGGCGTCCATGAACGCGAGCAGTTCCTCGCGCTTGTCGTCGGGCATCCCCCACTCGTCGACGAGGCGTTCGAGCGTTCCGCGCGATTCGGCCTCGGCGTCCTCGTCACCCTGGATGAGGCCGGCGTCTGCCTCGTGGGCACGGACCACGCAGTCGCTCTCTGTCTGGATGGCGCCCGCGAGGCCGACGTGGTCCATGTGCCAGTGGGTGAGCAGTATCTGGTCTACGTCGGCGAACTCGAGGCCGTAGTCCGAGAGCCCAGCCCGGAGGTCGGCTTCCGTCTCCGGCGTCGCGATGCCCGTGTCGACGAGCGTCGTCGGTCCGTCGGCGTTCGCGCCAATGACGTAGCAGTTGTTCTGACCCTCGAAGGCGTTGTTGCCGAGCTGGATCTGCCCCAGTTCGAACGGGAGCGCCGGATCGGTCATCGCTCGCCCTCACTCGTCCTCCGTGCCGGCCGTCCCCGCCCGGTGGCATCGGAACTGCCCGGAACGCGGGGGCCGTCTGAGACGCTGGCACTGCCCGGAGCGCCGGAACCGTCTGGAACGCCGACACTGCCCAGGGCGCCGGAGCCGCCCGGGACGCCGGCACTGCCCGGAGCGCCGGAACCGCCGGAGACCGAGGGCGCGACGGTCACCCGGTCGCCCGGTGTGAGTTCGGTGTCCGGACCGTCCAGGTCGCGGATCGGCTCCCCGTCGCGGGAGACGTTGATATGTGGGCGGAGGCGCTCCTCGCTGGTGAACAGAAGCGAGTAGAGGTCGGGGTGTTCGGCCGCAACCTGCTTGAGCGCCGCGTTCACAGTCGTTCCGGGCTCGACGGTCCGCGAAAGTGTCTTCTCGCCGACCGCGTCCCGAACGGTGCCATAGAACTCGAAGGTCACCGTCTCCTCGTCGCCTGGCATGCCAGTCGCGTCGAACGGCGACCTCAAAGGCTTGCCCCTCGCTCGGTTGGCCACACCCTGGCACTCGGGCCGGGCGTCGCGTTATTCGGGCCCGTCAGTCCTGTGGGACGGCGGGCGGTTCGTCGCTCTCCGGCGGCGCGGCGCCGGTGCCCAGCGTCTCCTCGACCTGCGTGACGACGAGGACGAGCGCGAGCACCGAGAGTGCGGCCCCGAACGCGAACGGGGCGAGCAGGCTGAACGAGTAGAGCACGCCCGAGACGAGCGGTCCGAACGCGATTCCGAGCCCGAACGCCATCGTCAGCACCGAGAGCGTGGTTCCGGAACTGTCGCCGGCGAGGTCGCCCGCGATGGCCAGGCCGGGCGCGAACACCATTGCGACTGACACGCCCTGCAGGAGCCGGGCGACGAGCATCAACACCGGGCCAGTGAGGGTTCCGGACGCCGTGAACAGGGGAATGAGCCCCTGGACGAGGACCGCCGGAGCGAGCAGCGCGAAGCCGCCGACGAGGAACGGGCGCCGGCCGTACTCGTCGGCCCAGTTGCCGATCGGGACCTGTAGCAGGACGTTCGCCGCGACCACCGCGGAGAACTGGAGGCCGAACAGGGTCGACCCCTGCCCGAGCGCCGTATTGATCGGTTCCTGCAGCGTCGCGAACAGCGCGATAGTGAGAGCCATGAACAGCGTTCCCACGCCGACCGCGAACACCGTATCGAGCCCCCCTTCGGGGTCGAGTACGTTCACCGAGAGGTCATCGGCCGCATCCGCGTCTGTTCGCGGCGGTTCGTCTACCAGCAGAGTGACCATGGCAAACGAGACGACGGCGCCGAGGACGGCGATGCTGAACGCGGCGTTGAACCCCGAGAGCGTGAATCCACCGAGCGCGTACTGCGTGATGGTCTCCTTTCCGAGCCCGCCCGCGATGACGATGCCCGCGACGATGGGCCCGAAGCCGAAGCCGATCAGGCGGAACGTGTTGAACACGCCGAAGTTGCCACCGCGCTCGCGGTCGCCGGCGGCGTAGTCGTTCACGAGGGCCACCGTGGCGGGCACCGTGAAGGCCGCCCCGAGCCCCTGGAACGCCCGGACCAGGAGGACCGCGGCGTACGAGGAGACGAACGGGTAAGCCGCGCTCGCGACTCCGAATACCACCAGGCCGCCGAGGATGAACGGCTTGCGTGCCCCCATACGGTCGGAGAGGCGCCCCGTGACGGGTTGCCCGAAGCTGTTGAGGAAGCCAAAGAGCGAGAGCACCAGTCCGATTAGGAACTCCTCGGTCAGCGTGAACCCGAGCACCTGGCTGCCGGTCAGGCCATCGATAGCGATCTGCCCGCTGGCGATGTAGAGCGGCAGGACGATGATGAGAAAGGAGTTCCCGAGCGCGTCGGCCATGCGCGCCATGGCCAGGGCGAATACGCGTCGGTCGGTCCCGAGAACCATGAGTGCGGACTGATTCGGCCGGCGGCCGTTTGACGCTTTGCATCCGCGGTCTCGAAGCGAGTGACACCGACGTCACCCGCCGGACCGGGTCCGGCCTCGTACGGACTGTCGTGGGTCAGTTCCGGCTGTCGCCGGCCCCGTAGTCGGCGGAGACCGGTAGTCACGACAGTCCGTCTCAGTCACGTCAGTCGGCCTCAGTCACGACAGTCCGTCTCAGAAACCGGGCAGATTGTCGCGGAAGTCAGTCCATACGGCCTCCGCCGAGACCGTCGTCTGAACGACCAGCGAACGAGCGCCGGGGCCGAGCCGAACGCCGACGATGCCGCTGTCGGGGTCCTCTGACTCGTCGAGGAGTTTCTGGACGGCCGTCCGGAGGTTCTCGTTCTCGGCGATAGAGCGTGGGTGGAAGACGAAGACGAACGAGGTGAGGGTGGCCGCCTCGGCGAACCGGAGTCCCACGCCGAACGCGCGGAGGTCGTCGAGAATCGCGACGAGCGTGGGCCAGCTCTCGGGGACGACCCCGGCGAGTCGCGACGCGAACTCGCCCTCGAAAGCGATGCCGCCGGAGACAGGCGGACTCCCGAGCGGCGAGCCGCGCAACGCTCGTCCCACGACCTGGAGGTCGCCGTTCGGAGCCGCGGCTGCGCCGCCCGCGGCGGCGCTCCCGGCCCGGACCATCTCGGCCACCGCGTCGACGGCGGTTCCCGTCGGTGCGAGCAGGCCGCCAGCGACGGCGGTCCCCTGCCCGACGGCCAGGCCGAAGGTCCCCTGAGCGGTCACGCCGTCGCGCTGGACGCGCTGCAGGAAGCTCGGCGCGTAGCCGAACAGTCGGTAGTCCGCCACCGATTCGTACTCTGTGACGTTCCCGTCGACGAACTCCTGGACCACCGGCCGCGGCCTGATATCACCTGTCGCCGCGGCCGTCGCCCCGACGGTGGTCAGTTCCTCGGTCCCGAACGCGAGTGTCGTCAGCCGGTCGAGGTCGTCCACGTTCACGGACTCCACCCCCTCGTCGAAGGAGGTGGCCGTCGCGACCCACTCGTCAGGCAGCTGCTCGCGTCGCTGCCACGCCGTCGGCATCGCCACCGACAGGTAGGATTGCCACGGGAACGACCGCCCATACACCGCGCCGGGGTCGTACAGCCACTGTCCCGACGGCGAGTCGTCAGCGTCACCGGAACAGCCGGCCAGACCGACGGCTGCTGCGGCCGCGCCGGCCGTCGCGAGGAACTGCCGCCTGGAGGGCATCGCCGGTCACTTGCGTGGCTCTCGGTAAGAACCTTGAGTTTCCCACACCCGTTCGCGGTGGAGTTTCACCCGCTGCTCACCGGTGGATGCTCGCGCTCGCTCGGCGCCGATGCGGATTCCTCCCGCGGCGTCGGTAGCCGGGGCGCGAACGGTCCGGTCCCGAGAAGCCAAGAGATCTCACAGTGGATCAATAAATACAAAATAACCCGAATTCTAAAAATATCGAGACTATTCGGGGAAAATGACGGAAAATTAGAATATCTCCGTCTCGTCGGGAGACGGGTGGTCACGCTGACGTCCGCTCGCGGACTCTCTGTGGGTGCACGCCTCGAAACGTGGCAACCACTCACTCGGCTTCGTGGCGCTGGTAGCTCCGGTAGCTCATCGCGTCGCCGTCCACGATGACCGTCTCGGTCCCGTGGTCGCTCTCCGGTTCCGCTTCCAGACCGCCGTCACCCCGCTCGTCGCCGAACACGTATGGATTGGTGTGCTCTAACATACCACGATATCCGTCCCGCCAGGGTATATGCGTTGTGGCGCCGTGCGCCGAGCGTCTGACGGCCCTCCGAAGCGATCCCCCGACTGTTCGAGGACTGGGTTCTCATTCGATGCACAATTCGACTGGTTCGTACCGCGAGCGGCCGCATTCGACCTCGTCCAGGGGAGAGTTTCAGCTCGACCACTTCGACCGCGGGTCCCTGATCGTTGTGTCCGACCACACCGCTTTTGCGCCGCTCGGGCCACGGTCTGTGCATGCAGGTAACCTTCCTCGGAACCGGGAGCGCGATGCCGACCGGCGAGCGGATGCAGACCGGACTGCTTGTCGACGGTGGTGACGGAGCGGACGCGGCGGGGCCGCTGCTGATTGATTGCGGCAGCGGTGTGCTCCACTCGCTCGCCGCCACCGAGACGGGTTACGAGGGCGTCGACACCCTCCTGCTGACCCATCATCACCTCGACCACGTCTCGGACCTCCTGCCGCTGATGAAGGCGCGCTGGCTGGCGGGCGCCGAGTCGTTGCGCGTCGTCGGTCCGCCGGGCACGGGCGACCTCGTCGAGGGGTTGCTGGACGTCCACGACTACATGCAGGACCGGCTGGACCTCCGCCTGCGCGAGGTCACGCCCGACGAGGCGCCCGTCGACCTCGCCGGTTTCTCGGTCGACGCCGCAGAGACCGTCCACTCGATGTACTGCCACGCCTACCGCATCACGCCCGACGGCGGCGACGGGGACGGCCCCGTGTTCGCCTTCTCGGGCGACTCGGAGGCGACCGATCGGCTCGCGCGCTTCGCGGACGGCGCGGACGTGTTCGTCCACGACTGCTCGTTCCCCGACGCGGTCGACGTCGACAACCACCCGACGCCCACCTCGCTCGGCGAGGCCCTGGCCGGCCACAACTACGAATCGGTCTACCTGACGCACCTCTACCCGCACACGGTCGGGAAGAAGGACGCGATGCTGGAGTCAGTCGGCGAGGCCTACGACGGCGAGGTCCGGTTCGCGGAGGACGGGCTGACGGTGGACGTGGCGTGAGGCATCGCCAAAGAGCCGCTCACTCGCCGCCGCAGACACGGGCCAGTTTCGTCACGGAACAACGGTCTGTCGTAGTCAGTGAACATCGCGGGATACCAGACGACCTCGCCGCGACGGTGAGTCATCTGTCGGCCCCGTCACGGCTTCCGTTCTCCTCCTCCATCCGCCACTTGGCGAGTTCCTCCTCGTCGACCGTGTGTTCGGTGGTGTCGACCTCACCACGCGTCGTCGTCCGCGAGTGCCTCCATCTCCCGGAGCATCGATTCGTACGCGGCGATACGGTCGTCCTCGGCGGCGGCCCAGTACGGCTCTTGGTGTCGAACCAGATCGCGCTCGTTGAGGCGCTGGAGGGTTGGTCCGGCGCTCCCGACCGGAACGTCCGTCTCCTCGGCGATCTCGCTCGGCGTGAACCCAGTGCCGCGATGGCGGATCAGGAAGGCGAGGATCGTCGCGGCGTTCGACCCCGGTGTCGGCCGCCAGTCGACCTGCTCGGCGCTCCGCTCGTACTCGTCGAACTGGACGGGCATAGTACGTATCTGGATGTATTCGAGTGTACACAGACAAGAGTTCCCCGCGGTGACCCGGAGTGTTCTACTCAGTCGATGCGGTAGCGCAGCAGCGCCGCGACGCCGCCGAGATTCTTCAGCTGTTGCCCGGGGTCGAACTCGCTCGAGAAGACCGTCACCTCGCCGCCCTTCTGCTCAACCGTCTCGACGAGGTCGTTCGCGTCGACGTCCCAGTCGCCCTCGCCGGCGCGTTCGGCGCGCAGGCGCTCGTCGAGGATGAGCAGTTCGTCGACGGCGCCGTACTCGGCGGCCTCCATCACGCTCTCGATGCCGTAGGCCGCCTCGTGGCCCTCGCCGATGCGCTCCATGAGTTCGTCGATGGCGTCGGCCTCTTCGGCGATGCGGGTCTCGGCCTGGACCTCCTCGACGGCGCCGCGCTTGAGTACCTCATGGACGCCGCGGTCCCCGGCGCTCGAGGTGTCGACGGTCGTGACGAGTTCTGCCACGTCGGGCGCGTGCTCTTCGATGTGGTCGAGTGCGTCCCGCTTGGTGAAGCCGGGGCCCGCGAGAATGATGGCGTCGACGTCCATCCGCGAGAGCACGTCTGTCAACTCCTCGAACAGTCGAGTGCGGGGCTGGGCGTACTCGCCTTTGCCCGTGGTTGCGGTGATGGCGGCGCGCTCCTCGACGCCGTACTGGGCGACCGTGTGGACGTACGCTTCGCCCTCCTCGACGGTCGCGATGGCGACGTCGGGGTTCTCGGTGGCCTCGACGGCCTCCTGGAGCCGCTCGAGCTGGTCGGTCTTCCAGCGCTTTGTGATCTCGATCTCCGTGCGCTCCTCGACGTTCAGGGTGTGGTGGAGCCCGAGCTGGTCCTCTCGCGAACAGTCCACGATCTCTCCGCCGACGCGCAGGCGGTTGGCGAACTTCGCGAACTCGACATCGTCGACCTCGAGGGTGACGTACATGTGCTCGCGCTCGCCCCCCGTGTCGCGCAACTGCTCGTCGTCGCGCTGGATGCGCCGGGTCGTGTCGCCGCCGACCTCGTCGCCCGGCTCGATGACGTACGTCAGGTGCCACAGGTCGTCCAGGCTCTCGGGGACGACCTCGATTCGCTCGCGGCCCTCCCCGACGGCCTGACGATCCTGGATGCGCATACCGCGACTCGGCGGCCCGCCCGCAAAGACCCTGCCGTTCCCGAGCGCCGGCGTGTCTCGACCCGTCGGCCGTTCGGTGGCCGCACAACGCTGGCGCCAGCCTTTAACAGCGGGCTGGCCGCACGGACAGAGCACCCCGACGATGCGCGGCACGCTCCCCTTCACGCTCGTCGAGGAGATGGCCCTCCACCTGGAGCGGCGCTTCCGGCCGCTGAACATACAGATCGAACTGGCGACGTCGGCCACCGTCGACGTCGACCGGCTGGCGACGGCCACCCGGACCGCGATGGCGCGGCATCCGATGTCGCGGGCGCGGCGCCGCCCCGCGCGCCCGATCGACACGCGGTATCGCTGGCAGATCCCGGCCGAACCGGGACCGGTCCCCATCTACGAGGTCGACGGAGACGAACACGACGTCCGGACCGTTCGAAATCGCCTCTACAGCCGACCGTTCGACCTGACCGAGGAGCCCCCGTTCGCCATCGTCGTCTACCGCGGCGGCGGCATCGACGGCGGCGACCGGCTCCTCCAGTCGACGAGCCACGTCGTCTCGGACGGAGTCGGGCTGCTCCGGTTCACTCGGGCTGTCTTGACGGCGTACCGTGGCGGGGAACCGACGGCGGACTCGATCAGCCTGTGCGAGTCGCGTTCGCTGCTGGCGGACTGCCGCCCCGAGACACTCGCGGACGCCCGAGACGCCGCCGCCACCGTGGCCCGCCGCCTCCGAGAGTGGGTCCTCAGTCCGACCGACATCGCCGAGGACGGCGGCTCGGACCGGCCGGGCTGGGGGTACGAGCGCCGCGTGCTGGACCCAGAGTCGACGGCTCGACTCATCGACGCGCCGCCGTCGGGCGTCACGGTCAACGACGTCCTCCTGGCGGCGCTCCACCGCACCATCGACCGGTGGAACGAGGCTCACGGCGAGCCGACGGGCTGGCTGAGCGTCATGATGCCGGTCAACGTCCGTCCCGACGACTGGTTCTACCAGGTGATGGCGATGTACACGCTGTTCGAACGCGTCCGGACTGACCGGAGCGACCGACGCGACCCCGTCGACACCCTGCGGACAGTGACCCGGCAGACGACCCGCATCAAGGAGCGTGACCTCCCGGAGGCGACCTACGCGGCCCTCTCGCTGCTCCCGGACCTGCCGGTCGCGCTCGAGCGTCACCTCCCCGACCTGCTCGAGGGGCCGGGCTCGCGCCTGCTCGACACGGTCGTCCTGACCAATCTCGGGAACGTCCCGGTGTCACCGTCGCTCGAGGACGGAACCGAGGGCCGGGTCTGGTTCGCGCCGCCCACGTGGGACCAGCTCCCCGTCGGCATCGCCGTGGGAACGTTCGACGGCGAACTCCACCTGTTCTGTCGGTACCGACTGACGCAGTTCGACAGCGACGGCGCGGCCCGGTTCGTCGACCTGTACCTCGAGCAGGTCGAACGACTGGCGGACGATGTACTGCCCGGGATGGACGCACCCGACGTTCATCAAGGCCTCTGATAAATACAAAATAACTCGAATATTCTGTATAGATTATAAATTAATCTCAAAAATGGTCATTTAGTTTGTCATTGGATTCTCTGGGAGTTACGCCTCGAAGTCCCACGGGTCCGCGTCGGGGTGGGGACCCGTCCGGTTACCGTAGCGCGCGCGGAGGGCTCGCCAGCGGACCGGTTCTGGCGGCCGCTCGAGCGGCGCCGGGTCGACGACACCGGCGGCCCGGAGTCCGGGTACGACCCGCTGGAGTCGCCGATACAGCGACGTCGCGGGCGCCGCAGCGAGCGTCCGGGCCCCGGGGACGCGGGCCAGACTGTCGACCGGGCCCGTCGGGCGGAACGTGCGCCCCGGGCGGTCGAACGGCGGAACGGCGGCGCCGTCCCAGTAGTTCCCGCGCCAGACGTGGAGGACGTTCCAGCGCTGGGTCTCGACGTACTCCGCGTTCCCGAGGAAGACGTTCTCGGAGACGCGGTTGCTCGGAAGCAGCGCGTCGCTCCGGGCGCCGATGCGGTTGTACGCGAGGACGTTCCGCCAGTAGCGCGACGTCCCGCCCTCGACCTGCGTTCCGTGGACGCTGTGGACGACGGTGTTCCGGGCGAGGTAGTTCGCCCGTCCCTCCACGACGAACCCGTTGCGGGTGTTGTGGAGGAAGTTCTCCGCGACGATGTTGCCGTACGACTGTGTCTCGAGGTAGATGCCGTTCCAGACGTCGTCGACGGTGTTATCGGTGAGAAGCGAGCGGGGCGAGTAGAGGTTGAGGACGCCGACCAGCATCCCCCGCGTCTCGCAGTCGCGGACGACCAGCCCGGGGGCGTCGTAGCTGTAGACGCCGACCTTCCCGCCGTAGAACCGCGAGTGCTGAACGACGACGCCGGCGCCGATCGCAGATACCCCGAGGAAACCGTCCTCGTGACGCTTCGTCCCATAGAGCGTGAGGTTGGTGACGACGGTTCCGGGGCTGTTCCGGGCGACGATACCGCTTGACGTGGTGTTGATGTGGACGCTCGAGACGCGCGACGCCGGCGCCTCGTCGAACACGACCGCCGCGTCGCCGTAGCCGTGAATCTTATAGTAGTCGTACTTCCACGAGTCGCGCGGCACCGAGACGTTCACGTCGGTGTCGTTCAGTCCGGTCCGGTCGTTTCCGACGCCCACGATGGAGACGCCCGCGATGGCCGTCCGCGGGGCGGTGACGGTCACGACGCTGCCGTTCCCGTCGCCGACGATGCGCGTCCGGTCCGGGCCGGCGCCCCGGAGTGTCAGCGGCTTCGTGACGGTGAGGCCGTCGGTGTGGTACGTGCCTGGACCGAGGCGGACGGTCGTGTTCGGCGGCGCGCGGCGGATGGCCGCGCGCAAGCGGGTCTCATTGTCGACGGTGCTCGAATCAGTCCCGCTGCCGACACTGACCGAGACGGGGCGTGGCAGGAGCCCTCGGCTCCGCCGGACGACACGGTCGGCCCGCGCCTGGCGCCGCTCGGCCAGGTCCTGCCACGCCGCGAGCGACCGCCCGACGCGTCCGACCGGAAGCGACTGCAGTTCCTCCCACCGCCTGACCTCACCGCCGTATCGCCGGGCGAACGCGACCGCGTCCCGGCGGACGGAGAAGGGAACGACCGTCGTGTTCCGCGTCGGGATGCGTGCGCTGCTGTTCACGACGAAGTACGCCTCGCTCGCGGTGGTCCAGTCGGGCGGAGCGCCGTCCGCGAGCCGGAGGTACCGCTCGTCGGTCACGGTGAGGTTCCGCCCCGCGAAGTCCGAGACGAACACCGCGAGCGGGCGCCCGAGTTCCCGCTGTTGCTGGGTCCGGAGTCGGGCGAGTAGCGACGTGACGCCCCAGTAGCCGACGACGTACCGGTAGCGGGCGTAGTACACCTCCGCCTGTGGGATGACGACGCTCGACTCGGTCGCCTGTAGCGTCGTCCGGTCGGACAGGCCGACAGTCTTCGTCTCGTCGAACGGCACCGGCGACGCGCCGCTCCCGCCACCCGGCTGTGCGAGGAACGGCGCCGGACTCACCGCCAGTGCGACGACGGCGGCGAGGACGACCCGACGGGAGTCCATCGCCGACGATTGCGCGGACAGAGCCAAGTATTATGCGGCGCCCCGACGGAACCGCGGACGCGATGCACGCGTCGAGTGCTGGTCGTGTCGCGACAGATGATGTCGCCGTTCCTGCGGGACCGCCATGCCCGCGATACTGACCGTCGACGACCTCTCGCAGTCGTTCGGGTCGACCGACGTGCTCGAGGCGGTTTCGTTCGAGGTGTCGGCCGAGAGCACCGTGGCCGTCGTCGGGCCGAACGGATCGGGCAAGACGACGCTCGTGCGGCTTCTCGCCGGCCTGGCGCTCCCGGCCAGCGGGACTGTCACCCTCAACGCGTCGGGCGAGCGCCCGATCGGCTACCTCCCACAGAGCCCCTCCTTCCGCCCGACGGGAACAGTCGCCGAGACCGTCGGGTTCTACGCGTCGCTGCTGGACACCGAGCCGGACGTCGAGAGTGCCCTCGACCGCGTCGGACTGGGCGACGTGCACGACCGACGCGTCGCGGACCTCTCGGGCGGGATGCGCCGGCTGCTTGGTCTCGCGGTAGCGACGCTGGGCCGGCCGGAGTTGGTGGTGCTCGACGAGCCGACCAGCGGGCTCGACCCGGCGATGACCGACCGGCTCTTCGAGGTACTTCGGCGGCTCCGTGAAGGGGGCGGAACGGTCCTCCTGGCGACCCACCGGCTGGCCTACGTGTCAGACGTGACGCGGCTGCTGGTTCTGAATCGGGGGACCATCGTCGCCGACGAGTCTCCCGACGCGCTCTGTGACCGAACGGGGACCGAGTCGCTGACGGCCGCCTTCCGAGCAATCGTCGACAAACCGGGCGCACAGACGGGTGTCGCCGAGCCCGATTCGGATTCGGAGCCGGCGCCGGACCCAGAACCGGAATCCGACGGCGCCGGGACGAGGGAGGCAGACGGTGCCGGGACGAGGGAGGCTGGCGACACCGCGACCGAGGAACCATGAGCGCACTGACAGACCGACTGCTCGCGGTTCTGGACCGGGAGTTCCGGACGATCCGTCGCGCCCGAGTCACGCGGCTCGTCGCCGGCGTCGTTCTGGGTGTCTGTCTCGCGGTGGCGGCGTTGAGCGGCCGGAGCGGCTACATCCAGCTCTCGGTGGCGCTCCTGACGCCGATGGAGTTACTGGTCCCGGTCGCGGCGGCCGCGCTCGGCTACCGGACGATCCAGGTCGAGCGCGAGCGGGGCGAACTCGACGTCGTCCGGACGTTCCCCGTCTCCTCGGTCGAGTACGTGGGGGGTGTCTACCTCGGACGGGCAGTCACCCTCGTCGGTCTCGTCGTCGGCGCGTTGCTCCTGACGAGTCTCGCTGTCCCGCTCTACTCGCTCTCGCCGGCTGGACTGACGCGTACCCCCGGGGTCGACTCGCCGGTGTACTTCCTCCGGTTCGTCGTGCTGACGGGCTGGTTCGCCGCGATGACGCTCGCGGTGGTGCTGGCCCTCTCGACGCTCGTCCGGACCGGACGGCGGGTGCTGGCGCTGACGCTTCTGGTCGTGGTGTTGCTGAGTTTCGGTTTCGACCTCGCTATCGTCCTCGGCCTCGCCTCCGGGGTCGTCGGACCGGCGGGCCTGCCCTGGTATCTCGCGCTCAGCCCGGCCAGCGCGTACCGGGGGCTCGTCCTGACATCCGTGCTCGCGCCGCTCACCACGGGCGAGGCGGCAGCGGCCGCGATTCCGGCGGCGAACGCGCTGAGTCTCCTGTGCTGGACGGGCGGCCCGCTCGCCGCGGCGGGCGCGTTCGGCTGGGTGCCGCCGACCTACTCGCTCGCGGACTCCTCCGAGGCGTGACTGGACGAGCAGGCCGAGTTGTTCGTTCGAGTCAGTTTTTATAGAATATCTCGATGGTAATTTTACAATATGCTTGACTATGTCAGTAAGTGAGATATAATCGATGATAGAACAGAATATCTACATTCTTCCACAGCAGAGCGCTACCGGTCCGATATGACCACCGGCGCTCAGGCCGTGGGCTGGCCCGCCGTCGACTCGGGGCTCCCCTCGTCGGCGTCGGGGTCGATTACGCCGACGGCGCCGCCGTACAGGTAGTATGCCGAGACGGTGGCGTAGAACGTCACGAACGGGGCCACGAGCGCCCCGAGGCCGGTCGCGCTCACGGTGCCGGAGATGGCGCCACCGACGGAGACGCCGAACACGACGCCGGGAACGAGGAGGTAGACGAACGCGACGCCGAACTGTTTCAGACCGTCGACGAACAGGTCCCCCCACTCGTCGAAGACGGGCGCGGTCTCGCTCTCGGGGTCGGCCGCGGCGTGGCGGAGTACCCGCGCACCGTAACCGAGCACGAGGAACACGGGGGCGAACAGGAACGACAGCAGCGACAGGATGCCACCGACTGCGACGGTCGTCCAGTTCTTCTCGCCCTTCCGGGGGTAGTTGATTGCTTCTTCGAACATGATGTCTCACCGTTGTGCCGGCTACACGGAACGTTC